>CANISR010000072.1 GCA_947470105.1 Fidelibacterota bacterium | reverse complement strand
CCGAAGACGATGGAATCGCCAAGCATCATAATTCGGGTAACGCCGTCCGGCTTGGCTGCGATGTCGTGATCACGCAAACCCAAACTGTTGATGGAGACGTCGCTGCCCATAAGGTGCGCGGAGGCGCCGGGCGTATGCTCATGACCCACAGCGGGATCGGACGCGATGCGCTTTATGGCGGTCGCGTATTTCCACATTTCGATGTCGTACTGCATGCCGGTGTTCGCCACCGTGCGGCAGGCGATCTCAAACACGCCGGCCATCACGGCCACCGTTACCAGCAGCAACGCGGAATTGGCAAAAAACTTCTTCACTTCACGGATTCCAGCTTAGGGAGCACGTCGCTGTCCAGCCATGCGCCGATACAGTCGGTGAAATGCACATGCAGCAGGCGGTTGGGGTGGCTGTTGCCGCCGAGGAAATAGTGCGCTGGATCGGAGCGCCCCAGCGCGCTGCAATCCACATGGGGAAAGGCCGCGTCTTGAAACAAGGCGGGTGTTGCCTGGGTACGGTCTTCCAGCACGGCGACCGCAAACATGGCGCCCTGCGCCTTGGCGAAGGCGGCAGTGCGGGCGATGACCTCGCGTGTCACCGGCACCGCCTGATCCTTGGTGTTATAGGCGAACGACTGCAGCCAGACATTATGGACAACGGTTAGCGCGGCCGAGTGCGTTTCAAGCGGCCAGAAACCAATGGTTTGGAAAGGATGGAATTCCAGCGCGCCGTTTTTCTGCCGGTAATGGGGCGGTGCGATATAGCGGCCTTCGGAATCGGAGATCGCGAAGATCCATGACTGGTCGGCGACGTTGCGCATGATGTGCGCGTCATCGAAGGCAAGCACGATGAGCTTGGGTTTGATGTCCCTATAAAAATTCTTGTAGGCCCGCTCCGCGAGCATCAAGGCCTGCACGGTGCCGTAGCCACCGTTGCCGAAATTCTCGATCGAGAGTTGCGGATAGCGTTGGCCCAGACGATAGGCAAAGGTCTCCTCGTCCGTCACGCCGTAGGACTGGGCGTTGCTGCCGCCGATGATCATCACCGGCACGCCACCCGCCGGCGGTGTGGGGTCGGCGCGCGTCGCCCGGCGGCCCGTGTCCCAGAAGGTCATCTGGACGGCGCCCTCCTCGATGGAGCGCGACGTGCCGGGCTTATTGATCCATCCCAGCTCCGGGTCCGGCACCGACCAGGACGTTTCGCCGGGAACGAAAAACCGGTTGATGTTTATAGAGCGCGGCTTGAAGCCGGCCATGCGGAACGCGCCCTCGGACAGCAAGCCGCCGAGAATGATTGCAATTAACACCAGCGCGAGGTTCTTCACCGCGATTCCAAGCCAAAGTAGAAACCAGTCCATCCGATCCGCGGCTATCTCTTACAAACTTGTAAGTCCCGTGTGCAAGGGCAGGCGCGCGCGCATCGGCGTCCAAGCCTGGATTCGGCGGGATTTTCCCTCGTTTTAGCAACTCGGCAAGATATGTTTCTCACACTCTGTTAAACTACGGATGCAGCCTTACGATGATAAAGACAGCTGCATGCAAGCCCTCACCCTGCCCCACTCCTTGGAACCCGCACCGGATATGACGGTCTCGACAGCCCTCGCCGCGGCCATCACTCCTGAGGCCCAGGATATTCAGCCTCCCTTGGGGCAGATCCTGCTGGCCCGCGGCTACATCGGCGAAGCCGACGTGGCCAAGGCGTTGTCGTTCCAGTCCACCTTCGGCGGCATCATGGGCGGGATCCTGGTGCGCATCGGGGCGGTGTCCGAAGACGCCGTTCTCGAAGGCCTGTCGGCCCAGCTCGGCATCGACATCATGTCCAACGAGCGCATGCCTCAGGACCCCGCGATCTACGTGGCGACCTTGCAGGCCTCAGGCATCGATACCGACTGGTGGGTGGATCAGGCCGCGCTGGCCTGGGCCGGCGACGCCGGCGTGATCAACTGCATCAGCCGCGACCCGCTCAAACCCAGCCTGCAGGAAGCGCTGATCTCCGCCTTCCCGGACAAACAGATCCAGTGGTGGCTGATCCGCAACCGCGACCTGGAATTCATGATCGACCTGGTGCGCCGCGAGATCTCGTCGGCGGGTAAGGACTACGAAGGCGACGTCGCCCTCTTGCGCGAACTGGCCGAGGAAGCTCCGGTGGTGGAGTTGGTTTCCAACGCCATGGCCCAGGCCGTCGGCGAGGCCGCGTCCGACATCCACGTGGAGCCGCGCGAGCATGAGTTCGACATCCGCTACCGCATCGACGGCGTGCTGCAAAGCCGCCTGACGCTGCCACGCTCGCGCTTCGACGCCGTGGCGTCGCGAATCAAGCTGATCTCCGGCCTCGACATCGCGGAGCGCCGCTTGCCCCAGGACGGCCGCATCGGCATGCGGATCAGCGGCAAGGACCTCGACATCCGCGTCTCCTGCCTGCCGGGCGTATTCGGCGAATCCATAGTCATGCGCCTTCTGATGAAGGAGCATAAGCAGTTCTCGCTGGCCAAAATCGGCATGGCGCCGGACCATTTGGAAACCTTCGGCAAGCTGGCCCAGGAACCCTACGGCATCATCCTGGTGACCGGACCCACCGGTTCGGGCAAATCCACCACGCTGAAGGCCACGCTCGAACACATCAAGGACGGCAAGCGCAAGATCATCACCGTCGAGGACCCGGTGGAATACAACATCCCCGGCGTCACCCAGGTCCAGACCAAGGCCGACATCGGCTACACCTTCGGCCGTGCTTTGCGCTCGATCCTGCGCCAGGACCCGGACGTGATCATGATCGGGGAAATCCGCGACCTTGAGACGGCCCAGATTGCCGTGCAGGCGTCACTCACCGGCCACATGGTGTTCTCCACTCTGCATACCAACGACTCGCTCAGCGCCTTTACCCGCCTCATCGACATGGGCCTGGAACCGTTCCTGGTGGCATCGTCGGTGCGCGAAGTTATGGCACAGCGCCTGGTGCGCCGGTTATGTGTTCACTGCAAAGCACCGCACGCGCCGTCCCTCGCGGTACGCGAAAAATGCGAGGGCCTCAACAAGAACTTCCCCGGTCTGTTCAAGGGCGAGCCGCAGTGGCTTGAGGCTCGCGGCTGTCCGAAGTGCCAGCACACCGGCTACCGCGGCCGTCTCGGCATCTACGAGGTCGCCGTGCTCAACGACGAGGTTGCCGACATGGTGCTGCACCAGCGGCCGATGCATGAACTGCAGCAGGCGGTGCGCAAACATGGCTTCCGCGACCTCATGGAGGACGGCCTGCTCAAGGTCTGGCAGGGCGAAACCAGCGTCGAGGAAATCATCCGCGTCGCGGGCCAGACCGGCATCGAAAGCGATTAGAGCGGCGCGCTTTAAGTATGGAATCGCCGCGCCGCTCTTGCCTTTTGCGTTGTCGCAACGTTTTCGCGGCAAGCCGGCACTCACTTTTCCGCACGTTGTTCTGAGCTTTCGTATATTTATTCCCGATGGCCTCACCACCCCTCGCAGCGCAATCCCGCTTCGATCAAGCCTTCCGCGACGCCACCGAGCTGCACAAAGCTGGGCGCCTGGCGGATGCGGCCCTGCGCTATGAAGCGTTGGCCGTCGAACAGCCCAAGAACGCCCAACTCCTCTATCTTCTGGGCGCGGCCTACGTGCAGCTTTCCCGCGGCCGCGAGGCCATACCGGCCCTTGAACGCTCACTCGAGCTGCGCCGTGACTTCGCCCCAGCGGTCGATGCGTTAGGAACGGCGTGGATTCATGCCGGGGAGCCGGCGAAAGCCCTGCCCTACTTCCGCCGCGCTGCGAAGGCTGGGGCGCCCGATGCCGCTGACCGCCTCACCACCGCACTGATCATGTGCGGCATGCTGGGCGAGGCCGAAGCCGTCGCGCAAGCCACCATCAAGCGCCATCCCGCGTATGCACCAGCTTATGTCGCGCTCGGAACGATCCTGGGGATGGGCGAAAGATACGCCGATGCCGAACGCATTCTCACCGAATCCGTGAAGATCGCTCCGGGCGCGGCCGAAGCCTGGCGCTGGCTCGGCGTGAGCCGGCACAAGCAAGGGCGTACTGAGGACGCTGTCGCGGCCTATAGCCATGCCCTGAGCCTCAAGACCGCCGATCCACTTATTACCGGTCATCTCGGCGAGGCGCTGATTGATCTCAATCGCCTCGAAGAAGCCGAAGCGGTTCTCCGCCAGGCCCTGGTCGGTGTGCCGGAAGATCCCGGAATGCTGACCGCCTTGGGGCGCATCCATGAACTGCGGGGAGAGCTGGACCAGGCCATCGCGGTTCAAACCCGCGCCCTTTCACGCCATCCAAATTTCGAGGCTGCCTACCTCAACCGCGGTAGCGCCCGGCGATTCGCCGGGGACTTCGAAGGCGCGCTCGCCGATTATGACGCCGCGCTTGCAATCAAGCCAAGCATGGCCGCCGCCGTGGCCAACCGCGCGCTCACCCTCCTGATTTTGGGCCGCCTTGACGAGGCGTGGCCGCAGTATCGCGCACGGGTGAAGGCCTTGGGCGGCGCTGTCGACCTCAGTAGAGGCGCGCCGTGGGACGGCAAGCCGCTTACCGGTAAACGGGCCCTGATCTGGGGTGAATATGGTCTGGGCGACGAGATCATGTTCGCAAGCCTGCTGCCCGAACTGGTCAAGGACGCGGCGCACGTGACGCTGGTGTGCGCGCCGCGTCTGCAAAAACTTTTTGAGCGGTCTTTTTCCGCCCTTGGCCCCACACTTGAAGTTGTTCCCCTCGGCGCAGAGATCACCGGCGCATTCGATGTCCGGCTTGCCTTGATCGACGCAGCGCAGATGCTGCGCCCGACGCTTGCACATTTCCCGGCCCATGGTGGATATATCAAAGCCGATCCCGCCCTGACGGCCCAATTGCGTGCGCGGTACGCCGCGGGGACGTCCAATCGTCTGGTGGGCATTTCCTGGCGCAGCGCCAGCGGCGCCACCGGCCGGTTCAAATCGGCGGACATCAGCCTCTGGGGCGCTATTCTGGGTACTCCCGGCGTCACCTTCGTATCACTGCAGTACGGCGAAATAAGCGCGGATATCAGCGCCGCGCGTACAGCGCTTGGCGTGGACATCGTCGTCGATCCCACCATCGATTCGTCCGGGGACCTCGATCCCTTTGCCGCGCAAGTCGCCGCCATGGACCTCGTCATCTCGGTCAGCAACACCACCGTTCACGTGGCCGGCGCACAGGGTAAGCCGGTGTGGGCGCTCACGCCGACGGGCCCGGGCGCGCACTGGTACTGGTTCCGCGGCCGTGAGGATAGCCCGTGGTATCCGTCCGCGCGCCTGTTTCGTCAAAGCGTGCCGGGATCGTGGACAGAGCCGGTCGTCGCAGCTGCTGCAGCGCTCCAGCACTGGGCCACGCCATGACCGCGCGCATAGCGGCTTTGGTGCAAAACGCGCTGGCTTTTCACCGCAGCGGCAACCTTGCCGCCGCGCAGGACGGCTACCGCCAGGTACTGGCCGCCGATGGGAAGAACGTGGACGCCTTGAATTTACTCGGCGCGATCTTGAGTCAGCAGGGCAATGCTCAGGGGCTTGAACTCATGAGTAAGGCCGTCGCGTTGAAGCCCGACCTCAAGGACGGGCATGTGAACCTGGCCAGTGCCTATATGAGTTTCGGGCGCCTGGCCGATGCCGAACGTCACTTTCGCAAAGTTGTGGCGCTGGCGCCCAACGACGCTCACGCCCACAACAACTTGGGGGGACTGCTGCTTCGCCGCGAAGTGTATCCTGAATCCGAGGCATGTATCCGGCGCGCGCTCACCCTCCAACCCGATCTGCCAAGCGCCCTGCAAAACCTCGGCGCGCTCACCGAAATCGGCGGCAAACCTGAGCTTGCGTTGCCTTTTTACGACAGGGTCGCCGCGCTGCAACCCGACAACGCCGACAACCATTATCAGCGCGCCGGCTTACTGTTGTCGCTCGGCCGCTTCGCAGAGGGCTGGCCGGAACTGGTGTGGCGTTTCAAGCGGCGCGAAAGCTACGGCATGTTTGGCCGCCTGAAGTATCCTTACTGGCAGGGCGAGCCGCTCGCCGGCAAAAAAATCATGGTTTGGACCGAGCAGGGGCTTGGCGAAGCGCTTTTGCTGGGCTCGATGATTCCCGACCTACTGGCCCAGGGTGCAGCCGTTGTATTGGTATGCCCGGCGCGCCTCGTACCGCTGTTCCGCAATGCCTTCCCGGCGGTCGGCTTCATCCCCACCGACAGCGGACCTGTTGATCCCGCGCTCAAGGCCGGCGTGAGCTTCCAGGCGTCCGTGTCGGAACTGGGACGCTGGTTACGCCCATCCTTCGCCGCCTTTCCGGGCAAGGCCTATCTCACCGCGGACGGCGGCCTGACCGCGACACTGCGCGCCAAGTACGCGGCCGTCGCCGGAGGACAACGCATCGTCGGCATTTCCTGGCGCAGTAAGAGCCCAGGTGCGGAAGCGGAGAAGAATCCGAATCTGATGCACTGGGCGTCGATCCTGAAAGTGCCCGGCATCACCTTCGTGAACCTGCAGTACGGCGACTGCCGCGAAGACCTGTCGACCTTTGCCCGTGAGTTCGGCGTCAACGTCGTGGCCGATGACACGGTCGACCCGATGCGCGACCTGGTCAGCTTCGCCGCTCAGGTTGCGGCCATGGACCTGACCGTCTCCGTGAGCAACACCACCGTTCACTTCGCCGGCGCCCTTGGATGCCCGGCCTGGGCGATGATTCCGTCCAACCGCGGCCGGCCCTGGCACTGGTTCGTCGACCGCACCGATAGCCCATGGTATCTCCGTCTTCGTTTATTCCGTCAGACCCCGGCCGGGCCATGGGACACAGTGTTCCGCGACGTCGGCCAAGCCTTGGCTGCGTGGACGAATGCGCCGCTCGGCAGTGCGGCGGAACGTTAAAGGTATGGCGTCCTTGCAACCAACACCGGAAACTGCGCGCTTGCTTCAGGAGGGCGTCGCCTGCCATCGCAGTGGCGATCTCGCCGGCGCGGAACGTAGCTACCGCAAGGTACTGAAGAAAAATCCGCGCGACGCCGACGCTTTGCATTTGCTGGGACTGATTCTGAACCAGAGCGGCAAGGGCGGCGACGGCGCGGCGTCCATCAAGGCAGCGCTGGCGGTCAGGGACAATTTTCCCGACGCCCACCTCAACCTCGCGATCATCCTGGCCCAAAGCGGCGATGCGGTGGGCGCCGAGCATCATTTCCGGCGTGCGGTGTTTTTCCGTCCATCGCCGCCCGTCGCCCAGATCAACCTGGGACTCCTGTTGCGAAACCTGGGCCGCATCGAGGAAGCCACCGGTTGCTTCGAAGCGGCCATCCGGGTCGATCCGCGCAACATCGAGGCCCATGTGGAGCTTGCACGCACCAAGCGCTTCGGCAACGACGCAGGCGCCTTACTGACCGCTGCAGTGGCCGCACTGCGGCTTGCGCCCAATCATGCGCTACTCCACGTGATGGCCGCGGAGGCCCTTTTCGGCCTTGATCGGTTGGGCGAAGCCTGGCGCGAATACCGCTTCCGCTTCCAGTCTTCGGAAAACACAGTCCGTGCCAAAGATTATCCCCTGCCACTGTGGCATGGTGAACCGCTCACAGGCCTCGCCATCCTCGTGTGGACCGAACAGGCGCCCGGCGATGAAATCATGTACGCGAACATGATTCAGGATGTCGTCGACCAAGCTCAACGCTGCGTCGTCCAATGTTCGCCCCGCCTCGCGCCGTTGCTGCGCCGGTCGTTTCCAAAGGCCGAGGTTTTCGACCGTGACCTCACCGCCGCCGAATTGCGAGGCCTCGACGTTCATGCTCCCCTCGGCAGCGCCGGAGAATGGCTACGGCCCGGTGTCGCATCCTTTCCCGCTCATGCGGGATATCTGAAGCCGGACCCGGACCTGCGCGACCGGCTGCGGTCGAAATATACCTGCGGGGACGTCAAGAAACTTGTAGTGGGAATTTCCTGGCGCAGCGTTGCGCCGGTCAACGGCGCGGACAAATCGCTTAATGTTCTCGAATGGGGACCCATCCTCCACGTTCCCGGCACGGTGTTCGTGAATCTTCAATACGGCAATTGCGACACCGATCTCGCAGCCGTAAAGAGCGGCTTTGGCGTCACCGTAATTCAAGACGAGACTATTGATTCGCTGAAGGACATGGACAGCTACGCGGCGCAGGTTGCGGCGATGGACGTGGTCGTGTCCTCCAGCAACACCGCTGCGCATGTTGCCGGCGCACTGGGTATTCCGACCCTCTGCATGTTGCCCGCCTCCCTCGCGCGCGGCCGCAGGTGGTATTGGCTTGCACAGCACCAGCCGTGCCCGTGGTACCCGGCCATGCGAAGCTTCATACAGCGGCTGGACGGATCCTGGTCCGATGTGATCCGCGACGCCGGCCTTGCGGTGCTCGATATGGCTGCGGCGCGCGGCGCCGCAGAGCCCGCGGGCTACCTGCGCGCCATGGCCCAGGCCTTGATTAAGATCCGCCGCCCCGGCGACGCCGAAGCGTTCTATCGCCGCCTCGCCGAAGAACCGGGGCATGCCGCCGAAGGCCTTTTCTGGATCGCGGAACTCAAATTAGCCGTCGATCCGCAAGCCGCGCTCGCGCTCGCCGACCAGGCGATCGCCGCCGATCCCGGCTACTGGCTGGCCCACAATATTAAGGGCCGGATTTTTAATCTAATGCGCCGGTTCGAGGATGCCGTCGGCGCCTTTCAGGAAGGCCTGCGCCATTCATCCGCTGTCGAATTGCGGGCAAACCTCGGCAAGGCCCTGGCCCAGCTCGGGCATGGGGCAGAGGCGCGGCGTGAACTCGGGCAGGCGTTCACGGAAAGCCGCGGCGCCGACGAGACCACCCGCAACGCAATCGCTTTGAACTACGCGGGCGCCTTGAATGATGCCGGCGAACCCGACGCGGCCATCGCGGTGTTGCGCGACCTGATCGCAGCGGCCCCTGGTCTAGTGGACGCGCACTACAATCTGGCCCTCATTCTGCTGTCCCTTGGACGGTTTGAGGAAGGCTGGCCCGAGATTTCCTGGCGGCTGCAGCGACCGAACATGGCGCCCTACAGGAATATCCCGTTGCCACCGTGGAGTGGCCAGGACCTGTCCGGCAAGAAGATCGTGGTCTGGACCGAGCAGGGCATCGGTGACGAGATTATCGTCGCCAGTATGGTGCCTGATGCCGCCGCGACGGCGAAGCAGGTCGTGTTGCTATGCTCGGAACGGATGGTTCCTCTCATGCGCCGGTCGTTTCCGGAAGCTCTGGTGGAGGAGCGCAAGGAGCCCCTGCCCAAGGCCGCCACGACACCGGATATCGCCTGCCAGATGTCTCTGTCCGACCTGGGCGGGGCATTCCGCCGCAGCTTCGCGGACTTCCCCGCACGGTCCTCGTTCCTGATTGCAGACAGCGCCCGCCGGGAGGCGCTGCGCCGGCGCTATGCGGCCCTGCGCCCAGGCGCGCCTGTGATCGGCATCTCATGGTCAAGCCGCCAAAACCCCGAAGTGGGCTGGCTCAAGAGCGTCAACCTCGCCGACTGGCACCCGATCCTGCGGACGCCAGGGGTCACATTCGTCAACCTCCAATACGGCGACTGGACGGCGAAGCTCGCGGACATCAAGGCCCAGACCGGGGTTGAAATCGTGCAGGACCCGGATGTGGACCCGCTTAAGGACATGGACGCCTTTGCCGCTCAGGTCGCGGCCATGGACCTGGTGATTTCGGTCAGCAACACCACCGTCCATGTTGCGGGCGCCCTGGGCGTACCTACATGGGTGATGCCGCCGCAAGGTCGCGGGCGCATGTGGTATTGGTTCCGCGACCGGACCGATTGCCCGTGGTATTCCTCAGTGCGCCTGCTCGATAGCCATCCCGAGGGATGGGGGCCGGTGATCGAACGCTGCGGCAGAGATTTGGGAGACTGGGTAAAAGCCAGGACGTCGTGACATGATTCAAGTTTTCATCGGCTACGATCCGCGGGAGGCCGTCGCCTTCAACGTGTTTTCGCACAGCATCAACGCGCGGGCCTCCGAGCCTGTGAGCATCGCGCCCTTGATGCTGTCGCAACTGAAGAAGGTTCTCTGGCGCGAACGCCATCCGCTGCAGTCGACAGACTTTTCCTTCAGCCGGTTCTTGACCCCGCTGCTATCCGGCTTCGAGGGTTGGAGCCTGTTCTGTGATTGCGACATGCTTATGCTCGACGACATCGCCAAACTCTGGGCATTGCGCGATGACCGCTACGCGGTCCAGGTGGTCAAGCACGACCATAAGCCCGCCGATACCGTCAAATTCCTCGAGCAGCCGCAGCGGCCGTATGAAAAGAAGAACTGGTCCAGCGTGATCCTGTTCAATAACGCCAAATGCCGGGCGCTGACCGCCGATTACGTCAACACCGCTTCGGGCCTGGAGCTGCACCAGTTCAAATGGCTGGGCGATGACGCCCTGATCGGCGATCTCCCGCCCCGCTGGAATCACCTGGTCGACTACGACCCCATGCTGCCGGCCGAGCAGGTTTCGCTGCTGCATTTCACCGAGGGCGGACCGTACTTCGAGGCCTACAAGACATGTGGCTATGCCGACCTCTGGGTCGCCGAGCGCGACCGCATGTTGTTCGCGGGCTGACAGGCCCATATGGATGAACTCCCGCGGATCCTAGCGCTCTACGACGCCGGGCAATTGGCCGAGGCCGAGGCCGCGTGCGCTGCGTTGCTCGCTCAGACGCCTGAGAGCGCCGCAGGCTGGGCGCTGCACGGCGCGATCGCTCTAAAGCAGAACCGGTTCGCCGATGCCGTCGAATATCTGGAACGTGCGGCCGCGCTTGAGCCCGAAGACATTGAACTCCTCACCAATCTCGGCATGGCGCTCTACGGCGCCGGCCGCATGTCCGACGCGCTTTATGCGTTCAAAAACGTCCTCAAGCGTGATTCCAGCAGCGCCGTCGCCTTCCTCTACGTCGGCCGCTGTCGCCTGGCGGCAGGATTGCTCAGCGACGCCGCCGGCGCCTTGAATGCGGCAATTACGCTGCGCCCCGCGTGGCCGGAGGCGCTTGACGATTTTGCGCGGTTGTCGCTCGCCGCGGACCGCCCGGACAAAGCCCTGGTCATGGCGCGCAAAGCCCTTATGTCGGAACCGGGACGCCCCTCGAGCCTGGAGCTGGCAGGGTACGCCTGCGAACGGATCGGCGACTTTGAAACCGCAAGCGCTTACTACCGTGATCTCATCGCGTCACAGCCCGGCGGCGCCGTCATTGGCAGCCTTGCGGCGTCGCTTCAACGCATGGGTCGTCACAGCGACGCGCTGTCGACCTACGCCCAAGCGCTTGAGTCCAGTCCAGACGACGCTGTCTTGCGTTACGGGCGGGGAAGCTCGCTGCTGGCGCTCGGCCGGTTGACGGAAGGCTGGCCGCTGTACGCCGGCCGTTTCGAAATCGGCGCCAACGCCGAGGGAGCGCGCGCCAAGGGCCCAAGGCTTGAAAAGCCACCGACCGCGGGCATGCGGATCGCCGCCTGGGCCGACCAGGGGGTCGGCGAGCAGATCCTGTTCGCCGGACTCATTCCCGATCTCGTCCGCACCGGAGCTGAGGTCGCCCTTGAATGCGATTATCGGCTCGCGCCGCTTTTTGCGCGGTCATTTCCGCAGGTGACCGTTTGCGCCCTCACCACACCCCCGGCACCGGAGCTCGCGTCCTTTAAGGACGGGCGGATTTGCCTGTCGGACGCCGCGGCATGGTCCCGGCGCAGCTTCGCGGACTTCCCAAGGCATACTGGATATCTGAGCCCTGACCCTCAGCTCGTCAATGCGCTTAGGCAGAAATACGGCGCGGGTCGGGCGGGCCGCCCCCTCATCGGCATTTCTTGGCGGCGCGCCGACGGCGCGGTCATGAGCGACACCAAGTCACTGCCGCTGGCGCAATGGGGGCCGTTGCTGCATGTGGCGGGTGCTACCTTCGTCAATCTGCAGTACGGCGACACCGCCGCCGAGATCGCTGCTGCCGCCGATAAATTCGGTGTCCGGATTTTATCGGACCATACGATTGATCCGCTGATCAATCTTGACGCCTTCGCCGCTCAGGTGGGCGCCATGGATCTGGTGATTTCTACGTCGAGCACAACTGCGCATATGGCCGGCGCGCTGAACGTGCCGGTATGGACATTCCTTCCTGTAGGTCTGGGATCGCTCTGGCACTGGTTCCTCGCACGCGACGACAGCCCTTGGTATCCAAGCATGCGGCTGTTCCGACAAACCACGCGCGGCGACTGGGACGCGGTGCTCGACGCGGCCTCCGGCGCGTTGGTCGAATTCGTCGAGGCTTGGCCCAACGGCGCGTCTGGCAAGGACCGGCCATGACTTCGAAGGCGGGGAATCCTAAGAAAGACTCCGAGCACATCGTGCAAGCGGCGCATCGGCTTCACCTCGCCGGGCGCCTGGCGGAAGCAGAAGCCGGATACCGCCAGGCCTTGAGGATCGACAGCGCCGGCGCCGACGCCTTGCGGCTCCTGGGCGCCCTGCTCCTGCAACGTGGCGACGCCAAGGGCGCCATCCCGCTCATGGAAAAGGCGGTGAAGCTAAATCCTTCCGCCGCCAGCTGGGTGAATCTCGCCGCGGCCTGGCGCACCGACCATGAGCCCGCGGCGGCCGCGGAATGCTGCCGCAACGCCATCGCAATCGACAGCACGCTTTCCGCAGCTTTCTTCAATCTTGGCCACGCTTACCGGGACCTCGGCGACTTGGCGGCGGCGGCGGACGCCTACCGTACATACCTGCGCCTTGAACCGCGCGACGCCGAGGGCCACGTCATCCTCGGCGATACCTTGAGACTGATGTCCGATCCGGACGCGGCCATGGACGCGTACGAAATCGCGCTGGCGTATGATTCAGTGCATATCAACGCGCATGTGAATGTGGCGGGGATCATACAGGCTCAGGGATTCCATCATGCCGGTCTCGCCGTCCTCGAAGCGCTGGTGCGCGCTGTACCGGAGAGCGCTGAAGCGAGAAAAACCCTCGCGGTCGCCCAACTTCAACTTGCCGACTTCACCGCGGGATGGGCGGGGTTTGAATCCCGGTTCGACGCCACGACCGAACGCGTCCAGCGGCACACCGCCCCGCCGGCCTATTGGCAAGGCGAGGATCTCGCCGATAAAAGCATCCTGATCTGGACGGAGCAGGGTTTGGGCGACGAGATTCTTTTCGCAAACATGATCCCGGATATCATCGCCAGAGCCCGCGCCTGCGGCATTCAATGCTCGCCCCGGATGGCGCCGGTTTTCAAGAGATCTTTCCCCGGCGCGAGCGTGGTATCCCGGGAGGATGTGGCCGAGAGTGCGGCCCAACGCACGCGTTTCGATGTACAGCAATCCAACGCAAGTCTTGGCCATTACCTCCGCCCGAGTGCCGCGGCCTTTCCGCGGCACGACGGATATCTTAAAGCTGACCCCGAAAAGACAGCGGTGCTGCGCGAAAAATATGCCGCAGCCGCTGGTGGCCGACACATCATCGGATTGTCGTGGCGCAGCACGAACCCTGTGTTTGGGTCGGCGAAGAGCGCGGCGCTCGAGAACTTCGCGCCCATCCTCGAGCAAGTGGATGCGTTCTTCGTGAGCCTGCAATACGGCGACTGCCGCGCGGAACTCGACGACGTCGCCAAGCGCTTGAACGTGGAGATCCTGAACGACACCACCGTGGACTCGAGCGTTAGCGCCGATGATTTCATGGCCCAGGTGGCGGCGATGGACCTGGTGATCACGACATCCAACACCACCGCCCACGCCGCCGGCGCCATGGGCAAACCGGTCTGGATTCTTCTGCCCTTTGCCGCCGGTACGATCTGGTACTGGTTCCTGCACCGCGCCGACAGTCCTTGGTATCCCTCCGCCAGGTTGATCCGCGCGTCGCGTTACGATGTATCGCAGCCTTGGGAGCTGGAACCGGTCGCGGCGGCAGCGGCCCTGCTTGCGCGCGGGAGCCCTCCGTTGTGAGCCGGTCCTCCCATCAACCGCCGGCAGCTCTCTTGAACCAAGCGGTGGCGGCGCACCGCGCGGGCGATCTGGCCGCGGCGGATGCGCTGTACGACAAGGTTCTCAAAACCGACCGCACCAATGCCGATGCGCTGAACCTCAAAGCTGTCATCGCCACAAGCCGCGGCGCATATGCCCAGGCGCTGGCCTTGCTTGAGCGCGCGCTCAAGGCCGCGCCGGCCATGGCGGAAGCCCACGCCAACAAAGGCAATGCGCTAGCCGCCCTTGACCGCGGCGACGACGCGCTGGCCGCGTATAACCACGCCATCCGTCTAAAGCCCACGCACCTCGAGGCGTGGCTGAATTCCGGCGCTGTGCTCCACCGTGCCGGGCGAACAGCGGATGCCGTCGCCACCTTCCGCGCCGCGGCGAAGGCCTGCCCCGATGTTCGCGCCTTCTTCAACCTCGGCCTGTGCCTGCGCGAGATGGCCGCGTTCCCCAGCGCAGATATGCTGACGACGCGCGATGAAGCTACGGCGGCTTTTGCGCAGGCTGTTTCCCTTAACCCGGCGTTCGCACCCGCGCAGGTCGCCTATAGTTCGGCCCTCTCGGACAGCGGTGACTACGGTAGGGCGATCGATCACCTGCGGGCGGCCATAGCGCTGAAGGCCGGGGCGGGCGACCAGGAGCGGCGCGAGATGCTCAACAATCTCGGCGAACTCTTGCGCAAGGACGGGCAACGCGACCGCGCGGTCGCGACTCTCCGCGAAGCGCTTAGCCTTGGACCGGACGACAAGATCGTCCGCTACAATCTCGCCGTCAGTCTCGCCGCCAACGGCGACACCGCAGAGGCCGAAACCCTCTACCTCAAGCTGATCACCGAAGACGAAACTTTTTTGAAGCCGTACATCAACCTCGGCAATCTCTACCGCGACCAGGACCGCCCCTTCGATGCAATCGCGCTGTTCGAGCGCGCGCTGACCCGCGATCCGACCTTGGCCGAGGCCTATACGAATATCGGCGCCAACTTCGCCGACCGTGGATGGCTGTTCGCCGCCGTTCTGCAACACCACAAGGCGCTTTCGCTCAAACCCGCCGACCCGCAAACCGGCTTGAATTTCGCCGTCAATCTCCTGCGTCAAGGCCGGTTTCACGAAGGCTGGCCCTATTACGATCACCGCTTCGACGTCGGCGACCCACCCGGACGGCCGGCGCCGCCCCAGCATTGGCAGGGCGAGGACGTCAGCAAGAAGTCGGTGCTGATCTGGACCGAGCAGGGCATCGGCGATGAAATTCTCTACGCCAGCATGATCCCAGATATGGCCGCCCGTTCGGGCCGGTGCAGCATTGAATGTTCGAAGCGCCTCGTGCCGGTGTTCGCGCGGTCCTTTCCCGGTCTTCCGGTGAAAGGATGGGAGGACTCCGACCGCCCCGCCTTCCCCTCCGACGCATTTGACGTTCAGATTTCCGCCGGCAGCCTCGGCCGATACCTGCGCCCAAGTTTCGAGAGTTTTTCGCGCCCGGCCGGGGGCTATCTCAAGGCGGACCGTGAACTGCGAAAAAAGATGCGCGCGCGGTATGAAGCGCGCGCGAATGGCCGACGCATCGTCGGTCTGGCGTGGCGGAGCAAGAACGATAAGCTGGGCCCTCCAAAAAGCGCGCGCCTCCTCAACCTCGGGCCCATCCTGCAAACGCCGGGATGCTTTTTCGTGAATCTGCAGTATGGCGATTGCAGCACCGAGATCGCCGAAGCATCGGCCAAGTTGAATGTCGACATTTTCCAGGATCCCGCGGTGGATCCGGTCGCCGATATCGACGCCGCGTTCGCTCAGGCGGCTGCGATGGATCTTGTCATCACCAGCTCCAACAGCGCCGCTCACATCGCCGGCGCGTTGGGCGTCGCCACCTGGATCATGCTGCCGCATGCCAAGGGCGTGATGTGGTATTGGTTCGCACGCCGCGAGGATTGTCCGTGGTACGCTTCGGCGACGCTGTTCCGCGCGGCTGCAGCGAGAGAAGGAGATCCGGAAGCTTGGGAGACCGGGCTTGCGGTGCGCGTTGCCAGTGCGCTCGCGGCAAGGCTTCGAGAAGACATTCGTCGGCAAATAGAATCGTGACACGCGCCCACAAACACTCCTGGCAGGATCTCCTGCTGCGCGGCGTCGCCTTGCACAAACAGGGCAATGCCGTGGAGGCCGAAGGACTCTATGACAAAGTCCTCAAGCTCAATCCGCGCAATGGCGACGCACTGAACCTCAAGAGCGTCCTTGCTACCGCCCGTGGCCAGCATTCCGCGGCGCTAGCCTTGTCGGACCGCGCCGTGGCCGCCATGCCGGCGTCCGCGGACGCTCACTTCAACCGCGCCATCGTGCTCTCTGCCCTTGGCCGGAATCAGGACGCACTCGCCGCCTACACAAAGGCCATTGCGCTGCGTCCGGCGTACGGCGACGCGCTCCTGAATTCAGGACTCGTGTTGCATAAGATGGGGCGCATCGATCAGGCCGTGGACATGTTTCGTGGCGCGATCGCCGCCTCTCCGCACGATCAGCGCGGCTACTACAACCTCGGAGTTTGCCTGACCGAACTGCTGCCGAAGGCCAAGCCCGACTCCCGCGCCGCCCTGACAGCCGAAGGTCGCACGGCGTTTGAAAAAGCGCTTTCGCTGAATCCCAAGAGTGCAGAGACCTATTACGCGTTTGCCACCCTGCATTCCGAAAACGGCGATCACGGCCGCGCCGCTGCGTTGGTGCGCACAGCTCTGACCCTCAGGCCGGACTGGTCGGACGCTTGGAACAACCTTGGCAACCATTATGAGGGCCTTGGCGACCGCAGCGCTGCGGTCGCCGCGTTCGACCGCGCGCTGGAATTGGACCCCCGCAACATGGGTGCGGTGGTCAATCGCGGCCTCACCCAGCTCGCCCGGGGTCGCCTGGCCGAAGGCTGGGACGGATACGCCCATCGCTTT
>CANISR010000071.1 GCA_947470105.1 Fidelibacterota bacterium | reverse complement strand
GGCTGGGGCGTGGACCAGGACAAGACCATGTCGGTCGCGCTGGAGCGGGACTTGAAGGACGGCGGGTTCGGTCCGGTCGAAGTGATCAACACCGGCGTCGGCAACTACAACACCGCCATGGAGGTGGCCTATTTTCTAAAGTCCGGCGCCGCCTTGCAGCCCGACATTGTCGTCCTGAACTACTTCATCAACGACGCCGAGCCCACGCCGACTTACGCACCGGTGCCGTGGTATGCGCGCCGCTTTTACGCCTATGCGGTGGCCGGCGGCGCCTGGGATATTTTCAAGCGCACCTTGCTCGTCGGTCCGGCCTGGCAAGACTATTACGCGGCGCTCTACCGCGACGGACAGCCCGCCTGGAGCGCCGCCCAGGACAACATCAAACGCCTCGCGACCTATTGTCGCGATCACGGCATCCGCCTGGTCATGACCAATATTCCCGAGCTCCACGAACTCAAGCCCTACCCTTTCACCGATGTCGCAGCGAAACTGGCAGGTGTAGCGAAGGCGGAGAATATCGAATATCTGGACCTCCTGCCTGCAGTGGCGGGCGAACCCCCCGCGAGCTTGTGGGTCACCGTTCCGGACCCGCATCCCAATTCCAAGGCCCACGGCCTGATGGCACGAATGCTCGCAGATTATTTCTTGGTAAACCGGGCGCCGCCGGCCTGAAGAATGCCGTCAGCGCGCGGCGGTCCTGATATAACAGCGTGGTACAACCCCCACATAAAGCCTTTTTTCTGTGAGCATTAAGATGAGCAGCAAGCCGCACGCCCTCCGCAACGAACCGACCCCGGTGAATACCGCCAAGAGCCAGGCGCTCTATGAGAAGGCGCGGCGGCTGATTCCGGGCGGCACGCAGCTCTTGTCCAAGCGGCCTGAGATGTACGCCCCCGGCCAATGGCCCGGCTATTACGTCAGCGCCAAGGGCGCGACCATCACCGACCTCGACGGCAATCAGTTTATCGACATGTCCCTGTGCGGCATCGGCTCCACGGTGCTGGGTTATGCGGATCCTGACGTCGATGGGGCCGTGAAGGCCGCCATCGACGGCGGCAGCATGACGACGCTCAACTGCCCGGAGGAAGTGCGCCTCGCCGAGCTACTGGTGGAGCTGCATCCGTGGGCCGGCATGGTACGGTTCAGCCGTTCCGGCGGCGAAGCCATGGCGATCGCGGTGCGCATCGCCCGCGCCGCCACCGGCCGCCAAGTGATCGCTTTCTGCGGCTACCACGGCTGGCACGACTGGTACCTCTCCGCCAACCTTGCCGACGACAGCGCGTTGGACGGCCACCTGCTGTCGGGCCTTGCGCCCAAGGGCGTGCCGCGCGGGCTCAAGGGCCTCATGCAGCCGTTCCAGTACAATGATCTCGAGGGCCTGAAGAAAGTCGTCAAAGAACACGGGGCCAATCTTGCGGCCATCGTCATGGAGCCGGTGCGCAACCTGCCGCAGCCGGGCTTTCTCGAAGGCGTACGCCAGATTGCCAGCGAGACCGGCGCGGTTTTGCTGTTCGACGAAATCACCGCTGGGTTCCGCCTCAATCCAGGCGGGATTCACATGACGCTCGGCGTGGAGCCCGACATGGCGGTGTTCGCCAAGGCGCTGGGCAACGGCTACCCGATATCCGCCATCATCGGCCGCGATGCGGTTATGTCGGCTGCGCAAGAGACCTTCATCAGCTCTACGGCTTGGACCGAACGCATCGGTCCCACGGCCGGGGTCGCGACGGTCACCAAGTACCGGGAGAAGAATGTCGGCGCACACCTGGTGCGCATCGGGGAGCGGGTCTTGGCGGGATGGTTGGAGGCGGGCAAGAGCGCGGGTCTCAAGGTCGAGGTATCCGGAATTCCCCCGCTGGGTCATGTGGCGTTCGACGCCCCCAATCCGCGCATGCTGCGCACCCTGTTCACCCAGCTCATGCTCGATCGCGGCTACTTGGCCAAGGACGCCTTCTATGCCATGTACGCCCATACCGACGCCCATGTGGACGGCTATATCGCCGCCTGTGCCGATGCCTTCGGAATCATGGCGGACGCCCTTAAGACCGACACGGTCGAGAGCCAGTTGCGCGGCCCGGTGGCCCACGCGGGCTTTCAGCGGTTGACTTGAAGGATGCGGGCAATGGCGGCCGCGGCGCGCTCGGCCGCGCCAGCCTCTATGGTCACCGGTAGGATCCGGGCGCCTGCCACCAGGGTGCCGAGCGCGGCCTCGAGCTCGGTCCGGGTCTCGGCAACGGCAATCTGATCCTGGATCAACAGCGGCAGCCAGCCGCGCTCATCGCGGCGCGGCAGAATGGCGAGCACCGGGCGGCCCGCAACCGCGGCCTCGGCCAGAAGCACCGACGTCATCCCGCAGACCGCGTCGGCGGCGAACACCACATCGAGACCTGGACCGCCTTGGCTGATTTCGTCGAATCCATCGAGAAAAGGCGCCAGTTCCTCGCGGGTGTTCTTGGGGTGAAGCCTTAGAACCGTGTGCGGCCGTGGCGTCATGAGGGCAATGGCGCTGAGAAACTCTTCGATCACGACCTCGGTGCGTCCGTGAAAGTGGCCGCTGCCGTGGAGCGAGTATTCGGACGAACGCACATATTGCTCGGGAAAGAGTCCGGTAGAGATTTCTGCGGCGAACACGATTACCGGGCCCGCGGCTTTGGCCTTGATGATGCGCGCACGCACGTGATCGCGGCCTTCGTCCTGCAATTCGACCAGGCGTTCGAGCACGCTGTCGTAATGGGGGTGGCCGCACACTGTGATCTCGGACTGCGCATGTCCTAGCGCGGTGTAGGCCTGGGCGGTGCCGTCGTCGGGAACCAGGATGTGATCGGGCGCGAAAGCCAGCGGCGCGCTTTCGAGGCCGCGGAAGCGCGCGGCGGCGTTCGATTGTGCATCCACGGCCGCCACGGTGGGGAGGCCGCGGGCGCGGCCGGCAGCGATGAGGTCCAGACCCAGGGAGCGCATATTCTCGCTGGTGCCGCTGAAGATCAATCGCGGTGTCACCGCATCGAGAACGGCGGCGGCGTCGCCTTCCGGAGTCCAAGCCCTCACAGCGCTGCTCTGACCAATATATTCAACCGCGGCGCCGGCGACCCGCAACGCCACATGAAGCCCCAGGCCTTGGAGCGCCGGGATCACCGGGACCATGAAGTTCGCGACACCCGGATCTTCGATGAACATCAGGATATCGGTCATGACTCCACTGTCCGCCGGGTTCCGGCGCGCGCGGACTCGACGATCCGTTCGATGACGGTTTCGCTCACCAGCGCGGAAGCGCCAGGGCTGCAGAGCGGAGCGCCGGTCTGGAGTGCGCGGGCAAGGTCATCGTAGAGATGCCAGAACGCCTCGCCAACGGTCGACGCCAGCGGTTGGGGCGCGTCGGAGGCGATCTCGCGCTCGCCACTCATGGCGCGATTGGCGGCGCGCGCGAAGTGGGTGACGCCGAGCCCCTCCTGAAATATGGACAGGCGGCCGGCTTCGCCCCAAAGATCGAGGCCGACCTCGCGGTACGCGCTGAAATCGAGCGCTGACACAAACAAATTGCGCCCGTTCGCCAGCGTCAATGCGGCATCGACCTGGATGTCACCCGGGATCGGCAATCCCGGCGGGGTGGAAGCGGGACCGATAGCCTGCACGGCGGCGATCTCGCCGCACAGCATACGAATAAGATCGACCATGTGGACGCCGTTGTTGTGGAGTCCGTTGCCATAAAGGGCGTTGCCGGATTGAAGCGCGCCGATCTGCTGTGCAAGCCGGCCGCCGGCGAGTTCGCGGAAGAGGGGGTCGGCGCGACGCCAGAGCGCCACCTGCACGAGGATATTGCGCTTGGCGCAGGCTTCCAGGAACTGGCGGGCTTCGTCGAGGGAACGGCCTAAAGGCTTTTCCACCAAAACGGCACGGGCCTTGGGAAAGGCTTCGAGCGCTTGCAGGCGCCCCGGTCCGGGCGGAATCGCCAGCACCACAATCTCGGCATCGCGCCCCTCGCCAAGGCTCGCTGTGTCGGCGGCCGCTTCAACAGTGCTCTTCAGGGCAAGGGCGGCAGTGCGTGCGTCCGGCGCGGGGTCGACGACGGCTGTCCACCGAAATTCAGGGTGCGCCAGCAGCACCTGACTATGTGTGGTGTAGCGATAATGTTTGGCCATCACCGGATCGTTGGCATATCCGGCGGCGATCTTGCCGAATCCGACAATACATGTTGGGTAGGGCGCGCTCATCTGACTGCTTTTTCTTCGCAGTCGATGTTAATGGCGGTCAGTTCGGGTTCGGCGCGAAGTAACGCCATGATTTCATCGAGGCCAAACACACCGCCCAATCTCGGCTCAAGCCGCCCATAGACCTCACGGATGAAGCGCAAGTCCTCCTCGTAATCGAGTTGCAGGCGGTAGCGCGGCGCATGCCATTGCGGCGGCGCGACCAGGTGGATGACCCGGTATTTCTCCGGGTGTTCATAGAAATGGAGCGATACGTGCTCGCGCACCGCCGCGTCTGTGATGTTGTCGGCGACCCAGGTCAGCGCATCCGTCCGGAAAACCTGCACATCGGCGCCCATGGGATAGGACGGTACGCGGGCATTGGTGACGACGTCGGCGTCATTAGCGAAAAAGGTGGCGATTCCCATGTCGATGATATCGGCGCACAGCAAAGGACAGTCGCCGGTGACCTCCACGACGATATCCGACTTCATAAAGGTTTGAGCGTTCACGACCCGCTGCAGGACATCGTCCTCGCTGCCGCGAAAGACCGCCACGTCTTCCTTCGCGGCCCATGCGGCGATGGCGTCGTCGCGGGGGTCGGTCGAGGTGGCGACGACAATGTCGTCCAGCTTCTCGCAGGCCCGCAGGCGCTCCACCAGCCGGGACAGCGCAGGTCTGCCGTTGATGTCCATGAGCACCTTGCCCGGAAGCCGGGATGAGCCCATGCGCGCTTCGATGCTGGCGACGACCCGCGGCATGACTCAGACCTTGCGCAGGTCGCCGCGCGCCCCGTGCACCTTGCGCACAGCCGCGACAAATTGATCGAGCTCGGCTTCGGTCAGGTCGTACATGCAGGTTTCAAAGCACAGCAATTCGGAGCGGTAAAGGCGCTCGGCCACTGGACATAAATCCCCCTCGTAGCGTCGGTTCGTCAAGGTGAACGGAAAGCCGGACGATCCGAAACCGATACGCCGCTGAAACACGGGCAGGCGATACAGCGGGCGGACATACCCGGTGAAATGGGGAAATCCTTCAGCGGTCAGGGCCTCGCTGAAAACCTCGCGGGAGACCCCGGCCGCGCGCTCGTCGTAACGCGCCGACCAGACGTAATAGGCATGCGAGCAATCGGGCCGTACCGCGGGAACCGTCAGGCCTTCGAGGCCTTGCAGTCCCGCCGACAGTTTCTCGGCAATGGCCACCCTGCGGCTGATATGCCGATCGGCATGGGCGAGCTGGACGCTGCCGATGGCGGCCGCCAGTTCCCCCAGCCTGTAATTGAAGCCGACCAGCGAGGCGATGTCAGGGAGCTCCAGCGGTTCGACCACGTTCTCCCCATGATTGCGGATCATCTGCAAGCGGAGTACGAGATTGTCGTCCTCGGTCAGGCAGACCCCGCCTTCGCCGGTATGGATATGCTTGTGGTAGTTGAGGCTGAAGACGCCGATATGCCCGATGGTGCCGGTGTATTTGCCGGTTTCGCTGGCCAGGATCGCCTGGGCGTTGTCCTCGATGAGGATGAGGCCGCGCTCATCGGCGAGGGCCCGCAACGCGTGCAAGCGGGCCGGGTGGCCGAACAGGTTCACCGCGATGATTGCCTTGGTGCGCGGCCCGATTGCCGCCTTCACGGCGTCGACGTCGATACAGAACGTCTCGTCCTCGATATCGGCGAATACCGGTATGCCGCCGTAAGCCAACGGCGCCATGGCGGTCGCCGACATGGTGTAGGGCGGTACGATAACCTCGTCGCCGGGCCCAAGGCCAATGGCGCCCATGGCGGCGACCAGGCCGGACGTGGCGGAATTCATCGAGACCGCATGACGGCTGCCGAAACGCTTGGCCCAAGCCGCTTCAAATGCCTTGACCCGCGGGCCGCCCAGGAACTCGTCGCCCCAACTGCCGTAGAAGCCCGACAGGCAGTCGCTGTCCATGACCTCGGCGACGGCCTGTTTCTCCTCGGCTCCCATGGAGCGGTATTTGCGCGGGGTGGCCGTGACGGCCTTGGGGCCGCCCAGGATCGCAAGCTTGCTCATGGTATTTGCCTCTTCGTGTCCAAGTCCTCGGCGCAGAGGCCGAATTCCAGCGCGTCGACCATCTCCGATCCCATCAGATAGTGCCGCCGCCGCAAACCTTCCTGTTGGTAGCCGGCGCGCAGGAAGGCTTTGGCGCTGCCGGTATTGGGGCCGTAAACGCCGGCGTTCAATTTGCGCAAGCCCAGGGTCTCGATGGCGAAACGGCTGATAAGTTTGATCGCGGCGGTGGCCACGCCCTGTCCCCAGGCACTGCGGTCGCCGATGAAAAGACTCACGTCGGCAAGACCGTGGGGATGTTTGACCGGTCCCACCCTGATGTTGCCCACGTGTCGCTGCTCGGGCCCCAGGCAAATGGCGAAAAGATGCTGGTCGGGGCTCGCGATCATGGCGCGCACGAAATCGCCGACACTTGCCAGGGTCTGTTCGGTGTGGCGGGTTTCCAGGTACTGATTGATTTCGGGATCGCGGAGCCAGTCTACGTAAGTAGGACTTACATCATCCATGGAGATGGGCCGAATCAATACCCGGCCGTCGTTCAGCGGTATGGTGGCAGCGCTATTCATCGTCATACGACCTTGAACGGCAGACCGTAGTTGGACAGAAACGCCTTGGCGCGGATGGGATTGCTGTCCGAGAAATTGAACAAGCTGCCGCACGCCAGTGCGCTGACATTTGTCTCGAGAAAGGCGTCACGCAATTGATTGTAATCGCCGGATCCGCCGCACCCGATGACCGGAACCGTGGCGCTGCGGCAGGCTTCCCGGATCAGGGGGATGTCGAACCCGGCCATGGTGCCGTCCTGGTCGATGGATTGGACGAAGAACTCACCGGCCCCGGCGGCTTCGCAGGCCGCGATGTGACCGGCCAGAGTGATGTCTTCAGTCACGGTGCCGCAGGCGGATTTCAGGATATAGCCGCCGCCGCTGGGCGCGCGGCGGGCGTCGATGCTCACCACCACGGCCTGGGCGCCGAAACGCTCCGAAATGCGCGTGATGATCTCCTTGTCCCGGTAAGCGATGGAGTTCAGGACCACCTTATCGGCGCCATTCTTGATGAGAAACGCAGCGTCGTCGAAGCTGCGGATTCCGCCACCCACCGCGAATGGCATGAATGCCACCTTCGACACGCCCGCGATGACCTCGGCCAGGGGGGTCACATTGGGCTGGTCGCGGGAGATGTTGAGAAAGACCAATTCGTCGGCGCGCTGGTCGCTATAGACCCGTGAACTCTTCACCGGGTCGCCCACGTCCCGGTATTCGCCGAAGCGCGTGGTCTTGACGAGGCGGCCATCGAGCAGGAGCTGGACGGGAATGATGCGCTTTTTCAGCATTTGCCGTTCCACAGGCAGAAGTTTTCGATCAGCTTGAGTCCGCTCGCATCGCTTTTCTCCGGATGGAACTGGAATCCGACGACATTGGCGTGGCTCACCGCGGCCGTGACCGGACCGCCGTAGTCGGTCTCACCCAGCACGTCGGCGGAGTCGTCGCACTGCATCGCGAAGGAGTGCACGAAATAGAAATCCTGGTCTTGCTTGAGGCCCTCGTAGACCGGGTGATCCTTTTTCTTGGTTAGGGAATTCCAGCCGACATGCGGGATCCTGAGTCCGGGGCCGAGTTCGAGCTTGCGCACAGTGCCGGCGACCAGGCCGAGGCCTTCCATCTCGCCGCCCTCGGTTCCCACGGCTGCTAGGAGTTGCATGCCGAGACATACACCGAGCACCGGCCGGCCACTGGCGGCAAAGGCCCGGATCTGCGGACGCAGCTGGCGGTCGAACACCGCCCCCATGGCGGCGCGAAAGTGGCCGACCCCGGGAATGATCAGGTGCGTGAAGTCGTCGAATGCCGCCTGGTTCTCGGTGACCTGAAAATCGAAGCCGCTATGGTCGATGGCATTGGACAAGGACCGCAAGTTGCCCATGCCGAGGTCGAGGATGCCGATCACGGCGGGTTCCTATCAATCGGGTCTATGTACCGGCGATCAGCCTTTGGCGGCTTCCTTGCGCGCAATTCCCCGGCTCGCCGGAGGTTCGCGGTACCAGTTGTCGAAGTCCCAGGTCTTGGGCGCGTATTCGGCGTTGTAGTCCGGCTTGAACGGCGGCACCACGGTCTTGGCGACGATGGCGTTGAACTCTTCCTCCGACAAGCCGAGGTATTCGAGGAAGATTTGCAGCGACGGCGGCTTGCGGCCTTCGTATTCGCCGATCAGCTCGAGCGCCTTCTCCTTGGTGATGCGGTTGTTGCGCAGGTCGAGCGCTGTCATCTGCGTGACGCGGCTATAGCCGCGCTTCAGGAATTTGATGTAGTCGCGCATGCCCTGCATATGGCATTCGATTTTTTCGTAGGGATACTCGTTCCACGGCATGCCTTCGACCTGGTCGCCCATCCAGCCCAGCTCCTTGTTGATCAAGGCGTACTGCTTCTTCACGTCCCAGGGAATGAAAGAGCCCAGGCACACAGAGCGGTACCGCAGCCGCTTGAGGGCGGCGGTCGGGGGATAGCTGAACGGCGCGAGGTCGCGCGGGTCGAACTTGAAATCGTCGGAGATCATGCCCGCCATGTCCTCGGCGGTGATGCCCAGATTGACGAATCGGTTGAAGCGGGTCTCGTCGACTTCCTCGATCTCGTTCTCGCGATAATCGTAGTAGCTGGTATATTCCGAAGACGGCTCGCCCCAGAACACCAGCGGCACCTGGTATTTGATCGCCACATGCATGGGATAGGCGAAGATGCCGGTGTGGCAATGCCAGCAGAAGTCGCCCTTGCGGATGAGGGCTTCAAGCATCACCCGCTTCACCAGCTTCCAGTTGGGCGTGAACGACAGCACATCGACCCCGAGCTGCTTGAAGGTGCGCTCGTTGTTCTTGAGCAGGCCTTCGCGCATGAAGCCGTGGTTGAATTGAACCACCAACGGCTTCAGGCCGAATTCCTTGACCAGGTAATACAGCGTGTAGGTGCTGTCCTTGCCGCCGGAGAAAGGAACGATGCAATCGTAGTCGTACTTGCCGCGATACTGCTCGACGAGCTTGTCGAGCTCGAGCTTGCGGGATGGCCAATCGATGGCCCCGTCCTTGAATTCCTTCTGACGGCAGATGTTGCACACGCCGTTCGCATCGAATTCGATGGTTTCGTAGGTTTCGGGCAGGTTGCAGGCGGTGCAGCGCTTGAGCATGCGAATATCTCACCAGGGGGCAGCGTTGAGAGGGTAACCGCCAGGATATATGGCTCGCCGCCGGTCCCTGACAATGCTTTTATGGTTTTATTCTAGAGGCTTATCCGCGCGAATACGGATTAATTTACTGTTGTTTGGGTTGTAGCCCTGCGTTGGTTCCGCGGAATCCCCACTGAATCAACACCTAACGGTCAAACCAAATCCCAGCTGAGTGGCGTGCCGCGCTTGGCGGCCTTGCGGGCCGGCCGGCCCAGCACCAGGTCGAAGTGCTTGGGCGCAAGGCCGTGGCCCGGACGGATACAGCGGATGTTCTCGCGTGTCAGGAGATCTCCTTCCTGCACGTCCTGGACGATATAGATCGAGCGGCGGAACTGGAGTGAGGGGCGCTCTGCGGCCGTGCACCCGTAGCTGACGCCGCCGAGCGCAAGGCGCGCCCGGTCGGTTTCGGTCACCAGCGCGGCCATCTCCTCCGGTTCCATGGAGAATGTGCTGTCGACGCCGCCATCGGCGCGGCGCAGGGTGAAGTGCTTTTCGATTACCGTGGCCCCGAAGGCGACCGCGGCGACCGATGCGCCCACACCCATGGTGTGATCCGACAGGCCGACTTCGCAGCCGAACAGGTCGCGCAGATGCGGAATCGTCCGCAGGTTGGTGTTCTCCGGCGTGGCGGGATAGGTGCTGGTGCATTTCAAGAGCACGATATCGCGCGCCCCAGCCTCGCGCGCGGCGCGAACCGTCTCATCCAACTCCGCGATGGACGCCATCCCGGTGGAGATGATCATCGGTTTGCCGGTGGCGGCTACTTTGCGCACCAGGTTGACGTCGGTGTTCTCGAACGACGCGACCTTGTGGCAGGGAACATCCAGCTTCTCGAGAAAGTCGACGGCGGTATCGTCGAACGGGGTGCTGAAGCACAGCATGCCGAATTTGGCGGCATGGCGCATGATGGGCTCGTGCCACTCCCACGGGGTGTAGGCTTTCTTATAGAGGTCGTAGAGCTTCTCGCCGTTCCACAGCGACTTCTTATCGCTGATCGAGAACTCCGCCTGGGGGGCGTCGATGGTCATGGTATCGGCAGTGTAGGTCTGCAGCTTGAGGGCGTGGGCGCCGGTCTTGGCGGCGGCCGCCACGATCTCAAGGGCGCGGTCCAAGGACTGGTTATGATTGCCGGACATTTCCGCGATGATGAACGGCGGATGGTCCACGCCGATGCTGTGGCGGCCGATCTTGAACGAGGAGGCGGTCATTCTTTGCTCTTCTCTTCAGCGGTAATGCGGACGTCGGCGGAGAGGCCGCCGGTGGTGCGAACAGTGTGGGAAAACTCGAACCGCAGGGGCCCTACTTCGAGGAACGCCTGCGGATAGCCCTCAGCGTCCATCATCCGGATGAGGTCATAAACCTCATCCAGAGTCTTTGCATCCTTGAGGTTGCTCATGGCGGGGGTGCGGCGCTTGAACAGGGTGGGTTCGCCGGACTGCGGCTGGGGCAGCGGCTGCTGCTCCACGATTTCGACGATCATGTCTTCGATAATGCGGTCGGCGCGCGCGAAAATCTCACCTGCGGCCCCCTCCAGGGACAAGTCGCGCTTGAGATAGACCGGCCCGGTGTCGAGGCCGCGCTCGCACTTGAGCGCGGTGATTTTGGTATTGTCGTGGCCGCGGGCTATAAGGTTCTGCAGCGGACTGCCGCCGCGTCCGTAGGGCAGGTCGGTCATGTGGAAAATCACGCACTCGAAGGCGCCATGGATTTCTTCAGGGATGATGTGCGACCAGTGCGGAAAGAAAACGTAGCGCGGCGCCAGATCCGCGAGGGCTGCCGGGGTGAGGTCGGCCGGAGCTGAAATCATCGGAAAGCGCGCGCGCACGCGGGCGGCCAGGCGTGCGGATAGCCCGCTGTTCCAGGGCCTGCTGCTGGCAATAACATAACACGGTTGAGCAGGGGTCATTTCGTCCGGTCTCGAAGGTCGGCGACCGCGAAGGTTTCCCGGTCGATCTCAAAGGTCGTCGTCCCGTCTTGTGCGCTCAGCACTTCACGAAAACCTAGTTTTTCAAATATAGCACGGGACGCAACGTTGCCGCCTTTGACTTCAGCCCGGATGACGGGAGATTCACTTTCGAAAATCCGCCGCAGTCCCAGGGCGATAATCGCACGGCCCCAGCCGCGGCCGCGCACCAGGGGGTCCAGGGAATAGTCGATGTAGGTATAGGGGTCCTTCCGATCAAGCCGGAGTTGGCCCACGGGCAAAGCGCCGGCCGTCATCACCCATAAGTGGCTATCTGGAGCGGTGCGTTTGGCGTCGAACCAGCGCCTGTGCTGAACCCAGGGGATGGGCGCGCTCTGGAACGAGGCACGCCGCACGTCGGGGTCGTTGACGAGCGCGAAGTAGAATCCGCAATCGCCGGCCTCGGCCGGGCGGAGAGCCAGGCCGGATGCCGGCGTAGGCAGGATCTGCTCGGCAACGCGGGCCGCACCCCAGCCATCCACCAGGAGTCGGCCACGTTCGGTCATATGTCGGCGACCCTCGGCATCGGCGGCGAGATCGCGCACCACCGTGGCGAGACCGGTAACCCCGGCCGTATCGAAATCACCCAGGTAGGCGATGGCGCCTTCAGCCGCCATGGCGCGGGTGCCCGGGACCTGATTGGCGGCGACAGTCATGACGACGGCGGGGAGGCCCACGCAGCAGCGCTCCAGCATGGTAATGCCGCCGCCGCCCACGGCGATGTCGGCCTGGGCCATCAGGCCCCGCAGGCTCGGCGCGCCGATGTGCACCGTAGTGCGCGCGCGGCGCCCGGCCCACGCCTCAAGGCTCCTGCGTTCGGGGTTGGCCGCACCGATAACCACGTCGAAGTGCATGGCGGCGAGTCCCGGGTCGTCGAGGGCCTCGACCGCGGCGCGGGTCGCACCTTTGGGGTCGGCGCCGCCGAAGAAAACCAGGATTCGCCGCGCCTCGGACTGCGCTGCTTCCGCGCCGGACCGGTATTCCGCGCCCAGCAGAGCGAAGCGCGGACCGAGGAGCTTCTTGCACGCTGGCGGCACGTTTGCGTAGCGCGCGGGCTTATCCGACAGATTCTGGTCGAGCACCACATCGGCGTCATGGGCGCGGTCGAGATCATCGACGGCCAGGATGTGGGGAGCAACGGAACGGAGCGCCTTTTCCCACTCCGGCCCAAGTCCGTAGTGATCGACCACCAGCCAGTCGGCCTTTTCGGCGGCGGCGATGGTCTGTTGAGCGTCGGCGGCCTCGCTCACGCCCAGCCAGCTCGCGTAGTCTTCTCTCGCCGATTCAGGAGCGGGCGGGGCAGGGAGGGTGACGACGAAAAAGCCCGCCCGTCGCAACCCTTGAGTCTGATGACCAGGGTGTTCCCGGCACACAAAGAGGATGTCGGCGCCGCGGCGGCGCAGTTCGTCCGCCAGGGTCTTGCAGCGGGCGATGTGGCCGGTTCCGATGTGTATCGAGGCATCGGCGCGGAAGACCACCTTCATGCGCCCACCTTCACGCAATCGTCCTGCCGAGAACGAAGGCCTCCGCGGCGTCGGCGCCGACGGTGGCGCCGCGCCAGCGGGCGAGGTGGGTAACGGCCTCGACCGAGCGCGGGTGGGGCCAGGCGCGCATCTCCATCCCATAGGCCTCAAGGGCCGCGAGTTTGCGGTCGAGGGTGGTAGAGATATCGATAAACCAGTTCGGCTCGAACGGCTGGCCGGCGCCGGGGACCTGCCACTCGGTGCTGGACGGCACCTCAAAGAACAGCAGCGTGCGGACACTTTGGGATTTTTGCGGGCGGCAGGCCGTAACCACGGCGTCATGAATCTTGCGGTGGTCGATATTCAGGTCGCCGGCGTGATGGGTGAGCACGAGATCGGGCTTCACCGCCCCCAGGCGGTTTTCAACCTGCTTGATCACATCCAGCAAGGCCACCGTATCGAGGCGATTGTCCGGCAGATCACCGAAGATGACGGACGCGGCGCCGAGGATGGCGCAAGCCTTCTGCGCGGCCTTGCGCCGCAGCTTGAGAACCTTGGCATCCGGACGCGCGGTTCCGCGCGCGCCGACTCCGTCGGCGATGAAAATCACATGAACCGCGGCGCCTTCATCGGCAAGCCGCGCAATGGCGCCGCCGCAGCCCAGCACCTCGTCATCCGGATGCGCGGCGACCACCAAAACCGATCGCGCCGTGCTTTTTGATGTGTTTGGGGATCTGGCCTTCGACGCCACGGTTATTCTCCTGTCCGGCGGATGAAATCGGCGTCTTCAGCGAGGGATTTTATCATGCCCTCGTTGCGTTCGAAGCCGGCGTTAATATCCGCGAGGTCGGGGTTCCGGTCCAGCAGTTCCAGGATTTCCGCCGTGCCAAAGGCGGGGTTGTGGGGATAAAGCGCCCGATAGATGGCCGCGACGAAGGCGAGATCCGCGGGCTCATCGACAGTCCAGCGCAAGTGCGACAGGTCGACGGGATTTTCCAGGTTGGTGCGCGGGAAAAGCTCCGGGTGATTGCGGACGAAGGGCGTCACATGCTCGCGTTCCGACGGAAGCCGCGCTTCGGCGTGAGCCCGTTCCAGGGCGCTCATGCGGACGATCTCCACGTCGAGGCCGTCCGGATAGGTCGCGGGTTCGACGTTTGAGGCGTAGTCGAATGCGCCGCCCCGCAGTTTCGCCACGACCGCATCGATGACCTGCGGGTCCGCCAGAGGGCAATCGCCCGTCAGGCGTACGACCGCCTCGGGCGCAAAGGGTCGCGCGGCGGTCAAAAACCGGTCCAGAACATCATTGAGGCTGCCGCGGGCAACGTTGATGCCGTGGGCATCGCACGCGTCGACCAAGGGTTGGTCGCTGGCGTCGGTGCTGGTCGCGACCACCAAGCCGTCAATACTGGCGCAACGCCGTATGCGCTCGATCTGACGGAACAGCATGGGTTCGCCCAGGAGCGGCTTCAGGACTTTTCCCGGAAACCGGCTTGAACTCATGCGCGCTTGAAGAACGGCGAGGATCATGGGTCCACTTATGAAGCCCGATTGTGAAGAATGTCCTGCGTGGTCTTCCAGGTGCGTTCGAATACCTCAACAAAGCGATTGCCGTCAAAATCGGCCAGGGGAAGCGATTTTGGATCGGAGATCCGCGCCAAGTGGCGGAATTTAGCGATGCCCGAGTTGCACCAGACGAAGCCGTGATCGAGGTAATCGTAATCAACCTCGCGCTCACCCAGCAACGCGAGCGTGGGGGCCTGTCCGCGATCGGCCATGTCCGCGTAGACGCCGTACATCGCCAGCTGGTCGATGCCCCACTTCAGCCCCTTGTCCCGGAAGAACCGTCCCAGATAGGCCGCCATCAGGCGGAAGTATTCCAGCGACGCCGTGCTTGTGCTCGCGCCGACGATGCAGGCGTTGAACTGGTTCCAAGGCTCCAGCCGTGCGGGGCGGATCCGCATTGCGACGTCCTTGCCGTCGAGCATTGCGAACATCTCAGCCGGATCGCGGTTGAAGAGGGCATCCACGTCCATCATCCACAGCGGGCATTCATAGGCGAGTAAATGCTGGTAATACCGGATGAATCTGATGGCATGGTAGTAGTTGCGGGCCTCCTGGTCCGCATTCGGGAAACCCACGCGCTCCACCGAAACGGCGAACCGCAGCGGACTCAATTTGCGGCAAAATGCGACCGCGGCCTGCGCCTGCTCCTTGTTTGCATCCATAAGATGGATATGAACCGCAGTCTGCGGTGCGATATCCCGTAGGGACACGATCATCGGCTGGGTAAAGGCCGTGAAGTACGTGTAGTTGCAGGAGAGGTAGACCACGCCCTTGGGATCGGGCGCCAATGGCGTGAGCGCCAGGAGTTCGGGCAGGCCGGCGGCAATATCAAAGACGCTCTCACGCCGCAGCTCGTCATAGAATTCCGGCTGGAAGCGGATGCAGTCGAGGATATTGCCGCGCGGGGGCTCATCTGGGCCACCCCGCAGCAGCGGTTCCGCGGCGATCCGGTCGTTTTGGATAAAGCGTGCGTAGCCCAGCGACATCCGCGCACTCGCATGATCCGGCCCACCCAGCCGCTTGGTGCTGGTCTGTTCGTAGTCCTTCACATAGTCGGCGGCATACTTATAGAACAACTCGTTGATATCGGTTGCGTGGTAAGGCATCAGGCCGCGGCGAATGCGCTCCCACCACTCCTTTTGGGGGAGCAGCGTCTCCAGCACCTGCGCGCGCGCGGTAAGGTTGTCGCCCACGTTGGCCAGCGCGCGTTCCATGATCGCGACTCCGCCTTCGGGATCCTTGGCCCAATTGGCGTTGCTGTACCGGATGGCCGCCGCTATGTCGTTCGGCGATCCTTCCAAGGCGAGGCGATAACATTCACGGGCGCCCGGCTTGTCGCCTGCGCGGTCCTTGACCGCGGCAAGCCGCATGGCCGCCTGGTAGTGCGTCGGATTTTTCTTGAGAATGGACTTGTAGCAGATGGTCGCCCGGCCGCCGTCGCCGGCGTCATCGAAGATCTGTCCCAACAGCAGGGTGGTCTCCAGCAGCGCACCCTTCTCCACATAGGGGGCAAGGAAGGCTTGAGCCTCCGCGCGCCGTCCGGATTGGCTCAACACCACGCCCAAGCCATGGACGGCGCGAAGGTCACCCGGCGCCGCAGCGAGCGCTGCACGAAAAAGCTGTTCGGCACGGACGGCATCGCCGGCCTGGAACGCGGCGGCGCCCTGCTGAACCATGGCGTTCGCGCTGTCCGCGCCCGCGGCTGTTAGGTCTGACATGGTGCGATTCCGGTTGGGTTCATTTGGGCCAGCGCGAGGGTTCGATGATATTAACGTCGGTGAGGGCGAACGGAGCCGGGGCGCCGGGAGATTGTAGCATGGACCGGGCTTTCGCCGTGGCGGCCTCCAGGATCTCCGTCAGCTGGCCGGTGGTTTCACAGCCCACGACCACCCGGTCGATGAGCGGTTCCTGGAGACAGAACTGTAGTGCCCCGGCCAGGGGGCTGAGGGCATTGGCGCGAAAGCAGTCATGGAGGCGCGCGTGGTGGTCACGTACGGAATCGAAGTGGTTCGGCAGGTCGCCTGGGGGCATCAGCAACAAACCTTGCAGGAACGCGCTGCGGGCATGGACTTCGACGGCGCGGCCCTTCAACTCCGACAATACGCCCGAGGTGCGAAAGCGCTGGTCATAAATGTTGAAGGGCAGTTGCACGATCTCCACCGGGAACGTCGCCAGGATGTCGCGGCACTGCTGCGGATCATAGACCGACACGCCGATCCGTCCGATCCGCCCGGCGTCGCGATAGCCTTCAAGCAGCTTCCACAAAGCATCCGCGCCCGGAAGCAGCAGATCGCCGGCGGCGTGCACGAGGACAGCGTATACCGAGGACCGTTGCAGGCGCGCGAAGGAACTCTCCAACGCGGCCTCGACCGCGGCGATCTCAGTGCTCTCGATCCGCGAAGATCGCACCGCAAGCGTTTTGGTTACGATGTGCATTCCGGCGGCTGATGGCGCCAATGCGCCGATCACCTGTTCCGCAG
>CANISR010000070.1 GCA_947470105.1 Fidelibacterota bacterium | reverse complement strand
GTCACCCATCAGATGGGCATGCGGGTCGGCATACCCAACGCAGGTCAGTTGAACGCGCTTGAAACTTTGAACATCCGCGGCGAACGCTCGGTGACCTGCAAAGGCGCGTTCGACGCCCATCCGTCCACGGGGCCCTTGTCCGCCAACGCGCCGCCCACCTGCGAGGCGTTCCGCCGCCAGCCTGACGCCCTGGAACGGGCGGCGGAGCTGGACGCTCAATACGGCGCGGCGCCGGACCTTGCTAAAATGCCCATGTACTGCGTCGTCACCGCGCTCAAGGATCCTTACGACACCAAGGATATGCGCACGACCGCCAACAACGACGTGAACTTCGCCATGGACGCACCGCCGGCGGATTCGACCATCGCCTCGCAACTCCGCGCCAAAGGTGCCATCATTTACGCCAAGTCCGTGGCCGCCGAGTTCAACGACGGACCTTCCAACCCCGGTGGGGCAGCGAAGGAAAAGACCCATATGGTCACCGGCGGCCAGCAGATGAACTCCTGGAGCGGCCAGGCCTGCAATCCTTACGACACCGAGCGGGTGCCGCGCGGCAGCAGCGGCGGCTCGGGCGTGGCGGTGGGCGCCAACCTCGTGACGGTCGCCATCTGTGAACAGACCGGCGCCTCCTGCCAGGGGCCGGCGTCGCGCAACGGCATCACCACGTTGCTGACTACCAAAGGCCTGCTGCCGGACAGCGGCGGCATCGGCAACCAGGCCTTCATCGACCGCGCCGGCATTCACGCCCGCACCCTCGATGACGCCGCGCGGGTGCTGGATGCCATCAAGGACCCGGTGAACGGCTACTATGACGCCAACGATATCTACGCGGCCCTGCCGAAGCAGCTTATACCCGCACAGCCCTATGCCGGCTTTATCGTGACGGACGCCGGATCGAAACCGCTCAAAGGCCTGCGCATCGCCATCGTGCGCGAACATATGGTCAAGCGCAGCCGCAACCACGAAGCCATCAGCGACCAGACCGACAAGGAGTTCAAAGCGGTGCTGCGCGACACGCTCGGCGCCGAGCTGGTGGAGATGCTTTCGCCTGATTACCCCGACGATCCCGAAATTCCCAACCTGACCTATACCTACGAGGACGCCCTGTCCGAACTGCTGCCCCGGCTGATGCCCGACATCTTCACGCGCAAGAACCGGCAGGGCGAGCTGGCCTTCGCGGTGCCGGGCTATGACGTCACGTCCCACGACTATCTGTTGAAACTGGCGCGGCGCGAAGCGCCCCTGGCGGCCGGGGTGAACATCACCAATTTCGCGACTTTCGGCACACTGGCCTGCGGGACCGTGGCTTGCGCGGATTTCCGGTTCGACATCAACCGCTACCTCGCCAAGCGTGGCGACGCCAAGATCAAGGACTGGAAGACCTGGGTCGCCAACGCCAATTTCCGCGACGACATCTCACGGGTAGGTGCTGAGAACTGGGCGTCGCTCGACGATCACGCCAAGCCGGGCAGCGGCGATGCCATCGCCCGCAGTTATATCGGCCGTTTGGCGCTACAGAAGGTGATGCTCGAGAACCGCATCGACGCCCTGGTGCACCCCGAGAACACCGTGCCCACGCCCAAGATCCAGGGTCCCAATGTGGGGGTCTTCAGCCTGGATGGTATTACGCCGTTCCTGCAGATCCCCAAAATAGTAGTGCCTGCGGGATTCACCGACGTGGTCTATGAACCGCAGTACGCTCTCAATGCGGAAAAGACCGACTACATCTCGGTTCTGCCCGACACAGTGAATCGCACAAAGCTCGCCCATCCCATGCCCATCGCCATCACGTTCTTCGCGGGGCAGGGGGATGAGCCCGTGTTGATAAAAATCGGCACCGCCTACGAGGCTGCGACGCACCACCGCGCGCCGCCGCCGGCGTTCGGGCCCGTGAAGGCAAAGCGCTAAGGCGTACCGGGCCGCTGCCACGCTTTGGCTTCGGCGGTGGTGAGCTGCACGGGCGCGGCTGTCGGCAAGGCCGCGGCCATGTTTGTGGGGCCGGACGTCTTCTTGGCCGTCGCCGGCGCGGGCGTCTTCAGGAGAGAAACACCCGCTACACCAATGCCTGCCAATATCAGCGCCACATAACTCACGGCGAAGGCGGCCCAGGCGGCATCGCGCTGCGTTGGCCGGGACGGTGTGTCCAATGGGTGTACGATTACCGGGAAGGTTTGATCTTTCGCCGTCACCTTCACGTGCGGGCCGGCGCCACCGGGACTCATATCTTCGGTGGTGAGAACGGAGAGATTGATCTTCTCGCCGGGCGCCACGGTCGTGAGGCGCACTGCCCGGGCCCCCAGGCTGCGGAATTTCGCGGCCGTCGGGGTTCCTTCCATGAAGAGCTGCCCGCCCATCACTTCAACCCTGACGTCTTCTAGCGCCGCCGCGCTGGTGTTCTCGACGCGCACCAGCACCAGGCCTTTGGCCTCGTTGGTCACCTGGAGCCGCTGCAGGGAGTCGATATACCGGCGCGCCATATGCGTGTTCATGCTGGCGGTGAGGTCTGCGGCCAGTTCCCGGGACCAGGCGTCGGCGCCCTTGGGGAACGGGAGAGGACGGCGCTTCAGGAAGTCGGCGGTGGCTTCGCTCAAGACCTCGGGCGGGAAAAAGCGGTCGACGGAGGCGGCGCTACGGGCCCCGATCGCCGTTTCCTTGAGGACGGAAACGAAAGGGTGGGAATAGACGTGGACAGCCAGCGGTGACGCGCGCTTGGCGGACTGTTCCTCAAAGTACGGCCGGATCGCCCATACGCCTACGCCCGTCGCCGCGAGAAGGACGGCGAAGTAAACCCACTTGAGGGCGGAAAGAATACGGCGCGGCTGCACGGGCTGCCTCCAGGATCATCGGTCCAAGAGGCTACAGTATCACGCAATGCGGGGCCGGCGTGACCCCACCCGGCCCTTAGTTAATGCGATCGATTCTGCCGCTGCCGCTGACCCGGGAGGTGATGCGGGGTGACCCCATATAGCGCACGTCGCCTGAGCCGCTGATCCGGGCGTCCAGGCTCTGCCGGGCGTTGATTTTGACGTTGCCGCTGCCGCTGATGCGGACCTCGGCATTCTCCACCGTCAGATCGGGAATATCCGCCTTGCCGGAGCCGCTGATGTCGAGAGCGAGACTATCCAGAGTCCCGCGGGCGGTGAGGCTCCCGGAGCCGGAAATCCCGACCTCGGTCTTGCCGCCGGACAGTCCGTTGATCTTGATCTCTCCGCTGCCGGAGACCTTCACGGCGTCCAGGCGCGGCACCGAGACATGGACGGTGAGATCCTCACGGCGCGGGCGAAAGCCGCCATCGTTTTTCCGGCCGATATAGAGCGTGCCGTCGCGGACTTCGGTTGTGACGCGCTCCAGCAGTTCGGCGTCGGCCTCCAGGCTCAGGGATTGTGCCTTGCCGACGACGATATCGACGGTGCCGCTGGGCGAAAACGATACCGCATGGAATTCCGGCACCGTGCGCGCCTGGCCCGGCGTGGAGGCGGCGGCGAGTACGGCGGTCGCGGTGGAGAGCTGGAGGCCGGCCGTGAGGGTGATCAACAGCAGCAGGCTCGCAAAAATCAGCAGATGCTTTTTCATGGAGATACTCCGCGACAGGGGTTGTCCGCTCAGAATTTTCTCGATGCGGCCGGCGACGGTGTTGGGACGCGCCATGGGAACGGCGCCCCCCAGACCGTGCGAGCCGCGCTGGGCGAAATCGAACAGGACTTCGGCGTAGATCACCGGCTCGCCCACGCTATCGATGGCGGCGGCGTCGCTGGCATTTTCCGCCAGCACCGCAAGCCGCTGATGCAGCCACCAGGACAGCGGGCTGAACCAGAACAGCGCGCGGTTGATGCACGACGCCGCCTGCACATAGAAGTCGCCGCGGGCGATATGGGCGGCTTCATGAGCCAGGACCGCATTGCGTTTGACCGCGGACCAGGATGGATAGTCGCGGGGCACCAGAACCGTGGAGGCGAAGGCGAGGGGCGCCGACACCGCGTCACTTGCACGAATGTCGAGGCCATGCAGGGCGCTGTCGGGCAGGGGTGTCGCAGCTCGCCGGATGCGTTCACCCAAGGCCAATGCCACAATAAAGCGCGCCAACAGCGCGCCCGTCACCACGAGATAAGCGCCGAGGGCGATCAGATGCCAGGGCAGGGAAGGAGCTTGAGGCGCCTCCGCCGCGTCGATGACATCTGCCGGCACAGGGGATCCGAGATCGGCCGCAATATTCGGCATGGCGTCGGAAACGGAGGCGGGCACCGCCACCGCGAAGTCCAGAGATCCTTGCATGAGCAAGGGCATGGCCAAAGACGCCGCGAGGATACCGGTCCACGCCGTCAGTTCCACGCGCGGGTTTTTCGGGCGCAGCAGTTTGAGGGCCAGCCAGACCACGACGGCAAGGGCGGCCGCACGAAGGGCCGCTTCACACAGGAGGATGAGCATCAGCTTTTTCCTTTCTTGGCCGCGTCGATCTTCTTGGCGAGGAGGTCCATCTGCTTGCGGCCGAGCATGGAGCTATCCACCATGCCCACCAGCACTTCATCGACCGACCCTTCGCAGAACCAGTCGACGATGCGTTTGACCGCGCGCGCGGCCACCCGCTCGCGGGTCTGTGCAGCGCGATAGATGAAAGTGCGGCCTTCAACGGTATGGTCGACGAATCCCTTATCCTCCAGGCGCTTCAGCACCGTGCGGATGGTGGATTCCTTGAGGCGGCGGGAGAGCGCCTCGCGCACGTCCTCAGCGGACAATGCGCCCTTGGCCCAAACCAACTGCATGACCTCGCGCTCGAGGTCGCCGAGGTCCGGCAGCATGTCGGTGGTGTCTTCGGCCATAGGCTACTCCGTGTAATGCTACGATTCGTAGCACACGAAATAACCGAGAGCAATGGGGCCCTACGGCGGCGCCGAACCCTTTGAAACTACGGTTTATACCAGTACGGCGCGGCCTTATCGGTGAACAGCTTCTTGGCGATCATGCCGTGGATTCCCTTGGTCTCGTCCACCACCTGTGTCACGCGGAAATCGACGCCGATGCTCGACAGGGCGAAGGCGTGATTGAAGTCGAGGCCCTTCTTTTCCATGAGGAAAGTATTGGTCTCGCGGATCGCTTTTTTCATGGCGTCCTCGAGATTGGTGTCGAGGCCGAAAGTGATCCAGTGGGTCGGTGTTTCGGCGCGCGGGACGGTGATTTTGACGTTCTTATGCAGGATGAACTGCAGGATCGCAGTGTTGGCGGTTTCGATAGCGGTGATGGTGACTTCGCCGTCGCCTTGCGCCGCATGAGCGTCGCCGGTGAAAAAGCGGGCGCCCGCCTGAAAGACCGGCAGATAGAGGGTCGTGCCCGTCACCAGTTCCTTGCAGTCGAGATTGCCGCCGAAGGTTCCCGGCGGGCCGCTTTTACGGTTCGGGCCTTCGGCATCGGTGGGCTGCAACCCCATGACGCCCATGAACGGCCCCAGCGGCACCTCTATGCCTTTGTCGAACACGCCGACATTGCGCTTGAGGTCGAGCATCACCGTCTTGAAAAAGGGGCCCGGCACTTCGTTGGGGATGCCGCCGGCGCCTGGGCGCATGGACACGACGCCGTAGGGAATGCGGGGCGCCACCGACAGGATGCGGATTTCCAGCATGTCGCCGGGCATGGCGCCCTCGACGTTGATGGGACCGACCAGGATGTGGCCGGTCTTGATGTCGGCATAGCGTTTGGTGTCTGCCAGCACCTTCACTGTCTCGGCGATGGCCGGATTGGTCTCGACGCGGTCGGGGATGTTCTGGGCTTTAAGCCAGGTGTTGGGGTCTTCGTCGTTCCAGCGGTTGCCGCCGCCGGTGTCGATCTTCACGGTCTCGCCGGACTTGATGGTGAGGATGGGCGCCTTCTGGGCCGGGAAATTGCCAATGACCGCCGTCTCGGGCGTCAGGTGCACATAATGGTCGAAGCGCGGTTCGGCGGCGCTCGCCGCGCCCGCGGCCAATGACGATGCCAGAAGTGTGGCGGCGAACAGTCCGAAACGCATTGTGCCAATTCCCCCGAGGTCAGAATTTTATGGTGCAGCGCACCTAAAAACTCTGATCCTCAAGGAAATGGCTGTCAAGATAATGCTGCGGCGCACATTTATTGCGCGGCGCCTATTTGGGAACCTTCGCGGTCGGAGAGGGTACGGACTCCGCCGGACCGATGCCGACGATCTGAATAATGGTTTCCTGGTCTTTGGCCCCGTCCCAGTGAATCTGGTTGGCGTAATGGCGCACATAACTGCCGGCCGGCATGGCCGTGGTGAGGGCGGGATCCCATGTGTCCCCGGTGCCGATCCACCACGTGCCTGAGATGACTGTGATGAACCGGTCGTTGGCATGGAAGTGCGGCTTGCTCATGTGGCCGGGCAGCCACTTATTTAGCAGTACATACATCCCGGGTTTGGCGGGATCGCCGTAAAGCAGGGCGACCTGTGAACCGCCGGGCGTAACCGGCCCCCACGGAATTTTCGCAGGCAGTTTGAACTCGAGGATCTTCGGGTCAGGGACAACTTCGGCTGCCAAAACTGGGGCCGCGGCAAAAGCGAGTGAGGCCAGGACGACGGTGGCTGACAGGCGCATGAGTCCCTCCCGAGGTGTGAGGCCTCATGATAGCGCGCTGTTGCCAGGCGATCAGCCGATTTCACGCCCTTACCCCTTGTCTTTTAGAATGCGTCGAGACTAGCATATCGCCGATAGGTTGAAATCCAGGGGGCCGGACGCGCGGGAGGGGCGCGGCGCCTTGTTGTCGGTAGGTAAGTTGCGCGCGTGACCGAGAACGAGCCGGAAAATCCTGCACGGCAGAGCCAGGCCCAGTACCGCGCCCTCAGGCTCGCCAGTCTGTTGGTCAATGCGCTGACCTTCGCGATCGTCGGCACCGGGCTGATGGCCATCCTCGGATTGTGGCTGCAGAAAGAGAGCGGCGTGTCGCTGGAGACCGGCCAGTTCCGCCAGCTCATGGCGATGATCTTTTTCATCATCATGCTGTCGGCCTATGTAGTCCTCGAGTATTTCCAGCACCGGCGCGAGCAGCGCGAGGCCAAGGCCGCCAGAGCGGCCAAGGCGCGCAAGAAGCCGCGCCGTCCCGAGCCGCAATTCGAGCCCATCTTCGCCGAGCCTGTACCGCCCACTGCTTCTGGCGCAGCACCGCTGGTTCCCGCGGAAGCCGCGGCCGCGATTGCCGCGGCCGGCGATGTGACGGAGGAAACGTCGACGCCCTTTGGGGCACACATTGAGCCCGCTGCGGCGGCCGTCTCCGCCGCACAGCCGGTGAACGACGCCGCCATGGACCTGTTTACCCAGACGGTCAACGCCGCCATGGCCGGCCTTGATGAGCGAGTGTCCGCGTTCGCGGAATTCGGGCTGCACCTGTTCGTCATGGGCGGCTGCGGCGAGTTCGTCCGGCGCAACGCGCTGGCGCCGGCGCAAGGTAAAGTCCTGCTGACCCGCATGCTGAACGACATCGGCTTGTCCAAACGCAGCGCCGCCGGCTTCGCGGAGAATGCCAATACCTTCGCCCAGGTCGCGAATTTCCGCTGTGCGATCGATGCCGGGTACCGCGCCATGGCGCACCTGCAGGATACCGGCGTCCTCAATGTCCCCGAATTGCTGGCCGTCCTCGCAGAGTGGGGGCTCCAAGAGGGGATTTGCCAACCGCCCGATGTAATGACCTTTGTCGCCACAGCGGTGGCCGCGGGCGTCAATACCGTGCCCGAGGATCGCCAGCGGGTGCTGCGCGCCCACGCCAAAGCAGTCGGCGACGTCCTCGCGCAATTCCAGGGCCGGGAGATTGCCAATCTGGGCAGCGGCGTCATCGCCGCATTCACAGATGCAGCTACCGCGGTCCGCGCCGCCGAAGCCATCCAGGGAAACCTGGACTTCTTCGTCCGGGAAAATCCTGCGCTGATCGTAACGCCCAGGGTCGGCGTGGACACGGAAATGGCGGCAACAGTGAATGACGTCTATGTGTCGGCGGGCACCGCGCGCGCCGCCACCATCGCTGCTTTGACGCCGGCGCATCGCATTTACTGCAGTGAGCCCACCTGCGACGACTGCGCGGATATTTTCGAATTTTCCGCCGTACCGCCGGAAGAGGCTTACGGCGACCTGCCGCCGCTGTTCGAGGCGCGCTGGTCGCGGGCGCCCGCGGAGGGCGGCCCCGCGCTGGAATACCGGCAGCTTGGTGTTCTGAACGATATAAACCCGGCGCTGGCGCCGAGCCCTTAGCCACCTGCCGATTACTGTGCGTCGGGTCGAAGACCGGCAAATAATCCGCGACAGCGTGCTGTTATCGGCCCCTAGCGGCCGATAACAGCACGCTGTGCGCCGGACATCGCGAGCACCTGCGCATTGGTGAAGGCGTTGTTCTGCGTCGGGTTGAGCGCGCCCAGGGCAGAGAGGCCGAGCGCCGGAATCTGCGTGGTTTCGGTGAAGGCGGAGATTTCCAAAGGCGTCAGGCCCGGCATCTGGGTATTGAGGAAAGCGGCCACCTGCGGCGCGGTGATGGCGGCGATCTGGGCCTGGGTGAAGGAGCCAAGCTCGGTCGCGGTCAGTCCTTGGAACTGGGCGATGGACATGTCGGCGATAATCGTCGTGGCCAGGCTCACGATCTGCGGCGCGGTCAGGGCGCCGATCTCAGTCGTGGTCAGCCCCGAGAGCTGGACCGTGGTCAGGCTGGCGATATTGGCGATATTGAGCGCCGCGACCTGCGTGGTCGAGAGAATGCTCAGCTCGTCCGGCGTCATGAAGCTGAACTGGGTGGTGCTGATGCCGCTGACACCGGTCGCGGTCAGTCCACTGATCTGGCTGGTGGTCAGGCTCAGGATATTTTCGGTCTGGAGCGCTTTGACCTGCGCGGCGCTCAAGGTGCCGATCTGCACCGAGGACATGCCGCTCATCTGCACGGTGCTGAGGTAGGCCAGGTCGGTAGTGCTGAAGCTTGCCACCTGGGTCGTGGTCAGCAGCGAAATCTGGGTGTCGGTGAGCAGGCTGAACATGGTGGTGCTCAGCGAGGCAATTTGTGTCGTGGTGACGCCGCTGATCTGCGCCGTCTCGAGGCCGCCGAGGTTGACCGCGCCCAGGGCGTTGAACTGCGCCACCGACAGGGTGCCGATCTGGCTGGACGAGAATCCGTCCATCTGCAGCGGGGCAAGGTCGGCTATGACCGTGGTTGTCAGGCTGTTGATCTGCGCGTTGGAGAAAGCGCCAAGCTGGGTGGAGGCAAGGCCCGCGAGCTGCACGGTCGACATGGTTGCGAGATCGGCGAGGCTGAGCCCGGTAACCTGACCCGTCGTCAGCTCCGCGAGCTGCGCCGGGGTCAACGCACCGAACGTTACGACCGTAAAGCCGCCGATCTGAGTCGAGGACAGCCCGCTGATCTGCGTCGACGACAGGGACGCCACGTCCCCTGGGGTCATGGCGTTGATGAAGGTGGTGGTGACGCCGGCAAACTGCGCGGCGGTGATGCCGCCGATCTGCACGCTCGAGAGTTCATCGACCGCGCGGGTGGTGAGCGCGTTGAGTTGCGCGGTGGTCATGAACCCGAGTTGTGCGGCGGTGAGGCCGGCGACCTGGGTGGTGGTCACAAGACCGATGGTGGTGGTCGTCAGCGCCTGTAACTGGGTATCGGCAAAGGTGCCCAGTTGGCCGGCACTGAAAGCGCCGAACTTGGCCGAGGTGACATTGGAGAGCTGAACAGTGGTCAGGCCCGAGATCTGGCTGGTGGTCAGGGCCGCGACATTGGTCGTCGCCAACCCATTGAATTGTGTGACCGCGAGGTCGCCGATCTGGATGGAAGAGAGTCCGCCGAGCTGCGTAGTCGAAATGTTGGCGATCAGCAGAGTGGTGAAGGCGCTGAGCTGCGCCGCGCTGAAAATGCCAAGTTGGGCTGCGCTCAGCCCTCCGAGCTGGGTGGTGGTCATCACGCTGATATTGGTAGTCGTGAGCGCGCCGGCCTGCCCGAGGCTTAATTCCGAGATTTGCGCGGAAGTCAGGGCCAGGAATGTTGCCGCCGACAGGCTCGCGATCTGTGGCGTCGTCAGGCCAGCCACCTGGGCCGTGTTGAGCGAAGCGATGACCGTCGTTGTGAGGGTGTTGATCTGCACCGTCGAGAGTTGCCCGATCTGGGCGGCTGTAACGCCGGCAACCTGTGTGGTCGACAGCAAGGCCACCGATGTGGTGGTCAGCGCAGCGAGCTGGCTATTGGCGAGGCCGGCCAATTGACCGGCGCTGAGAGCGCCGAGGCTGAACGCCGAGAGATTGGCCACCTGTGTCGTTGTGACGCCCGACATCTGGCCGGTCGAAAGCGCCGTGACATCGGTGGTCGACAGTGCGTTGAACTGCGTGGTGGTGAGGCCGCCGACCTGGGCTGACGTGACGCCCGCCAGCTGCGCGACTGAAATGTCGGCGAAGGCTGCGCCGCCAATGGCATTGAGCTGCGTGGTGGAAAGGGCGCCCATTTGCGCCGCCGACAGGCCGCCCAACTGTGTCGTGGTCAACAGCGCGAGGTCGGTGGTGTTGAGGTATCCGGCCTGGGCGAGTGACAGCTCTGCGAGCTGAGCCGCGTTCAGGACCTGGAAGTGCGCGACTGTCAGGGCGGCGAGTTCCGTCGTGGAGAGGCCACCGATCTGTGCGGTGTTGAATTGCGCCACGACATTGGTTGCGAGGACGTTGAACTGCGTCGTGGAGAGCAGGCCCAGTTGTGCGCCGCTCACACCGCCGATCTGGATCGTGGACAGCACGGCAAGATCGGTGGTCGACAGGGCAACGAATTGCGGATTGCTGAGGCCCGCGAGCTGGCCGGCGCTGAGGGCGCCAAACCCGGCGATCGAGAGGTTCGCCATCTGCGTCGTGGACATGCCGGCAATCTGGCTGGTCGTCAGGTGCGCGATATCGGTGGTCGGCAGGGCGTTGATTGCGGTGGTGGACAGGCCGCCGACTTGCGCCGCGCTCAGGCCGCCAAGCTGTGTGGTTGAGATTTCCCCGAGGGCCGTGGTGCTGAACGCGCTGAGCTGTGCGCCCGAGAGCACGCCCATCTGCGCGGCCGTGAGGCCCGCCACCTGCGTGGTCGTGAGCAGGGCGAGGTCGGTGGTGCTGAGGTAACCGGTCTGGACGAGGGACAGTTCCTGAATCTGCGCAGGACTCAGGACCTGGAAGTGGGCGACCGTCAGGCCCGCGACTTCCGTCGTGCTTAAACCGCCGATTTGGGCCGTATTGAGCTGCCCCACCACATTGGTCGTGAGCACGTTGAACTGCGTGGTGGACAACAGGCCCAGCTGTGCACCGCTGACGCCGCCGATCTGGATCGTGGACAATACGGCCAGATCGGTGGTCGACAGGGCGCTGAATTGCGGATTGCTCAGGCCTGCGAGCTGGCCGGCGCCGAGGGCGCCAAACCCGGCGACGGTGAGGTTGGCGATCTGCGTCGTAGACATGCCGCCGATCTGGCTGGTGGACAGGTTGGAGATGACGTTGGTGGTCAGTGCGCCTACAGCAGTCGTCGATAGTCCGCCCACTTGGGCCGCGGAAAGGCCGCCAACCTGCGTGGTGGAGAGCTCACCCAGCACGGTGGTGCTGAAGGCGCTGAGCTGCGCGCCGGAGAGCACGCCAAGCTGGGCGCCGGTCAGACCGGCCATTTGCGTGGTGGTGAGGAGCGCGAGATCGGTGGTGCTGAGGTAGCCGGTCTGGGCGAGGGACAGTTCCTGGATCTGCGCAGCACTCAAAACCTGGAAGTGCGCCGCGGTCAGGTTCGCGACTTCGGTCGTGCTCAGGCCGCCGATCTGGGCCGTGTCGAGCTGCGCCACGACGTTGGTGGCAAGGACATTGAACTGGGTGGTGGAGAGCAGCCCCAGCTGTGCGCCGCTGATGCCGCCCATCTGAATCGTAGACAGCACCGCGAGGTCGGTGGTGGACAAGGCGCCAAGCTGCGGATTGCTGAGTCCTGCCAGTTGGCCCGCACTCAAGGCGCCGAAGCCGGCGACGGTAAGGTTCGCGATTTGGGTCGTGGACATTCCGCCGATCTGGCCGGTGGACAGGTTGGCGATGACGGTGGTGGTCAGCGCGGCGACAGCCGTTGTCGACAGCCCGCCAACTTGCGCGGCGGAGAGGCCGCCCACCTGTGTGGTGGAGAGTGCGCCCAGCACCGTGGTGTTGAAGGCGCTGAGTTGCGCGCCAGAAAGCACGCCCAGTTGAGCTCCGGTCAGGCCGCCCAGCTGCGTGGTGGTGAGGACCGCCAGGTCCGTGGTGCTGAGATAGCCGGTTTGGGCGAGGGACAATTCCTGCAGCTGAGTTGCGCTCAGGGCCTGGAAGTGCGCCAGCGACAGGCCCGCGATTTCGGTCGTGCTGAGGCCGCCGATCTGCGCCGTATCGAATTGCCCGACCACATTGGTCGACAGCGCATTGAACAGTGTGGTGGAGAGCAGGCCCAGCTGCGCGCCGCTGACGCCGCCGATCTGGAGGGTCGACAGCACGGCGAGGTCGGTGGTCGACAACGCTCCGAACTGCGCATTGCTCAACCCCGCGAGCTGGCCGGCGGTCAAGGCGCCAAACCCGGCAATGGTCAGGTTCGCGACCTGGGTCGTGGAGAGGCCGGCGATCTGGCTGGTGGAGAGATTGGCGAAGTCCGTGGTCGGCAGGGCGTTGATGGCCGTCGTGGACAGGCCGCCGAGCTGGGCAGCGCTCAGGCCGCTGAGTTGTGTGGTCGAGATTTCCGCCAGTGCCGTGGTGCTGAAGGCGCTGAGCTGGGCTGCCGAGAGAACGCCCAGCTGCGCGGCCGTGAGCCCGGCCACCTGGGTCGTCGTGAGCAGGGCGAGGTCGGTGGTGTTGAGGTAGCCGGTCTGGGCGAGCGACAGCTCCTGGAGCTGCGCCGCGCTCAAGACCTGGAAGTTAGCCGCCGACAGGCCTGCCACTTCGGTGGTGGACAGGCCGCCGATCTGGGCGGTGTCGAACTGGGCGACCACATTGGTCGACAAGGCGTTGAATTGGGTCGTGGACAGCAGGGCAAGTTGTGCGCCGCTCACACCGCCGATCTGGATCGTCGAGAGTACCGCGAGGTCGGTGGTGGACAACGCGCCGAACTGCGGATTGCTGAAGCCCGCGAGCTGTCCGGCGCTCAGGGCGCCAAAATTTGTGGTCGAAAGATTGGCCATCTGGGTAGTGGACATGCCGGCAATCTGAGTGGTCGACAGATTGGCGATGTCCGTGATCGGGAGGGCATTGATGGCCGTGGTGGAGAGACCGCCAACCTGCGCTGCACTCAGGCCGCCCAGCTGGGTCGTGGAGATTTCCGCGAGCGCGGTGGTGCTGAAGGCGCTGAGCTGCGCTGCCGAGAGCACGCCGAGTTGCGCCGCGGTCAGGCCGGCCACTTGCGTGGTGCTGAGCAGGGCGAGGTCGGTGGTGTTGAGGTAGCCGGTCTGGACGAGGGACAGCTCCTGAAGCTGCGCCGCGCTCAAGACCTGGAAATTTGCCGCCGATAGTCCGGCGACTTCAGTCGTAGAAAGTCCACCGATCTGGGCGGTATCGAATTGGGCGACGACATTGGTCGTGAGCGCGTTGAACTGGGTGGTGGAGAGCAAGCCCAGCTGCGCGCCGCTGACGCCACCGATCTGGAGCGTGGACAAGACCGCGAGGTCGGTGGTGGACAGGGCGCCGAACTGAGGATTGCTGAACCCCGCAAGCTGTCCGGCGTCGAGGGCGGCAAAGCTGCCCGCCGCCAGGTTTGCCATCTGGGTCGTGGACATGCCGGCGATCTGGCTGGTGGACAGATTGGCGATGTCGGTGGTCGGCAGGGCATTGATGGTGGTGGTCGAGAGGCCGCCCACCTGCGCCGCGCTCAAGCCGCCGAGCTGGGTGGTGCTGAGGTCGAAGATTGTGGTGGTGCTGATGGCGTTGAGTTGCGTGGTGGACAACACGCCCAACTGGGCCGCCGACAGGCCGGCGATCTGAGTGGTGGACAGCAGCGCGAGATCGGTTGTCGAAAGCGCGCCCGCCTGACCGTTGGTGAATTCCGCGAGTTGCGTGGCGCTGAGCGCCTGGAAGCTCGCGCTCGCGAGGTTGGTGATCTGGGCATTGGTGAGGCCCGCGATCTGGGCGGTGCTGAAGGCCGCTATCACACCGGTATCCAGGGCATTGATCTGGGTCGTGGACCACAGGCCGACCTGCGCCTGGGTGATGCCCGTAATCTGCACTGTCGACAGCACCGCGAGATCGGTGACGGACAGGGCAATGATCTGCGTGTTGGCGAAACCCGCGAGCTGGCCGGCATTCAGCGCGCCAAAGTTGGTGATGTTCAGGTTCGAAACCTGGGTCGTCGTCAGGCCGGCGACCTGGGCCGTGGTCAGGGCGTTGATGTCCGTGGTGGACAGCGCGTTGACCATGGTCGTGCTGAGCTGGCCGACCTTGGCCGGGGTGAGGCCGCCCAGTTGGGTCGTGGTCAATTCTGCGAAGGTAGCCGGGTCGAAGGAGTTGAGCTGCGTGGCGACCAGCAAGCCCACCTGGCCTGCCGACAGGCCGCTGAACTGGGTCGTCGTCATCAGCCCGATGTTGACCGTGGGCAGGGCCAGGGTCTGAGCGTTGGTCAGCTCGGCGAGCTGGTAGTCCGTGAGCACGCTAAAATTGGTCGTGGACAGGTTGGCGATCTGGGGCGTTGTCAGGCCGGCGATCTGGGACGTGACAAGGGCGGCGATCACGCCTGTATCCAGGGCATTGATCTGATCGGTGCTCAACTGGCCCATCTGGGCCTGGGTGATGCCCAGGATCTGCACGGTCGACAGCGCGGCGATATCGGTGGTGGTCAGCGCCTGGAGCTGGGTGGCGGCGAAGCCCGTGAGCTGTTCCGCCGAGAGCGCGCCGAAGTTGGTGGTCTCGAGGTTGGCGACCTGCGTGGTGGTCAGGCCGTCGATCTGCAACGTCGACAGCAGCGCGACCGTCGTCGTTGTGAGTGTATTGATCTGCGTGGTGCTGAACGCCGCGATCTGGGTCGAGACCAGGCCCGCGAGCTGCGCCGCGGAGATGTCCGCAACCGCGGTGGTGCTGAGGGCATCGACCTGGGTCGACTGCAGGACGCCGATCTGGCCTGCGGACAGACCGCCGAGCTGGGTCGTGGACAGCACGCCCAGATCGGTGGTGTTGATGGCCTTGATCTGAACGTTGGAGAAGGCGCCGAGTTGGGTGGAAGTGAGGGCGTCGAAATGGGCGGTGTAGTTCGCGATCTGGGTGGTGGTGAGACCCGCGATCTGCGTCGTGGAAATATCTGCGATCACTTCCGGCGCCAGGGCGTCGAGTTGCCCCAGGTTGAGTGCGCCGATCTGGGTAGAGGTCAGACCCACGATCTGTGTGGTGGAAAGGACAGCGATGTCCGTGGTGCTGAGGCCGCCGACCTGGACGGTGGAGAACAGCCCGAGCTCTTCCGGCGTCAACCCGCTGAAGAAGGTGGTCGTCAGGTCGCTGATCTTGGTCGATGTCAGGGCGCCGATCTGGGCCGTATTGAAGCTCTCAACAACGGCGGTGGTCAGGGCGTTGAGCTGGGTGGTGGACAGCACCTTGATCTGGGTTGCGGTCAACCCGCCCAACTGTACCGAAGACATGACGCCGAGCACGTCGGTCGAGAGCGCTGCGATGCGCGTGGTGCTGAACACGGAGAGCTGCGCCGGGGTCAGCTGCATGAACTGCTGGATATCGATATTGGCGATCTGGGTGGACGTCAGCCCGGCCATCTGCGTCGTCGACAGCGCGGCGAAGTTCGTCTCGGTCAGGGCCAGGAACTGGGTTGAGGTCAGCGCCGAAATTTGCGCGGCGGTGAAGCCGGCGAGTTGGGTGGTGGTGAGATCGGCGATGATGGTGGTGGTGAGCGCCTGAACCTGATTGGTCTTCAGTTTGCCGATCTGGGTCGACAGCACGCCGCCGAATTGGGTGGTGGTAAAGGCGATGATGTCGGTCGTGTTGAGCGACGGGACCTGGGTGATCGTCAACGCCCCTAACTGGGTCGAATTGAGCGCGCCGAAGATGGTGGTGGATAGTTCCGCCACTTGGGTCGTTGTCAGACCCGCGACCTGGGTGCCGGCCAGGAGCCCGATGTTGCTGGTGGTGATCGCGGCCAGTTGAGTCGAACTCATGACCGCGAGCTGCTCGGGGCGCAGGTTCGTGGCCTGCGGCACGCTGAGGTCGGCGAGGATCGATCCCGTCAGCGCCTTGATCTGCGTGCCCGAGAGTGCGGCGATCTGCGTCGAGGTGAGCGCGCCAAGCTGAGTGGTGGACAGCAGGGCGACATCTGTCGCGTTGAACGCGCGCAGCTGCGTCGTGGCAAGGGCATTGAGCTGCGCCGGCGTGAGGATCGCGAAATTCGTGGCGTTGAGCGCGGCGATCGCCGTTTCGGTGAGGCCGCCGATCTGAACAGTTGAGAGCAAGCTGAGAACGGTCGTGCCCAGGGCATTGACCTGGGCGCCGCTAAGGCGGTCAAGCTGGCCGGAATCCAGCATCAGAAGGCTGCTGCTGGCCATGCCGGCGAGCTGCGCCACGGTCAGTGCGCCGAGCTGTGCGTCGCGCAAGCCGGAGACTTGGCTTGTCGTCAGTGACGAGAGGATAGTGGTCGTCAGGCTGGCCATCTGTGTGCCGCTCAGCGCGTTGACCTGGGTGCTGGTCAGCCCGGAGATCTGCGCCGTGGTGAGCGCCGCGAGATTGCCGACGCTGATGGACCGCAGTTGCGTGGTGTTCATCGCGTTCAGATCGGCAGCACTCAGCGCCGCGAAACGGGATGCGTTGATCGCGGTGAGTTGCGTCGTCGACAAGCCCGCCATCTGCGCCGGCGTCAGCGCGGAGAAGGCGGCAAGATTGATGCCGTTGAGCTGGGTCGTGGCGAGGGCGGCGACCTGCGTGGGGGCGAGGCTCGCCACCTGGCCCGCGGTCATGGCGGCGAGGTTGGTGAGGCTAATGCCTTTGATCTGGGTGGAGTTGAGCAAGGCAAAGTACGCAGGGCCCAGGGCGCCGAAGGCCGCAGGCGACAAGCCCGAAATCTGCGTAGTCTTGAGATCCGCGATCTGCGCCGGCGACAGGGCGGTGAGATCGGCGACGTTCAGGTTGTTCAACTGGGTCGTGGTCATGGCCCCGAGTTGGGCCGCCGTGACTCCGGCGAATTGCGAGGGCGCCAGCACCGCGAGGGCGGTGGTGCTGATGCCCTTCACCTGGGTGGACGTCATCGACGCCAATTGACCGGCGCTCAAGCCGGCGACCTAGGCGGCGGTCAGCTTTCCGAGGTCGGTGG
>CANISR010000069.1 GCA_947470105.1 Fidelibacterota bacterium | reverse complement strand
GACCCCGCCTTTCCGCATCGCCATCTCCTCGGAATCGAGGGGCTTACCCCCGCAGAAATCAATCATCTTTTGGACCTGTCCGACCGCTACGTGGCGTTCAACCGCGGGCAGGAAAAGATGAGCGAAGCGCTGCGGGGACGCACCACCGTTAATCTGTTCTTCGAGAACTCCACCCGCACCCGCACCTCGTTCGAGCTGGCGGCCAAGCGCCTTGGCGCCAATGTCATCAACATGCAGGTGGAAAGCTCGTCCGTCGCCAAGGGCGAGACCCTCATCGACACCGCCGTGACCCTCAACGCCATGCACCCGGATGTCCTGGCCGTGCGCCACCCGGACTCCGGCGCGGTCAAGCTGCTGGCCGACAAGGTCAACTGCGCCGTGGTCAACGCCGGCGACGGCAGCCACGAACACCCCACCCAGGCGCTGCTCGACGCGCTCACCATCCGCCGCCGCAAAGGCCGGCTCTCGGGCCTCCTGGTCGCCATCTGCGGCGACGTGCTCCACAGCCGCGTGGCGCGTTCCAATTTCCTGCTGCTCCTGACCATGGGCGCGCGTGTGCGCATCATCGCCCCCCGCACCCTGATCCCGGCGCAGGTCGACCGCATGGGCGTCGAGGTCTTCACCGATATGGCGGCCGGCCTCAAGGACGTGGACATCGTCATGATGCTGCGCGTGCAGAACGAGCGCATGAAGGGCTCATTCATCCCGTCCGTGCGCGAATACTTCCGCTTCTTCGGACTGGACCGGGCCAAACTGTCCCAGGCAAAGCCCGACGCCCTCATCATGCATCCCGGCCCCATGAACCGGGGCGTGGAGATCGACAGCGACGTGGCCGACGACTTCGAGCGCAGCGTCATCCGCGAACAGGTTGAACTGGGCGTCGCCGTGCGCATGGCGGTGCTGGAAGTGCTCGCCGGCAATATTCAGGACCACAAGATCGGCAGGGTCGCATGAGCATCGCCATGCCCGGCCGCACGCTTTACAAAAACGCCCGCATCGTCGATCCGGCCACCAACCACGACGGCCCCGGCGAACTACTGACCATCGGCGAAGACATCGCCGATATGGGCAAGAAGCTGTTCGACAGTGTACCGTCCGACGTTCAGGTGGTCGATTGCGACGGCCTGGTGCTGGCGCCGGGCCTGGTGGACATGCGCGTGCAATTGCGCGAGCCCGGCGAAGAACACAAAGAGTCGTTGCGCAGCGGCGGCGAGGCCGCCATCGCCGGCGGCGTCACCACTATCGTTTGCCTGCCCAACACCAACCCGATCATGGACGACGAAGCCACCTTGGAATTCGTCGCCCGCCGCGCGCGGCTTGCGGCGCTGGCAAAAGTCTACTGCTACGGCGCCGTCACCAAGGGCCTGCAGGGCAAGGAACTGGCGGAAATGGGCCTCCTGGCCGACGCCGGCGCGCTGGCCTTCACAGACGCCACCAAGGCGGTCGCGGATGCCCAGGTGTTTCGCCGCGCCCTGCGATATGCCGCCACCTTCGGCCTCCTGATTGTGCAGCACCCGGAAGAACCCACCCTCGCCGGCGGCGTCATGAACTCCGGCGAGATCGCGACGCGCATGGGGCTCTCGGGCATTCCCCGCGAAGCCGAGATCATCATGCTGGAGCGCGACATGCGCCTGGTGGCCATGACCGGCGGGCGCTATCACGCGGCCCATATCTCCACCTCCGACAGCGTCGAGATCATCGCCAAGGCGAAGCGCGACGGCCTCAAGGTCACCTGCGACACGGCGCCGTTCTATTTCGCGCTCAATGAACTCTCGGTCGGCGACTACCGCACCTTCGCCAAGCTCTCGCCGCCCTTGCGCAACGACGCCGACCGACAGGCCATCGTCGCCGGTCTCAGGTCGGGCGTCATCGACGCCATCGCCTCGGACCACTCGCCCCAGGACGCGGACTCCAAACGCCTGCCATTCCCGCAAGCAGCCTTCGGTGGCAGCGGACTGGAAACCTTGCTCGCGGTGTCCCTCGATCTGTTCCACAACGAAGAGATGACCCTTATCGAGGTGCTGCGCCGCCTTACGACAGCGCCCGCCGATGTGCTGGGCCTCAAAGCCGGCCGCCTGACCAAAGGCGGCAAGGCCGACCTGGTGCTGTTCGATCCCGACCGCGGCTGGAAAGTCATCGCCGACGCCTTCAAATCCAAGTCCAAGAACTCGCCCTTCGACGGCCGTCCGGTGCAGGGTCAGGTCATGCGCACCATCGTCGATGGCCGAACTGTGTTCGAGCGCCACGACTTCCCGCAGACCCAAAAGCGCGCTGCCGGCGGCCGATGATCATCTATCTGCTCGCAGCAGTTCTCGGCTACCTCCTGGGCTCCATCCCCTTCGGCTTGGTCCTCACCAAAGCCGCCGGCCTCGGCGACATTCGCTCTATCGGGTCCGGCAACATCGGAGCCACCAATGTGCTGCGCACGGGCCGCAAGGGCCTGGCGCTCGCCACCTTACTGCTCGACGGCGGCAAGGGCGCCGTGGCTGTGCTCATCGCCCTGATGCTCACCGGCGATCCCAGCGTTCCCCTCATCGCCGGCGTCGCCGCGGTGCTGGGCCATAACTTTCCCGTGTGGCTGAAATTCAAAGGCGGCAAAGGCGTCGCCACCACCCTCGGCATGATGCTGGCCGCGGCCCCCATGGTCGGCGCCGCCGCCTGCCTCACCTGGGCGCTGGTAGCAGCACTGTTTCGCTATTCCTCACTGGCCGCCCTGGTTGCGCTGGCGCTGTCGCCGCTTTACGCCGAACTCATGGTCCATGACCATAAAGTGGCCCTGGCGTTCCTCATCCTCGCCGGCCTGGGCTGGTTCCGCCACCGCGCCAACCTCGCCCGTTTGAAAAAAGGCGAGGAACCGAAGATCGGCGCGAAGAAAAAATGAAGCATGAAGACCTGATCGATCTGATCAGGCTGGCCCGCACCGAAGGTGTCGGCACCAAGTCCATCCGCACGGCCATTGACCGTTTCGGCGCTGTCGCCGAGGCCATTGCCCAATGGCAGGTGTGGAGCCGGGGGCGGGCGCTGTTCTCCATTCCCGCCGCCGAAGCGGAATGCGCCGCCGCCACCAAACTCGGCTTCACCTATATCTCTTGGGACGACGTGCTCTATCCCGAACCCTTGCGCGCTATCGAGGATGCGCCGCCCGTGCTGGTGGTCAAAGGCGAGCCCGCGATCCTCGCCCAGCCCCTCGTCGCTATGGTCGGCGCGCGCAACGCCACGCTCAACGGCAAACGCTTCGCCAAAATGCTCGCGGCCGATCTGACACGGGCCGGCTACACCGTCATTTCGGGCATGGCGCGGGGCATCGACGGCGCGGCCCATGACGGGGCGCTGGCGGCGGGCGGTAAAACGGTCGCGGTGCTGGCCGGCGGGACCGACGTGATCTATCCGCCCGAACACAAGGACCTCTATGCCCGGATCGCCGAGGCTGGGGCGGTCATCTCGGAGATGCCGCCCGGGACCGGGCCTCAAGCCGCCCTCTTCCCCCGCCGCAACCGGATCATCTCCGGCGCCAGCCGGGGTGTAATCGTGGTCGAAGCCACGCCCAGGTCCGGCTCCCTCATCACCGCCCGCATGGCCGCGGACCAGGGCCGGGAGGTGTTCGCGGTCCCCGGGTCGCCCCTGGACCCCCGGGCCCAGGGCCCCAATGGCCTGATTCGCGACGGGGCCACCCTGATCCAGTCGGCGGACGACGTTCTGGCGGTTCTGGGGCCCGTCGCCCCCAATTATTTAAAGCCGGCGACACAAAAACCGCAAGCCATTGAAATACCGACAACTATTTCCGTATCCGCGGCACGGCGGGAGGTCGAGGCGGCCCTGTCCGTGACCCCCGCCCCGGTTGACGAACTGGTCCGGCAGTGCCAAGTGTCCCCCGCCGTCATGGCCGAGATCCTGCTCGAATTGGAGCTGGCCGGACGGCTCGAACGGTTGCCCGGCAACCGTGTCGCTCTGGTGAGAGCCTAACGGAAGAGTTTGAATTTTTTAACTTTTCCGCGCTACCAGCCAGAATTCAAGCTCCTTAAAACCGACCCCGGCGGCCGTATTCGGCCGACGCCAAGGGGCTACGGACGGAGCGAACGAGGAAGAAGGAACGTCCCTATGCAAGTCGTCATTGTTGAGTCTCCGGCCAAGGCCAAGACCATCAACAAGTACCTCGGCGGCGATTACAAGGTGATCGCCTCCTATGGGCATATCCGCGACCTGCCCCCCAAGGACGGCTCGGTCCGCCCCGACGAAAACTTCGCCATGGATTGGGAAGTGGACGCCGGCTCCCAGAAGCACCTCAAGGAAATCATCTCGGCCCTCAAGGGCGCCGACGGCCTGATCCTCGCAACCGACCCTGACCGCGAGGGCGAGGCGATCTCCTGGCACGTGATGGACGAGCTGAACCGGCACAAGGCGCTGGAGGGCATTCCCACCAAGCGCGTCACCTTCAACGCCATCACCAAGAACGCCGTGCTCGAAGCCATGGCGAACCCGCGCGACCTGGACCGCCCGCTGGTGGACGCCTATCTGGCGCGCCGCGCGCTGGATTATCTCGTCGGCTTCACCCTTTCGCCCGTGTTGTGGCGCAAGCTGCCCGGCTCCAAGTCCGCCGGCCGCGTGCAGTCCGTGGCCTTGCGCATGATCTGCGACCGCGAACTGGAAATCGAAAAGTTCAAAGCCGAAGAATACTGGACCGTGGGCGCCGAGATGGCGACTGCGGCTAAAGAGGGCTTCGCCGCCCGTCTCACCCATTTCGAAGGCAAGAAGCTCGACAAGTTCGACCTTAACGATGAAGCCAAAGCCACCCGCGCCGCCGCCGCCGTGCGCAGCGGGTCCTTCACCGTCACTCAGGTCGAGAAGAAGACCAAGCAGCGCCGCCCTTACGCGCCGTTCACCACCTCCACCTTGCAGCAGGACGCCTCGCGCCGGCTGTACTTCTCCGCCCGCCAGACCATGGACCTGGCGCAGAAGCTCTATGAAGGTGTCGAGATCGACGGCGAGACCACGGGTCTCATCACTTATATGCGTACCGACGGCGTGCAGATGGACCAGGACGCGATCCATTCCGTGCGCGGCCTCATCGCCGACCGCTACGGCAAGAAGTTCGTGCCGGAACAGTTCCGCATCTACAAGACCAAGGCCAAGAACGCCCAGGAAGCCCACGAAGCCATCCGCCCCACCGACGTGCGCCGCACGCCGGAAATGGTGGCGAAATACGTGAGCGCCGACCAGCTCCGCCTCTATGAGCTGATCTGGAAGCGCACCATGGCCAGCCAGATGGAATCCGCCGTCGTCGACGGCGTGTCGGTGGTGTCATCCACCCCGGACGGCCAGACTCAACTGCGCGCCAACGGCTCGACCATCGTCTTCAAGGGCTACCTGGAAGTCTATGACGACACCCCGGCGCCGGTTGCCAAGAAAGACGACAAGGACAAGAAAGACGACGGCAAGGACGCGCCCGGCGACGAGGAAGACGAAAGCCTCGGCCGCCTGCTGCCGGTGATGACCGAGGGCCAGAAGCTCGACGTTCTGGGCGTCACCCCGGAACAGCATTTCACCCAGCCGCCGCCGCGCTTCTCCGAAGCCAGCCTGGTCAAGTCGCTGGAAGAAAAGGGCATTGGCCGCCCGTCCACCTATGCCTCCATCATCCAGGTGCTGCAGGACCGCAAGTACGTGCGCATGGATGGCCGGCGCTTCATCCCGGAAGACCGCGGCCGTGTCGTGATCGCCTTCCTGGAAAGCTTTTTCCTGCGCTATGTGGAATACAACTTCACTGCCGATCTCGAGAACCAGCTGGACGAGATCTCCAGCGGAACCCTGGATTGGAAGAAGGTCCTGACGGACTTCTGGTTCGACTTCGCCGCCGCCATCGACGGCACCAAGGACCTGACACGCACCGCCGTCATCGACGCCGTGGACGCCCTGCTCGAGCCGCACCTGTTCCCGGTGCGCGCCGACGGCACCAACCCGCGCGTCTGCCCGGCCTGCGCGGACGGCCGCATCGGCCTCAAGTTCGGCAAGTTCGGCTCCTTCATCGGCTGCTCGCGCTACCCCGAATGCCGTTACACCCGGCCCTTGAGCTCGCCCGACGGCGCCAACGGACAATTTGTGCTCGATGGACCGAAGGAACTGGGCCTCGACCCCGTCTCTGGATTGAAGGTCACGCTGCGTGTTGGTCCTTATGGTCCTTACGTGCAGCTCGGCGGCGAGGAAGTCGCCCCGGCCCCGCCGCCGCCCAAAGTCGTCGCCGAAGACGGCGAAGTGGACCCGAAAGCCAAGAAGAAGCGCAAGAAAGCCGTGCCCAAGGGCGACAAGCCCAAGCGCATGTCCCTGCCCAAGGGCACCGACCCCAACGACGTGGACTTGGCCCGCGGCCTGAAGCTGTTGGCCCTGCCGCGCGAGATCGGACCCGATCCCGAAACCGGCGAGATCATCCTGGCCGGCATCGGCCGCTTCGGGCCGTACCTCAAGGTCGGTTCGCGTTATCAGTCGCTGCCGAAAGACGACGACATTCTGGAAATCGGCCTCAACCGCGCCGTCATGGTGCTGGCCGAAGGCAAGGAACGCCAGGGCAAACGCGCCGGCGGCGGAACCACCAAGTCCATCGGGGATCACCCGGAGGACGGCAAGGCCGTGACCTTGCGCTCGGGCCGTTTCGGCCCATATGTCCAGCACGGCCAGATCCGCGCCACGCTGCCGCGTGACATGGAACCCGATACCGTCACCCTCGAGGCCGCCGTCGCTCTCATCGCGGCCAAAGCCGCCAAGGGTGGCAAACCCGCCAAAGCGGCGAAAGCTGCGCCCGCCAAGGCGCCCAAAGCGCCGAAGGCCACTAAATCCGTGACGCCGAAGGCGTCCAAATCTATAAGCGCTAAGGGTGTAAAGTCACCCAAGGCCAAGGCTACAGTGGCCGGTGCGGTGAAACCCATTCCCAAACCAAAAACCCGTGCGCCCCGAAAGGCGGCCGCGGAGTAATCAAAAGTGAAACGTTAAACTGAATAAGAACAAGAAAAAGCCTTCCACCGTCCCCACCCGGGACCAAGTCCTCGCGTTCATCCGCGAGTCCAAGACCCAAGTCGACAAGCGCGAGATCGCCAAAGCCCTCGGCGTTCGCGGCGCCGACAAAATCGCACTCAAACTGATCCTCAAGGAGATCGCGCTCAACGGCGAAGTTGAGCGCGGCTCCGGCAAGCACTACGGCCGCGCGGCCGAAAGCGCCGACGGCGCAAAGTTGCCGCGCGTCGCCGCCTTGCCGCCCGTCGATGTGCTGGACGTCACCCACGCCGATAAAGACGGCGACCTGTTTGCTCGGCCCGCCAAATGGGACTTCGACAGCGCGCCGCCGGTAATCCTCGTGGTCCTGCCGCGCCGCGGCCGGCCCAGCGACGACCGGGCGCGGCCCTTTACCGTCGGCGTCGGCGACAGAGTGCTGGCGCGCATCACCCCCGCCGGCGACGACACCTTCGAGGCCCGGCCCATCAAACGCCTGGCCCAGGCGCCGCAGAAACTGCTCGGCGTGTTCGAAGCCAACTCCGAAGGCGGCGGCGGATTTCTACGCCCCGTCGACAAGAAAATCCGCGACACCATCGCCATCGGACCCCGCGACACCATGAACGCCAAGAGCGGCGATCTCCTGGCAGTGCAGGTGACCGAACAACCGCGCCACGGTCCCCATCGCGCCAAGGTGACCGAGCACCTGGGGCGTATCGACGCACCCAAGCACCTGAGCCTGATCGCCATCCATGCCCACGGCCTGCCGCATATTTTCAGCGAGGACGCCAAAGCCCAGGCCGTGGCCGCCACGGGCGCGCCCCTGGGCAGCCGCGTGGACCTGCGCACAGTGCCGCTGGTGACCATCGACGGCGAAGATGCCCGCGACTTCGACGACGCGGTGTTCGCCGAACCGGACTCCGATCCGGCCAATCCTGGCGGCTGGCACATCCTCGTGGCCATCGCCGACGTGGCCTGGTACGTGCGCGGTGGTGATGCCCTGGACCGGGACGCTTACGCCCGCGGCAACTCGGTCTACTTCCCCGACCGCGTGGTGCCCATGCTGCCGGAGGAACTCTCCAACGGCTGGTGTTCGCTCAAACCCAACGAGGACCGCCCCTGCCTCGCCGCCCAGATGTGGCTGGATGCTCACGGCCGGGTGCTACGCCACGAAATCATCCGCGGCCTCATGCGCTCCCTCGCCCGCCTCACCTACGACCAGGTGCAGAAAGCCAAGGACGGCCACCCCGACGAGATGACCAAACCGTTGATGGACGAAGTCATCAACCCGCTTTACGGCGCTTACAAAGCCCTGGACGAAGCCCGCTCCAAACGCGGCACGCTCGAACTCGACATCACCGAGCGCAAGATCATCGTCGACACCGAGGGCCATATCACGGGGGTCGTGCCCCGCGCGCGCTACGACTCACACAAGCTCATCGAGGAGTTCATGATCGCCGCCAACGTGGCGGCGGCGGAGACTCTCGCCACATCGGCCTACCCTTGTGTCTACCGCATCCACGACCGCCCCGATCCGGAGCGTGTCGATGCGCTGCGCGAAGCCCTGGGCACCCTCAACATCGCCGTGGCCAAGTCGGACTCCCTCAAGGCCGCCGACTTCAACCGCATCCTCGCCCAGGTGCGCGACACGCCCAACGAGAACCTGGTGAACACCCTGGTGCTGCGCACCCAATCGCAAGCGGTCTACAGCCAGGACAACATCGGCCACTTCGGTTTGGGTCTGCGTAAATACGCCCACTTCACCTCGCCCATCCGGCGATATTCGGACCTATTGGTGCACCGCGCGCTTATCGCCGCCAGGAAACTCGGCGACGGTGGATGGCCCGCCGACAAGGACCCCAACCTCACGGCCGTGACCGAACATATCTCCGGCACCGAACGCCGCGCCGCAATGGCCGAACGGCAGACCGTGGACCGCTTCACGGCCGCCTTCCTGTCCACCAAGACCGGCGCTGTCTTCCGCGGCCGCATCAGCGGCGTCAGCCGGTTCGGGGTATTCGTGAACCTCATGGACACGGGCGCCGACGGCATCCTGCCCATGCGCGGATTGCCCCAGGACTTCTATGACCTGGACGAACGCAACCACCTGTTGGTGGGCCGCCGCCGTAACCTTACCCTGCGGGTAGGCGACATCGTCGATGTGCGCTTGCGGGAAACCAACGACGTGGCCGGCAGTATTGTTTTTGAATATGTGGAGCGGGCCGATAAGATAGACCGTCCTGGGGAGGATGACCGCGGCGCCACTTCGAAACGAGGCGGCGGAAAGCCATCGTCTCGCATCAACCCTCCGGGCAAAAAGTTCAAAGGTAAGAACGCCTGGAAACGTCGCCGCAGATGAATGTCCTCCTTAGATCAAATGTCGCCAGGGCACTCGTTCTCGCCTGCACCGCACTGACCCTTGCGGCCTGCGCCGACGCTCCGACCCAGCGCCTCACCACCACTGGCCGGCGCATGCAGCCCGTCATCATGGACGGGCTCAACCTGACCGCCATGAACCAAGTGTTCGTGCAGGGCTTCACCGAGATCAAGGACCGCATGCTCGAAGACCCGAGCGTGGACAAAGTGGTCTTGGACGGCCTCGCCGGCCTGTCCAAGATCGACCCAGAGGTGAACGTGGTGGTGGTCGACGGTCGCGTCAAAATCCGCCGCGAGCTGGGCGACGGCGCGGCCCCGGTGGACCTCGGCGACGCCGGCGCGGTGCCGCCCCCCACCAAGGGCCCCATCGCCCTGTGGAGCCGCCTGACCCTCACCGCCATCATCACCGCGCGCCAGTCCTCGCCGCTGCTGCATGCGGCTGAAGCCGAGGACCTCTATAGCGCGGTGTTCACCACCGCCATCGCCAAGCTCGATCCCTACTCCCACTACTCCAGCCGCCGCGACGCCGTGCGCACGCGCCTGATCCGCGACGGCGTCATCGGCCTCGGCATCCGCATGGTGGCGGTGGACGAAGGCGCGCAGGTGCAAGCCATCGTCAGCGAAGGCCCCGGCGAGAAGGCCGGGCTGGAAATCAACGACATCATCACCGCCGCCGACGGCAAGTCCCTGGCGAAAATGCCCTTCGCCGCACTGCGCCGCACGCTTGATGGGTCTGTGGATACGATGGTCAGCCTGACCGTGAAGCGCGCGGGTGTGGACGGGCCGCTGCTGATCATGGCCAAGCGCGACCTCATCGTGCCCGACACCGTCACCGTCAAGAACGTGGACGGCGTTGCGGAGATGAAGATCCGCAGCTTCAACCAACGCACCGCCGCCGCGGTGGAACGCGGCGTCAACGCCGTGCGGGCCGAGAACCATGGCGTGCTCAAGGGCATCATCCTGGATTTCCGCAGCGACCCCGGCGGGCTGCTGGACCAGGCCGTGGACATGTCCGACCTGTTTCTGGATTCCGGCGCCATCACGTCGCTCGATGGCCGCCATCCCGGCGCCAAGCAGTACTACGCCGCCCAAGGCCGCAACATCGCGCCCAACGTGCCCATGGCCATCATCGTAGATGGCCGCACCGCCTCCGCCGCCGAGATCGTCGCCGCGGCGCTCCAGGATTGGGGCCGCGCCGTGGTAGTGGGCACCGGCACGCTCGGCAAGGGCTCGGTGCAGACCGTGGTGCGCCTGCCCAACGGCGGCGAGATGGGCCTCACCTGGGCCCACGCCACCACCCCGCGCGGCGCATCGCTGCACGGCCTCGGCATTTTGCCGGACGTCTGCCTCGCGGGCCTGCCCGGCCCGACACTTCCGCAGGCCATGGGTTATGTAGCCGCCGGCACCAACCCCAGCGCCGACGTCAAACGCCGCTGGCGCGCTCCCCATGACGACGCCGAAACTCACGCCGCCCTGCGCAAGGCCTGCCCGGCCGAAGCCCACCTGGACCGCGACGTGGACACCGAGGTGGCGCGCAAACTGCTCACCGACCCCAAACTCTACGCCCGCCTCACCACGCCGGAAGATCCGCAGTTGGCGAATAAGCCGTAGGTAGAAGTTCAAATCCCGCCGGGGACGCCACTTTTCCTTGGCGAACGAAGTGAGCTTAGGAAAAGTGAGCGCCACGGAGGATCGCAAAGCGATCCGAGTGGGCGCCAGATGCGCTAAATAGCGCCCCTACGTAGATTGGAAAAAGCTCACGCGGGCGGCGGACCGCCCGCAATCTTCAGTATTTGAACTGGACCAAGTCCAGCTTGTGATCGGGCGAGAGAAATCCAACCTCGCACGTGCCGTGCCCATTCTCGAAAATGGCCTTGTAGACATCCCAACCATCTTCATTCACGTGAAGGAATTGCAGCTCCATCAATTTTCCAAGCCGAAGAGCGGTTCGATGCATCGCTTGCCAAGTTCGCTTGCTCACTTCAACGAACGCTGGCGTCATGTCCTCGACATTTGGGGTGTCGGTTTCGTAGGCCGCGATTAACCGTCTCAAAAGAACTTCGCGCTCGGGCGTGGGTTTGTTGTTGGCCACGTACTTTTGCAGGGCGTTTTCAAAGGCCTTGGCCACGGACTCATCGACACGTTTCGCAGGCACCTCATTCCCATCCTCATGCAATACAACGCTCTCTGCATAATTCTGTGAGTTAAGAGTGAAGCTCAACTGCGCGGGGCCATCCTTCACGAAGAACTTCGTTTCACTTTCCGGAGACAACTCAGCGCGCCCCTTTTTGTATGTCAGGCCCGCAAGAAACCGACCTCCATCGCGCGTGATCGTAAGGAATTCATTGAATCTGAACTGATAGCAGCCAACAAATTTATCAAACTCCTTGGGGTCGAGGGGAATAGCAATGCGTGGGGCCGCCTGCTCCGCGAGGCGCTCAGCGGTATAGACCCAAATAGGTTCGATCGCCCTCGCATCCTTATCCGCGTGCACTACCTTCACTGGATTCTCGACGATCTCAGACGATGGCGTGACGCTCAGCAGCGCTTGTAGCGTATTCCAATTCGCATATCCGAGTGTATGGGCAAGAGCTTCATAGGCCCGGGTCTGCTTAAGGATGATGCCGTCGGCGGCCATAAATTCACGCAAGCGGTTTGCTGCGTTTTTTGCTCCGGCTGCGACAAAGTAATAGTGACCATCTCCCAATCCTCCGTCGGACGGTGTCACAGAGAGACGGCCCCGTTATCTCACCTGACCGTCCCGAGTTTTGGGGATGTACAGGATTTCGCGCATTTTGCAGCTTTGCCTTACCCTGACGGGCGGAGCCGACTGGCGCTGCGAGCCAGACAGCATTCTAGCGTGGGGCGGGAGCGGTAGCTATTATTCCTTGGGCGTTACCCGCAGCATCCATGCGTTCACGCTTTCGTCGCGCAGGGCCACATCTAATACTATTGAATTTCCACGATTTTGATTGCTCACCCCTTGTGAAATAGCTAATTCGTAGCACCGTATGAACTGAGGTAGACCCTTGCGTATCGAGATGATCCCGGTCGGAGACGACCCACCCCACAGCATCAACGTCATCATCGAAGTGCCGGTCGGCGGCGAGCCGGTGAAATACGAATTCGACAAGGCCTCTGGCGCTTTGTTCGTGGACCGCATTCTGCATACCCCAATGCGCTATCCCGCCAATTACGGCTTTGTGCCCCATACACTGTCGCCGGACGGCGATCCGTTGGACGCCCTCGTCATCACGCGCTCGCCGTTCGTGCCCGGTTGCGTCGTCCGCGCCCGCCCCATCGGCGTTCTGAAACTCGAGGACGAAGCCGGCGGCGACGAGAAGCTGATATGCGTGCCTGTGGACACGACCTTCCCCTATTACACGGATGTTCTACAGCGCCAGGACCTGCCCTCGATCGTTCTCCAGCAGATCGAGCACTTCTTCAAACATTATAAGGACCTCGAATCCGAGAAGTGGGTGCGCATCGGCCAATGGGGTGATGCGGAGGAAGCGCGGCGCATCGTGACGGAAGCGATAGAAGCGGCGAAGAAGGCGCAAGCCTAGGGACAGCGCAGCACTGGCGAGATCGTGAGCCGGGCGCGGCGTGGCCCTGCTCTGCTGACGGCCGTTAGATCGCAATCCGCCAACGGCTGGTTTCCCGTCTCCTGGGGCACGCCATTTTCGAAGCCGTCGTCGCAGGCCGGCTTCAGACCCGAAAAACAGTCTAGCAAGCGGCGCCGGCGCGTAATATACGACGCCCCCTCTCAAAGCCCATCGAGATACCCATGACGGCCTGCGGCCTGGATTTCGGCACCTCTAACTCCGCCATCGGCGTGATGCGCGGCAATGTGCCTGCCCTGTCCCCAGTCGAAGGCGGCGCCACGCTCATTCCCAGCGCGGTGTTCTTTGACTACGAGAACAAGGGCCGTGTGCAGTTCGGCGCCGAGGCCATCGCATCTTATATCGGCCAACATGAGGGCCGCCTGATGCGGGCCCTAAAGTCCATCCTCGCGTCGTCGCTGATTGATGAGAAGAGCGCACTCGGCAACCGCATGGTGCCGCTCACCGAAGTCGTGGAACTTTTCGTCCGTCATCTCAAAGAAAAAGCCGAGATTTTTGCGGGCACAGAACTGACTGCCGTGGTGCACGGGCGTCCAGTCCGCTTCGTCGACGGCGACGACGAAGCGGACGCCAAGGCTCAGCGTGTCCTGGAAGGCATCGCACACAAAGTCGGCTTCCGGGACCTTGTGTTCGTCTACGAGCCCATTGCCGCGGCCTATCACTATGAAGAGACCGCCAGCCGAGAGGAAACCGTGCTGATCGCCGACATCGGCGGCGGCACCTCCGACTTCACCGTCATTCGCGTCGGACCGAAACGGAGCCTGCGCGCCGACCGGACCTCGGACATCCTCGCCAACACCGGCATACGCGTCGGCGGCACCGACTTCGACGCACTCTTCAGTTTGGATGTCGTGATGCCCGTACTGGGTCTTGGAACACAATTAAAAGCGAAGAGCTTGCCGATGCCGAACGGCCTCTACTTCGAACTCGCGGACTGGCCCACAATCAACTTCGCTTACACACTCCGAAATGAGCGCCTGCTGCTTGAATTGATTGGCGGCGCACGTGAGCCGGAGAAGGTCGCACGCTTGCTGAAGGTGATCCGCGAGCGTTTAGGTCACCGCATTGCTTTCACGGTCGAGGACGCCAAGATCGCCCTCAGCGAAGCCGGGAGCACTGTGCTGCCACTCGATTTCATAGAAGCGGCTCTAGACGTGGTCGCGACCCGTGCGGGCTTCGATCACGCCATCTCCGAAAAAACCGAGCGCCTGGACAGAGCCGCCACCGCATGCATCAAGGACGCAGGACTCCAGCCATCCGACATCGATACAATTTTCTTTACCGGCGGCTCCGGGCGTGTGCCGGCGGTGCGTGAGGCGATCATGCGCGCAGCGCCCAACGCACGTGCGACGGAAGGCTCTGATTTCCTTTCTGTTGCGCTAGGCCTCACGCGCGAAGCGCAAAAGCGCTTCGGGTAGGGAAAAACTCAATGGCGTCGTTACTCCTGCAGGCTCGCGAGGTGAGCTTCCAACTTCGCTAGCGAGCCGGCGAAACCACCCTCCATGCCGCTCCGCGCACTGTCGAAGGCGGCGATGCCGGCTTCGTCGGAATTGTAGGGCTCCCAGGAAATGGTGATGCGCGTTTTGCCTTCGCCGGCGTCCACGAAGGTCGTCGTGGACAACATTTCCAGCGGCCAATCCGCAGACATCGGATGGCGGGTCAAGCCGCGGTCCTTGTCCGAGAATGACTGGATAAGGACGACCTTCTCATTGGGAACGATTTCCCGGAACGTCTGCAGGCCCCACATCTGCATCCCACCCGGACCTTCCAGGCCGTAGTGGTAGGTTCCGCCCACCTTGAAATCCATCTCCGCGTGAATGGTCTTGAAGCCCGCCGGACTCAGCCATTTTTCCAAATGCGCGACTTCTGTCTGCGCTTTGTACACCAGCGCGCGGGGGGCGTTGAGGACACGCGAGGTCGTGAATGGCGCAACCTTTTTCATGATCACTTTCCTTTTCGCTTCGGGTTTACGGCATGGGTCGCGTCTTGTCCGGCTTGAATCGTTTGCAGATAGGCTTCAAGGCGATCGAGGTGCTGCTCGGTCATGGCCTGGATCTCCTGGATCCAACTGGTGACCTTCTTCATGGGTGCGACCTCAAGCTGACAGGGGCGCCACTGCGCGTTCCGGGTCCTGCGGACCAATCCACCACGTTCCAGGCTCTTGAGATGCTTGGTCATGGCCGGGGCGCTGATCTTGAGCGGCTTCGCCAGGTCCCGGACCGACATCTGGCCGCGGCTGAGGCGCGCCAGGATGGCCCTGCGCGCGGGATGTGCGAGCGCGGCAAAAGTCAGGCTCAACGGATCGGTCGCCATTTTTAATACACCAAATGGGTATTTAACCTCTTGGTGTATTATAATCCCGGTGACGCCCTGTCAACGGTTCAAGATCATTTTTTGGAGAACGGCCCGCCACGCCCAGATTTGCAGCCGTATTTACCGGGTGCGCGGCAGGTACACCGGCTGAGTCCAGGCGCGGCGCCCATTGGAGTCCATGATCGCAGCGCGCACGTAACCCTCGTCGCCGCGGATCGTGTACTTGGGCTGGCTACCCGGAACTTCGGCAAGCACCTTCCCATCGCGGCCGATGAAGCGCGTCACGAACCGCGTAATTGAGAAAACCCGCGGGCGGATCTCGGTCTTGATCTTAATGGAAATTTCCTTCTCGCTCGCCGTAACGTCGTCAAGCGCAACGCCGGTCGAGGCATAGAAATCACCCTTGGCGAGCGACGCGGCGATCGTCTCAGGCGCAAGCCGGTCCGCACGCACCATCACCCAGGCTTGCCCCGGCGGCGCGCCATTGGGCTCGTCGAGATGGGTGAAGCCATGGCTGTCGTCCACGGCCACACCCCACAGCCGCTTGCCGCGGCTGAGCAGCGTGTCCCACAGCGCTTCGGTGGACAGGGCCTTCTGGCCGCTATCGTCGGTGCCGCCGAGATTGTTGATCTCGAGCTGGCCGTTCCACAGCTCGAACAGCGTATTGTCCGGCAGATCAAGCATGTCGTCCGTGCGCACGGACCAGCGGAAATTGGGATGGTTGACCTGCCCCACGCCGCCCGCCGCGCGGATCAGCCCGAGGTTGCGGGTGTAGGTCTCGGCGATCGAAACCTTTTCGGAGACTGTGTATACGCGCGGGCTCAGCGCGCTCTTCGTGCCATCCTGCATCGGCATGATCACCTTGCCGATGTTGATGGCGTTCACATGCGCTTGCCGCTCACCGTCGGGATGCTTCGGGTCGCGCACCGCCTGCGTGAGCTCCTGGCCCTGCATGACGAGGAACTGTTCCTGGGCGCCAAACAGCGCCTGCAGCGGCGCCACATCGGTGATGTATTCGTGCTCCGTCATCACCACGAACTGGTAGTCATGTCCGCGATACCACCGCACTACCTCATCGGGCGCCACGTTGCCGTCGGAATTGAGCGAGTGGGTGTGAGTATTGCCCTTGTACCAAGCGGCGGTCGCCGGCGCGCTCAGGAGGACGGCCGCACAGATGCAGACAGATTCAATCAGGGACCGCTTGAACATAAACTCGCTCCTCTATGGGACTTCGCCAGGACTACCGGCGGCGCCCAGGAGGGCGCGGACATCTCTCGCCAGAGTGCGGTCCGATGTCCGAAGTCGTCCAATGAAGAAACGGGGAAATGTTTGCGCTAGGGCGCAGGGCCCGACTGGTGCGCCGGTGGAGCCGCGTTTCCGGGTGCTTGAACACCAACCCCAAACCTGCTGGGCAACACGCATTCACCCGCGCGTCCGACCGGTTTGCCGACCCCCGACGCGGTGATTTGCTGCGAATAAATGACAGCCAGAAACCCGCCCCGCTGTGTGCACCGCGCCTCGGCTTCTTCCAGAGTCCGCGCCGCGCCGCATCCTGCGAGGGCAAGCAACGCCGCGATCCCCATAGGTGTGAACCTCACAGCGTCCCTTACCTCTTCGCCGCGGCGATGACCGAACCCGCCTCCGCCAGCCCATTGTCGGTCGCGACCTTCAGGCAATCATCGGTTCCGATGACGGGATAAATGTGTGGCGGATAGGCCGTCACGATCTGGTCGCACGCCATGCGCGCGGCGACTTTGACGCGCCGGTCGAGTTCATTGGCGCCCGTCGCTTGGGCAAGATTGAGATCGCCGTAAGGAACGGGGATCGAAGCCGATACCGCCAGGAACTTGTTGCCTGTAACGGTCAGTCTCTGAATTTCCCGCAAATTCCCGATGGGCGCGGCCGTGACGGTGATTGTCGTCATCGGCTTCGCAGATTTCTGCTGCGCACGGGCCGGTGCTGCAGGAACCGCACATGCGGCGTACGCAAAAATAGTCGCCAACAGAACAAGATGTTTGCGGCGAAGTGATACCTTCTCCATG
>CANISR010000068.1 GCA_947470105.1 Fidelibacterota bacterium | reverse complement strand
GGTGCGCTGTGATTATCCTGTGATGAAAAAGTCTTTACTTCGGCGCTGCAACCAAATGCCGGCGGGGGTGCACCTATCCGCGCGCAACAAATACCCAGGTCGCGCGTTTGGTGTGGAAATCAGCTCGGGGCGACCCCGCTTGACGGGGGTTGACCCACATCGGTTTTCGAAAGGTCCGGAGGATCAATGACCGCGATAGCAATGCAGACTCAACGCCGCAGTAAGACGCGCACCGCTGTCGCGGTGGCGATGATCACCTCTCTCGGCATTTGTGTGAGCGGCTGCGAAACCATCCAGCGCGAGACTGGCTTCAACCGGTCGACGCAAACCGGGGCCGTCGCCGGCGCGGCCTTCGGTGGCATCGTCGCCGCCCTCGCCAACGCCAACCCGGCATGGATTGCCGCCAGTGTGATCCTGGGCGGCGTGGCCGGCGGGGCCATCGGCAACCACATGGGCCGCGAGGACGCCGAGCGCCACGCCCGCGCGAATCTGGGCGCCCTCGATACGCTCGGTCAGGGACAGACCGAAAGCTGGAACAACTCCCGCACCGGCAACCGCGGCAGCACCACAGTCACCCGCGTCGTCAGCCGCGACAGCGGCCAAGTATGCAAATCCTACCGCGAAACCATCCGCACCAATTCCGAGACCGTGACCAAAGAAGGCACCGCTTGCCGCTATCCGGGCGGAACCTGGCAGCTGGTCTAGCCGTTCACTGCACTCGACGGCTCACGTCAGATCGGGGCCGGCTCCTGCCAAGGAGTCGGCCCCGCTTCGTTTTAGGCCGTGACATTAATGTTCAAGAAAGGACGTCCCATGGCCCAGGATCAGCAAAGCCAATTCCAGAGCGCCCCCAAGACCCAGTTCGCGGGCGCCGAGACCGCCGCCCCGGCGGGTCCATTTGCGCTGCCGCCACTGCCCTACGATGCCGACGCCCTGGCGCCCTACATCTCCGCCAAGACCCTCGAACTCCACCACGGCAAGCATCATCAGTCCTATGTGGACAAGGCCAACAAGCTGGTCGCCGAGAGCAAGGACCCCGAACTGCAGGACGATGTGGTCGCGCATATCGTGGTGCGTGCGGCGCGGCGGCCCGAGTTAAACGAACTTTTCAACAATGCCGCTCAGGCGTGGAACCATGCGTTCTATTGGCAGTGCCTCAACCCCAACGGCGGGAAGAAACCTTCGGGCGCCCTTGCCAAAAAACTTGAAGCGGACCTTGGCGGCCATGAAAGTTTCGCGAAGAAGTTCGAGGACGCCGCCACCACTCAATTCGGGTCCGGCTGGGCCTGGCTGGTACTGGACTGCGGCAAGCTCAAGGTCACAAAGACTGGCAACGCGGATATGCCCCTGGTGCACGGCCAGATTCCGCTGCTGTGCCTCGATGTCTGGGAGCACGCCTACTATCTCGACTACCAGAACCGTCGCCCCGACTACATCAAGGCCGTGATCCAGAACCTCCTCGACTGGGACTTCGCGGAAGCGAACCTCGAGCACGCCCTGGGCAAAGCCAGCCGATAGACGCGTTCGGCGCCATCGGCTAAGTCCTCCAGGCGCTTGATGTGGGAGCGCCTGGAGGACTAGCCATGCGTACTGATCTCCTCGGCCCGATTTTTGTTGTGGCCTGCGTGCCTATCGGGGTGGCCGGCTTTTATATCTACGCGCTCCGCAGCGATCTTGCCGCCAGCGGCAGAGCCATCACCATGGAGCGCCAGGCCCGCGACGACTGGCAGCACAAATTCGAAGATCTGCAAAAAGCTTGCGCCGGCACTCCGACGCCGTGAGGCCTCAGGCTTCAGTGCCGGCCGCGGGAAGACTTACGTGAAAGGTTATCCCGGCCCCCGCATTGGTCGTGACCCAGATGCGGCCGTTGTGGGCCTGCAAAATTGATTGGCAGATGGACAGCCCCACGCCCATACCGCTTTTCTTGGTCGTTACGAACGGCTGAAACAGCCGCCCCGCCACCTCCGGAGCAAGGCCGGGGCCCGTGTCGCAAATGGCGATCTCGGCGGCATTGCCTTCCGCCAGGGACACCGTAATGCTCAAATCCCGGACTTCGACCGACTGCATGGCCTCGATCGCGTTGCGCATGAGGTTGACCAGCACCTGCTGGATCTGGACCTTGTCGATATAGATCTGGGGCGTGGCGTCATCGAACTGCGTCTTCACCCGTACGCCTGATTCGGCTGCGTCCACCACCCCGAGGGCCATGGCCTCTTCCACCACTTTCGCCGGGGTCTCTATCGTGCGCGTGACTTCCCGGTGTTCGACGAATTCCCGCAGGCGCTTGATGATCTCGCCGGCCCGGATCGCCTGGGCCGCCGTCTTGTCCATCATGCTTTGCGCGTCTTCGATCTTCTCGGCGCCAAGCGACAGCGTGCGGCGCGCAGCCTTAGCGTAGTTGGCGATGGCAGTGAGCGGCTGGTTGAGTTCATGGGCGAGCGCCGCCGACATCTCGCCCATGGCGTTCAGCCGCGAGGCGTGCAGCAATTCGCTTTGCAGGCTTTGCAAATGCCGTTCGCTCTCAAGCTTGGCGGTCAGATCCCGGATGAAACCGACGAAAGTGCGCGAGCCCGCCACATTGGCCTCACCGACCGCAAGATCCATTGGAAAGGTGGTGCCGTCTTTCTTCAGCGCGGTCACCCTTCGCCCGCGGCCGATGATCCGCGCCTCGCCGGTGCGGCGGAAGCGCTCGATATAGCCGTCGTGCTCCTCGCGGAATGGCTGGGGCATCAGCATCTTGACGTTCTTGCCGCAAACCTCGGCGGCGGCGTAGCCGAACAATGTCTCGGCCGCGCTGCTGAAAGACTGAATGACGCCCTTGGCGTCGATCACCACCATGGCGTCGGGGATAGTCGCGAGGATGGCGCGTTGGGTCGCCTCCTCGGCTTGCAGGCGGTCGCCGAGCTGGCGTTGGCGGACAAGTGCTGTTTCCGCATGTTCCGCGGCGGCGGTGGCCAGCCGCGCAAGGCCGATCATGCCGCTGGCGATGATCACGAACAGCACGATGTCCACCAGGTCGCGCGGATTGAAGGAGAGGGTGCCGGTCGGCTCCAGGATGAACACATTGACCACGACGGCCGACAGCACCATGGCGAGAATCGCCGGACGGACGCCGCAGAGCACCGCTGTTGCCAGGACGCCGAAGGAGAAGATGGAAAACGTGGGTCGCGCATCCAGGGAATGGGCGAGCCCTACGCGAACCAGGTAGGCCGTCAGGGTAATGAGAACGGCCAGGCCATATGCGCGGACGGGAGATGCACTGACCCAGACGCTGATCCTTTGGAAGGTGGCCTGCTGGGAGTTGCGAAACACGTGTTGCGGTTTCCGGATAAGGACCCTGATCTGGTACCATAGCTCCCGGAACACAGAGGTTCGATGAAATATTCCTTTTCAGTCGCAGGCCAATCGGAAGAGTTCCGCTCAGCACTTCGCCGCTTTGAGCAAGGCTTGTTTGAGAAAGCCGGCGAGCAGCTCATGGGCGTACTCCGCAACGAACCGGGCAATCAGGAGGCCATGCGTCTTCTGCGGCTCATCGAGCGCCGGCTATGGCCGAAGCCCAACACGCCGCCCGTGCTGGTCTGGCAGTTCCGGCCTTTTGAGGCCTGGGAATACGACTGGGTGCATTTGCTGTTGCAGGGGTCCATCGGAGCCGAGCACGTGGACAACACCTGGTCCTACCTCGCCCCCAGCATGATCGTGGTCGACAACCGGCTGGTGCCGGGGAAAGTGCCCTACTATCAGCGCGCCTTCGAAAACGGCTGCAAGGTGATCCTGATTCACCTGAGCGACGAAGCCTTCAACGACGATCTTACGGCTTACAAATATTGCGAGGCGGTGATCCGCAATTACCGCTCGGACGTGCTGGCGGAACAGGCGCGGCTCATGTTCCTGCCGCTCGGCTACAAAACCGGATTTGCCCGCACAGGCCTGTCGAAACCCGCAGAGCTGCGGAAGCACCTGTGGAGCTTCGCCGGCGACCCCAACAAGCTGAGTCGTAGCGAGATGCTGAACACACTGGCGCAGGTGGATGGCGGATCGTGGCACCTGACCTCGGGCTTCAACGCCAGCGACTGCCTCTCCACCACCGACTACAGGGCGTTGATGGATGAAAGCGTGGTCATCCCCTGCCCCGGCGGCTGGTCCAATCTGGAGACCTTCCGGGTTTACGAAGCTCTCGAGGCCGGATGCATTCCGTTCGTGGAGAAGCGTAAAGGCTACGACTATTACCGCGCGCTGTTGGGGCCGCATCCGATGCCCACCGTCGCCACCTGGGTGGAGGGCGCTGCGCGACTGCGCAAACTCCGCGACGACGGCGCCCTGCCGGCCTTACAGCAGGAGTGCATGACCTGGTGGGCCGACTATAAGCCGCGGCTCAAGGGTACGGTCGCGGACTTTGTCTCGGCGGCGCTGAACCCGCCGCCCGACGGCGAGATCTGGCCACGGACGTATCCCGGTTAGAGGCGCGCGATCAGTTCCTGTGCGGCCGCCGGGGCGCGCACTTTGGCGCCGGAGATGAAATAGGCAAACACGTCCCCGCGCTTGGCCCAAACCTTGGCGCGCTTCACCCAGCGGTCGAGATCCACAGAAGGATAGCCGGCCTTCACGTCCTCGCGGGTCCGCATGAGGCGGGCATAGGTGAAGTTTGCCGTCGGTTCGTCGATCTCGGGGAAATCATCGTCATCGGCAAAAATGATCGCGGCGTTGTGGCGTCGGGCGAGATCGTAGAAACGCGGATCCTTGAAGGTCGGACTGCGGACTTCCAACGCGTGGCGCAAGGGCAGGCCGTCGACTTCCTTGGGCAGCAGGGCGAGGAACTTTCCGAAGTCTTCCGGATCGAATTTCTTGGTGGCCATGAACTGCCAATTGATCGGCCCCAGGCGGTCGCCGAGCATGGACAGGCCCTGGCCGATGAAGCGCTCGATTGACTCCTTGGCGTCCGACAGCACGCGGCGATTGGTGCAGTAGCGCGAAGCTTTGACCGCGAACACGAAGCCTTCCGGAGTCTCATCGCGCCACTTGGACCAGCTGGCGGGCTTGAAGCTGGAGTAATAGGTGCCGTTGATTTCGATGGAGGTGAGCTGGCGGCTCGCGAATTCCAGTTCGCGCTTCTGGGACAGGTCCGCAGGGTAGAACACGCCCCGCCAGGGCTCGAAGGTCCAGCCGCCGATGCCCACGCGGATCAGGCCGGCGCCGGCCTTCTTTGCCGTGGGTCCCGCAGGAAGCACCTTGGCCGCCGGCTTGGCCGTTTTGGCTGGCGCTTTCTTGGCTGACTTGGGCTTGGCCGGTTTTACAGCTGCCTTTTTGGGGGCCGGCTTTTTCGCTGTGGGCATGACGCCTCGCGGAGTTCAGTTACAGAATACCGGCATCTTACCCGGCTAGGGCCCTGTTTCTAAATGTCAGTTTCGCGTTGGCTCTGGCCGGGGGGCGCATTTCGGGGTTACACTCCTATCTCGAAGGTTTGACCGGCGTCGCGGGGGAATTTTCCGAGCGATCCGATAAACTTGGGGCCTGTTTAAATTGGGAGGGGTAATGATGACCGTTGCTATCCGGACTTGCGCCATAGCGCTCGCCACGATTCTTTGTATCAGCAGTCCTGCGTTCGCCGGCCCGGCCGAAGACGCCGCCGCCGCATTCGAAGCCGAGCAGAAGGGCGATTTCCCGACCGCGCTCCGGCTGTACCGCGTCGCCGCGCTCGCGGGCAACACTTACGCCCAGGGCAACCTCGGCACCATGTATCACACCGGCAAAGGCGGCGCGAAAAACTTCCCCGAAGCGCTGCGCTGGTACACCGAAGCCGCCAAGACCGGCTACGCCGACGCCCAGTTCAATCTTGGCATCATGAATGAGCTTGGCGAAGGCATGAAGCAGGACTTCCCCGCCGCGGCGAAATGGTATCGCCTCGCCGCGGAACAGGGCTACGTGCCGGCACAAACCGCGCTCGGCACGATTTACATCGCCGGGGGCGCCGGGGTAACTCCGGACCGGGCCGAAGCATATAAGTGGTTCACCCTGGCGGCCGCCAAGGGCGACGAAAATGCCAAGCGCCGCCTCGTCACCGTGTCCAGCCGCCTGACTCCCGAACAGAAGGCCGCCGGCGACAAGGCCGTCGCCGACTTCAAGCCCAAGGAAGCCGCGAAGAAGTAATTTCGCCTACGCAGAGCGAAATAAAAACGGCGGCGCCCACGAGGCGCCGCCGTTTGCTTTTGCGGAAGACTACTTCTTCGGGCGGAGCAGCAGAACCGAACCCGAACTCGCCACCCGGGTGCCGGGCAGCAGCGTGCCGTCCGGCGCAATGCTCAACTGATGGGCGGGGGCGGCGATCTTGCCGAGGATTTTGCCGCTGGCGGGGTCGAACTTGAAGATATGGGCGTCGGTGCCGAAGGGCACGTCGCGCGGCTGTGCGTCCACATAGACGTCGCCCGCGGCGCTGATCGCCACCGCGAACAACTGCCCGCCGAAGTGCTTCTGGCCCAGGAATTTGCCGCTCATATCGAACCACTGCAGGCGGCCATTCTCGCGGTCGGCGACGAAGATCTTGCCGTCCGGGCTGATGGACACGTCGTGGGCGTTGACGAATTCGCCGTCGCCTTTGCCGCGTCTGCCGAACTCCCGCAGCTTCTTGCCGTCGGCGGTGTATTCGATCACGCGGGCGTTGCAGTAGCCGTCGGACACAAAGACATTGCCGGTCTTGGCGAAGGATACGTCGGTGGCGCCGCAGAACGGCCGCGCAGCGTCGGGAATATCGCCGACGCTGATCTCCAGGAGCTTCTTGCCCTCCGCGGTGAATTTCATGACCACCGACTTATGGGCGTCGATGGTCCAGACATTGCCCTGGGGATCGACGCGGATGCCGTGGGGAATATCGAACATCCCCTTGCCCCAGGAGTGGATGACGTTGCCCTTGGAATCCGCAACGACAATGGGATCGAGGTTCTTATCTTCCGGGCGGTGAATGATGTAGACGTTACCCTTGGCGTCGCCGGCCATGGCCGAGATGCCGGTGATGGTCATGGCGGGAGTGAGCTTGAGCTCGATGCGCTCCACCGGCAGGTCGGGTACGGTCTTGGCCAGAGCCCTGAGGGCGTTGGTGTCGGCGATCTGCTCGGGGCTGAGCTTTCGTTCCTGAGCCAGCGCCGGCAGCGCGAGCACCGTCATTGCCGTGAACGCAAGTACCGTCATGCGCATATGCAGTCCCTCCCAGGTCTAGTGCGCCATCTTGGCGCAAAGGCCGGACCAGCGCCACGGTTTCAGGCGCGCGTCTACGGGTAGCTGCTGCCTGGATCGGCCTCGCGCGGCGCGGGCGCCTGGCCTGTCATGCTGAGGGCGACGGCCTCCGCGGCGCGGATGCCGTCGACGCCGGCGGAGAGAATACCACCCGCATAGCCGGCCCCCTCGCCGGCGGGGAACAGCCCCGGCGTGTTGAGGCTCTGCAGCCCATCATTACGGGTGATGCGGATGGGGGCGGAGGTGCGCGATTCAACCGCGGTCATGACCGCGTCCTCCATGGCATATCCTTTGATTTGCCGGTCGAAGGCGGGGATGGCTTCACGCAAGGCCACGGTTACATAATCCGGCAGGCAGGCGCTGAGGTCCGTGGGGTGAACCCCGGGCCGGTACGATGAAATCACGCTGTCGAACGCAGTGCTGGGCCGCCCGGCGAGGAAATCGCCCACGCGCTGCCCGGGCGCGTCATAGGTTCCACCGCCCGCCTTGAACGCCTGCTCTTCCCAGTGGCGCTGAAAGGCGATGCCCGCGAGCGGATGGCCGGGATAGTCCTGCTCCGGCGTGATGCCGACGACGATGCCGCTGTTGGCGTTGCGTTCGGCGCGCGAATACTGGCTCATGCCGTTGGTGACGACGCGGCCCAGTTCCGATGTGGCGGCCACAACGGTGCCGCCGGGACACATGCAGAAGCTATAAACCGAACGGCCGTTGGCGCAGTGATGCACCAGCTTGTAGTCGGCAGCGCCCAGCAACGGATGGCCCGCAGCCTTGCCGAAGCGGCAGCGATCGATGAGCGACTGGGGATGCTCCATGCGCACGCCGATGGAGAACGGCTTGGCTTCGATATGGACGCCGGCCTCATACAGCATCTCGAAGGTCTCGCGGGCGCTGTGGCCCACCGCCAGCACCACATGGTCGGTATCGATGCGGGTCCCGTCGGCCAGCAAAACGCCGCGCACGCTGTGATCGCCGGGCGCCAGGTCGAGGCCCGTGACCTTGGTCTGGAAGCGGATTTCGCCGCCGAGGGATTCGATAGTGGCGCGGATGCTTTCCACCATCGATACGAGGCGGAAGGTGCCGATGTGGGGTTTGCTGACATAGAGGATCTCGTCGGGCGCGCCGGCCTTGACGAATTCCGTCAGAACTTTGCGGCCGCGATAATGGGGATCCTTGATCTGGCTGTGGAGTTTGCCGTCGGAGAAGGTGCCCGCGCCGCCCTCGCCGAACTGCACGTTTGAATCCGGATTGAGCTCACGCTTGCGCCAGAAGGCGAAGGTGTCGACCGTGCGCTCGCGCACGATCTTGCCGCGCTCGAGGATGATGGGACGGAACCCCATCTGCGCCAGGATGAGGCCGGCGAAGATGCCGCAGGGTCCCATCCCGATGACAACAGGGCGGTGGGTGAGTTTGGGCGGCGCACTGGCCACGTGGTGGTAGCTGGTGTCGGGGGTGATGGTGACCCCTTTGATCTTGCGCGCCAGAAGGGCGGCTTCGTCGGCCACATCGACGTCCACCGTGTAGATCAGGCTGATGTCCGAGGTGCGGCGGGCGTCGAAGCCCCGGCGGAACACGGTATGGCCGCGCAAGGCGCCCGGCTTGATGGCCAGGCGCTTGAGAATCGCCCGTTTCAGGGCGTCCTCGCCGTGGTCCAGGGGCAGTTTGAGTTCGGTCAGGCGCAACATGGAGCCCTAAATAATAGCGCCCCGTCCGGTTTGACAGCCCAAACCGCCTCACATAACATTCGGCCCATGAAAAAGGTCTCCACCATGCTCACGTGGTATCGCCCGGCCGTAGGCTGTGTGGCGGGAGTCCTTTTGCGATAGTCGCGTCGTTTCGGTTCGACAACGCAAAAAGCCCCGCCGGCACACCCGGCGGGGTTTTTGCTTCCCGTATCAATATGGCGTCTGATGTTCGGCTTTTTTGAATCTCTGCTGAAGCCTACCGCCGACTCGCCGGATGTGTCCCCTCCGGCGGGAGCGCCGGCGTTTTACTGGCACTATGCGCGCCAGGCCAAAGGCCTGCTGGCGGCGCAGTTCATCGGCGGCACCCTGGTGGCTCTGTTCGATCTGCTGATCCCGATCTTCATCGGCTGGGTGGTCACCTTGGTATCGACCCATACCCCAACCGAGGTCTTTCGCGATTACGGATGGCAGCTCGCTGGAATGGCGATCGTGCAGCTCATCCTGCGGCCCCTGGTCCTTCTCAGCCAGAACCTGGTTACCAACCAGGGCCTCGCCGCCAACCTTACGAACCTGGTGCGCTGGCAGAGCCACTGGCATGTGGTGCGCCAAGGGTGGAGCTTTTTCCAAAGCGACTTCGCCGGACGCATCGCCAACCGCATCATGCAGACTGGGCCATCGTTGCGGGATAGCATTGTCTCGGGCACCAACGCGGTCTGGTACATTCTGATCTACGGCACCAGCGCCATGGTCGTGCTGTCCAAGACCGACGCGCGGCTCGCCATTCCCTTGGCCTGCTGGTTCTGCGCCTATCTCGTCATGCTGCGCGTGTTTGTGCCGCGCCTGCGGGACAGATCGAAGGCCTTGTCCGAAGTGCGCTCGGCGCTCACGGGCCGGGTGGTCGACAGCTACACCAATATCCTCACGGTCAAATTGTTCGCCCGGCCCCGGGACGAGGACGCCTTTGTCCGCGCCTCGGTGGACGAACATAGCGCCACCTACTACCGCCAGCTCCGCACCATGACCTTGTTCGGCCTCACCCTCAGCACCATGAACGCTTCACTGGTGGTGGGCACCGGGGCCATGGCTTTGACTCTGTGGTCCGGGGACGAGATCGGCGTGGGCACGGTCGCCATGGCCCTGCCGCTGGCCTGGCAGATCCAGTCCATGTCAGGCTGGGTGGCCATGAATATCACCAGCATCTTTGAGAACGTCGGTACTGTTCTGGACGGCATGAAGTCCATCGCTACGCCGCGCATCATGCGCGACCGGGACGATGCGAGCGACCTGCGGATGGGCGCCGGCGAGATCCGTTTCGAGGATGTGCACTTCGGCTACGGCAGCGCCAAAGGCGTCCTGCACGGCATCAACCTCGTGATCAAACCGGGCGAGCGCATTGGCCTGGTGGGCCCGTCGGGCGCCGGCAAGTCGACCATGGTCAACTTACTGCTGCGATTCTTCTACGTGGAATCGGGACGCATCCTCATCGACGGACAGGACGTGGCCCACGTGACCCAGGAATCCTTGCGCGCGCAGATCTCCATGGTGACCCAGGATACGTCGCTGCTGCACCGCTCCATCCGCGAGAATATCCGCTACGGCCGGCCTGAAGCCACCGAAGCCGAGGTGCGCGCGGCCGCGGAGCGCGCCCATGCCCTGGAGTTCATCGAGGGCCTGGAAGATTGGCAGCAACGGCACGGCTTCGACGCCCAGGTTGGTGAGCGCGGCGTGAAACTGTCGGGCGGCCAGCGGCAACGCATCGCGCTGGCCCGCGTGATCCTCAAGAACGCGCCGATCCTGGTGCTGGACGAGGCAACCAGCGCGTTGGATTCCGAGGTGGAGGCCGCCATCCAGGAACAGCTCGATACCCTGATGGAAGGCCGCACGGTCATCGCCATTGCTCATCGCCTGTCGACCATCTCGCGCATGGATCGACTGGTCGTGATGGATCAGGGCCGGATCGTCGAGACCGGCAGTCACGGGGAGCTGCTGGCGCAAAATGGAATCTATGCCCGCTTGTGGCAGCGGCAGTCGGGCGGCTTCGAGAACCCGACCGGGACATTGAGTATCTGAGGAGACTTTCATGAAAGTCGTGCAGTTCTTTTTCAGCAGCTGCAGCCGCTATTCTTATCTGGCGGCGACGCAAGTGCCCGCGCTTTCGTTGGAAGCCGATGCCAACTTCGAGTGGGTTGCCGTCAATAGCCGGGACTTGATTCAGCGGGCCGGCGTCGATCCCTTCCGCGCAGACTTGCGCCGCGGCCAATACGATCATGCCTATCGGACCCGCGACGCCAACCGGTGGGCGGCATTCTACGATGTGCCCTACAACGAGCCCGATATCTGGAACATCGACGGCAAGCTCATGGCGCTCGCCTGCATTGCGGCGCGGCGACTGGGGCCAGGGCAGATTTTCGCGAGGCGCTTGTTCAAAGCTTGGTTTGTCGAAGGACTCGCCCCCAATACCGATGAGGCCCTGGCGAAGCTCGGCCGCGAGGCCAGCATGGACGAGCAGACCTTTGTCGCCGCGATTCATGCGCCTGAGACTGCGGCCCAGCATGACGCCAATATCACGCGCGCGCTTGCGGCCGGAGCGTTCGGCGTGCCGAGCTTTGTGGTCGATGGCGAAGTATTCTGGGGCCAGGACCGCTTGCCCCTGCTGCGCGCCTATTTAATGGCCCACAAGCCACCTGAGGACGCCTGAGCCGGCGGCGCGACCGCTGGCGAAACAGGCGGTAAGCAAGTAGCCGCCGGTGGGCGCTTCCCAATCCAACATCTCTCCCGCGCAGAATACGCCGGGGCGGGTGCGGATCATCAGGTTCTCGTCCAGGCCCTCGAAGCGCACGCCGCCGGCCGTGCTGATAACTTCCGCCATGGGCCGCGCAGCCTTGAGACGCAGCGGCAAGGCCTTGATGGCCCGCGCCAGGTGATTCTCCGACGCCATCTCCTCGGCCGTCAGCATTTCACGCAGCAACCCGGCCTTCACCCCTTCGATGCCCGCACTCTTGCGCAAGTGTGTGGCCAGCGACGCCTTGCCGCGCGGGCGCGTCACCGCCGCCGTGACCTCGGCCGCCGTCAGGCCCGGCGCCAGATCGAGCATCAGGTCCGCAGTACCGTGACTCTCAATGAGATCGCGCAACGGCGCCGACAGGGCGTAGACCACGCCGCCTTCGATGCCGCCGTCGGTAATCATACATTCGCCGCGCCGGTGCGGCATGTCGCCGACCCAGGCGGTGATGGCCTTCACCGGCTGCCCGGCGAAGCGTTCACGGAAGTGATCGCTCCAGCCGACGTCGAAGCCGCAATTGGCGGACCGCAGCGGGGCGATCTCCACGCCGGCGCTGTGCAGCACCGGAACCCACCGGCCATCGGATCCCAGGGACGGCCAGCTTCCGCCGCCCATGGCCAGGATCGTGGCGTCGGGCATCACCGTCGCCTCGCCTTCGGGTGTTTCAAACACAAGCCCGGTTCCGTCCCATTCCGTCCACCGATGACGGGTACGGAATTGCACTCCGGCGGCCTTGAGGCGCCTGACCCAGCCCCGCAGCAAAGGTGCGGCTTTCATTTCCGCCGGAAATACCCGCCCGGAACTGCCGACAAAGGTCGCCACGCCCAGGCCATCGGCCCAGGCGCGCAAGGCCGCCGGATCGAACGCTTCCACGAGCGGCGCCAGCACACCGGCGCGGGCGCCATAGCGCGGCAAGAAGCGCGCCATGGGTTCGGAATGGGTGAGGTTGAGCCCGCCTTTTCCCGCCATGAGGAACTTGCGCCCCACCGACGGCATGGCGTCATAGACCGTGACAGCCAAACCCGCGTCCTGGGTAAGGATTTCCGCCGCGGCCAGGCCCGCCGGCCCGCCGCCGATAATCGCTACTGTCTTGATCACGTCAGGTCATATGTAAGATTTGGTGAGGAGCGCATCCTCGTTTATAGGATAACCAACGCTTGATACGAGGACATTCATGAGCGCCTTCACCGCCCACAATATCCGCTTCCCCGACGGCTCCGTCACCATGCCCGAGTTGGACCACCTGTTGGCGGACGTACCCTGGTGTGGCGGCGCCAAACGGGTCCTCAACATGCTCTACCGCGGCGCGCCGCAGGGCAAACGCATCGCCGACCTGGGCTGCCTTGAGGGCGGCTACGCGCTGGAATTCGCGCGCATGGGCATGGACGCTTTCGGCATCGAGGTGCGCGAGTCCAACTATGTGAACTGCCTCGAAGTGAAGCGCCGCGCCGGGTTGGCCAACCTCGATTTCGCCAAGGACGATGTCCTCAACCTGCCCAAGTACGGCATGTTCGATGTGATCTTCTGCTGCGGTCTGCTCTACCACCTCGACAACCCGCGCGCCTTCGTGCGGATGCTGGGCGAACACGCCCGCGACGCGGTGATCATCAACACCCACTACGCGCCGTGGGACTGGTATCCAAAATCGGTGTTCACCTTGTCGGGCATCGAGCAACACGAAGGCCACCCCGGCCGCTGGTATTTCGAGCACGACCTGACCGATCCGGAGGCGCTCGAAAAACTCAAGTGGGCGTCGTGGGAAAATAAACGCAGCTACTGGCCCATGAAAGAAGCCCTGCTCCAGTCCATCGCCGAAGCCGGCTTCGACCTGGTGTTCGAGCAATTCGACACCCTCGGTGACATCCTCGGCAACGGCACCAACGAGCAGACCATGGCCAACCACCGCGGCGTGTTCGTCGGCATCCGCACCGGCAGCTGACCGCCGGTGGCCGCCAACCGGCACCTCGTCAATCTTGCGGTCGCGGCCGTAGCCCTGATCGTGTCCTACGGCTTCGCGGAAGGTGCGCTGTTCGTATTGGCGGGCTATGGAAGCGACGCAGCCAAGGGCAGTGTCTTCCGTTACGAGGAACTCTATGTCTCCAACCGCCCGGTGGGCGTGTTCGACCGCATCTCGGGCTACCGCCGTCCCGCAGGCCCCACCCGCATTGTGCGCATTGTCCACGACACCGTGGTCTTCGACCGCGTGTTCACCCCCAACAACGCCGGCTACATTTCGGCACGGCCGTTTCAACATGCCAAGCCGCCCGGCACCGCGCGTGTGCTGATCCTCGGCGATTCCTTCACCGCCGCGGAGTTCAATCGCAAGAACTGGCCCGACACGGTCGACGACGCCCTGCGCGGACGCACACCCCACCCGACGGAGCTGTATTCCTTCGCCATCGACGGTGGCGGCCTCGGCCTATGGCACAATATTTTCTTCGAAGATGTCGTACCCAACTACCCCTTCGATGCCCTGGTGATCGCGCTGTTCGGTGACGACCTGGCGCGCGGTTACTCCTATCTCCACTACGACGGTGACAAGCCTTATATCGGCTACTTTCCGACGCGCGCGGTGTCGGATGAAGATTTCTTCACCAACTTCATGCCGCGCATGAAGCCCCACACCGCCACCGTCGCCACTGATGCCGAGATCGACCGCATGATCGCGGAAATCCGCCCCCAGTGGAGCAAGCCGGACTTCAAACTCCGCCTGCCGGCGCTTGTCACTGCCCAGATCGCCAACCTGCGCCGCGGCACAATCCCGGCCACGGCCGTCGCACTGCCGCCGGCGGCGCCGGAAGCCCCGGTGGACCTGCCCGCCATCGAGGCCCGGTACGGTGAACAGTTCGCGCTGTTCCGCGACATCATGAATTACTGCCGCGACCACAATATTCCCGTGGTGCTCGCCTCGATCCCCGGGCGCGATGGCGCCCAGGCCGCGGCCGAATCCAAAGGAACCACCGAAACCCCGCACCAGCGGGAAGTCCGCGTCCTCGCCGAGTCCTTTGGCGCGCTTTATATGGACGGCTATGCGCCATTTACCAAGGTTCCGCCGGAAGACATCGACGGGCGTTACTGGCTGCGGTTTGACCGGCACTGGAATCAGGCGGGGTCTGATCTATTCGCCGCCGCCATGACGGATTTCCTGCTGAAAAACCCGATCAAAACCCGCCCGGACGCCTCCCCTTAACACCGCTTCGTGTGTGGGACACAGTCCGCTCCCCCTTTATCCCCCCGCGCGGGAGAGGCTAGAGTAGCCGCTCCATTTTCCCCGGGAGGATCCGATGCGCGCCACACTGTTCGCCACCGCTGCAACTCTTGCCGTCGGCCTGCTGGCCGGTGCCGGTGCCCAGGCCCAGGTCACCGCCTTTGAAGGCGCACGGGTCATCGTCGGTGATGGCCGCACCATCGACAACGGCACCGTTGTCGTGGACGGCGCCAAGATCTCGGCCGTCGGCGCGGCCGGTGCGGTGCAGGTACCGGCCGGCGCCACCCGCGTCAATCTCGCGGGCAAGACGCTGATGCCGGCGCTGATCAACACCCACACGCACCCCAGCGACACTCGCGAGGCGATGATCAAGGACCTGAAGCAATACGCCTACTACGGCGTTGGCGCTGTGTTGAGCATGGGCGCCACCGACGGTTGGAACCTTCTGGCGATGCGCGCCGAGACTATTCCCGGCGCTGCGCGTTTGCGCTCCGCCGGCCGCGGCATCACCCGGCCCGAGGAAGGTCGCACCACCCTGCCGATCTGGGTGAGCACCGAAGCCGAAGCCCGCAAGGCCGTGGACGATAACGCCGACAAGAAAGTCGACATCATCAAGCTGTGGGTCGATGACCGCGACGGCAAGTATGAAAAGCTGACCCCGGCCCTCTATGGCCCCCTTATCGACGAAGCCCACAAGAAGGGCCTGCGCGCCAGCGCGCATATCTTCAATCTCGACGACGCCAAGGGCTTGCTGCGCGCCAACCTCGATGCTTTTGCCCATAGCGTGCGCGACAAGGACGTAGACGACGAGATCATGACCTTGCTCAAGGCCAAGCCCGCCTTCGTCCTCAACCCGAACCTGGGCGCCCGCGGCGTGAAAACAGACCTGACGTGGCTCAAGACCAGCCTGCCGGCCGACGAATACCAGAAGGTAGAAGCCGCCAATGTCGACAACCCGAAAACCAACGCCGCCTACGGCATCCAGGGCCGCAACCTCGCGAAGATGAATGCCGCCGGCGTGAAGATCGTCATGGGGACCGACGGCAACATCCCCTGGTCGCACTTCGTGGAGATGGAGGACATGGTCGCCGGCGGCATGACGCCCGCCCAGGTGATCACCTCCGCCACCAAGACGGCGGCGGAATTCATGCGGCTCCCGGATATGGGGACCGTCGAAGCCGGCAAGAGCGCCGACCTGTTGGTCCTCGACGCCAACCCGCTCGAGAACATCTCCAACGCCCACAAGATCTCCGCCGTCTACCTGCGCGGCGTGGCGGTGGACCGGAGCAAGTTGCCGTAAGCCGCAAAACTCAGACCAACAAAAAAACGCCCCCATCGCTGGGGGCGTTTTCGTTTCAGCAGTGCGGTTGGGTTACTTCTTCGGCGGAATGAAGGTGTTGATCTGCTTCACCGCGAAATCGACTTTCAGGTCGAGCAGGCGCTTGCCCAACTCGGCGCTCGAACGACGGCCGTCGCCCATGATGCCGTTCTTGACCGCCTTGGGGTCGTCCATCTGCGGCTTGCCGTCGGCGCTCACGGGAATGCCAATAGCGTTGGGCAGCTGATCCTTGCGCGTCCAGACGCCGTCCTTGTCGAGATAGAGCATCAGCGAGGTGTCGGACAGACCGCCATGCAGGCTGGGCGGATAGCCCTCTTTCGCCGTCTGTTTATCGAATTCGCCGTTGGCCGGCATGTAGACCTGATCACAGTAGAAAACATGCGTACCCTGGGCGCCGTATTTGTCGTCCAGCTTCTTGGCGACCTTGGCGTAAATGTTGTTGGGGCCGGCCTGGCCGCCACCATGGTCGCCCATCAGCACCACGTTCTTGAAGCCGCTGGCAATGCTCTGCTCGGCGATGCGCTCGAGCACGCCCTCCAGCAGTTCATTTGTCAGGCCGATGGTGCCGGGCATTTCGGCGCTGGCGTTATTCGGAGTGAAGGGCAGAACCGGCATGGCGATGGCGTTGCCGAGCTTGTCGGCGATGGCCTTGACGATGGCGCGCGCCATCAGATTGTGGCCGCCGTTGGCGTTCTGCGGGCCGCGCTGTTCGACGCCGCCGGTGTAGACGAGCGCCGTGGTCTTGCCAGCAGCAATGGCCGCCTTCACTTCCGGCCAGGTCATGGTTTCGAATTCGACGCGCGCGCTCGCCGCGGCGGCCGCATGAGCCGGAGCGTGCGCGAGCATGAACGTCGCCGAGAACGCGAGCGCCGCGCCGGCTAAAAGAAATTTCCGCATGGGGGTTCCTCCTCAAATATGTGTGTGAGCTAAACGCGAAAATCGTGGGCACGATTCATACCGGGGTTCATGTACCCCGGCAAAGAAAAACCCCGGTGTTTTTGGACACCGGGGTTTGAGACGCTACTTGCCGGGCACGTCCACCGTGCCGCCCGCCAGGGCCGGTGTATTCACCGGACGGCGGATGGCGTGGGTGGCCTGTTCGAAGCTGTAGCCGAGAGCCAGCAATTTGGGTTCACTGAAGGCGGTGCCGAAGAACGAGATCGTCACCGGCAAATCGTCGGTGGTGAAGCCCGCGGGCACGATCAGGTCGGGGAAGCCCGACAGGTTGGCGATGCCCGTGGCCGAGGGGCCGGTTCCCAATGGCGGTCCCGGCGGGGCGGCGATCTGCGCCGGACGCCTGGAGCCGGTGGGATAGACGATCGCATCCAATTTATCCTTGGCGAGGATGCCGTTCACCAGGTTGATGGTCATAGGCAAGTAGTAGTCATGCAGCGCGATGTAGCCAGGATCGGTGAGGGCATCGGATGGCTTCTC
>CANISR010000067.1 GCA_947470105.1 Fidelibacterota bacterium | reverse complement strand
TGGTCCTCCACCGTGAAATCGATGCGGGTCGGCGGCACTTGAGGAAGTGAAGTCGGCATTTAAATCCTAGCGGATGAAGAAGCGCGCGGCCTTCACGGCCTTGGGCATGATCAGAGGCCGCTCTAAGCGCGGGTCCAAGCTGGCCATGCGGCGTTCGTTTTCGGACAGGCACAGATCGAGGAATTGCGGCAGGTCGATGTCGACGCCGACGGACTCCTTGCCGGCGGTGGCGAAGTCGTCCTGGTCCCCGCCGATGCCGATGCGCGACAAGCCGTTGAGGAACAGATGCACTAAGCGCTTGCTGGCGAACCAGGGTTTGGCAAGTAAGGGAGTGTTGGCCTGGGTGTAGGCGGCCCAGTTGACGAAGAAGACAATATGCCGGCCTTCTTCCTGGATCACGGGCTCGAAGGTCTCCACCAGCTCCGGCGGGAAGTAGCCCGAGCTGCGCGCCAGTTCGAACAGGCCGAAGGCGAAGAACGAGTCCAGGCATTCACCATAACCGGTGGACATGAAGTTCCACTCGACCCGCTTGGACGGCACGTACTTGGGAATATCGTCGAGCACGATGCCATAGCGTTTCACCAGGGCGTCGAGCACTTTGCGATGGCGGCTCTCCTCGAACGCCATCAGCTCCAGGGCTTCGCGCATCAAGGGATCTTTGGTCTGCGCGGCCATGGCGCCGATATGCGCCGAGGCGCGGTCCTCGGTCTCCACGGCGATGGTCCAGAACGGCAACCCAGTGATGCGCGCGAGCGCATCGGGCTCCAGTTCGGGCCAATCGATGATCGCCGGCTTATAGGGATTGAAGGTGTCGAGCAGCATGCGGCAGAACGCGTGCTTATGCTCCTCGGAGCCGATCTTGAGCGGCCCGGAAGACATATCGGCTTGCGCCGGACGGGTGCGGCTGACGACGGTCATGGGAGGTTGATCGCAATGTACTGAAAGCTGGTTTCGAAAGTTGGCGCAGTGTGGCGGCTGTGCTCCCGCCGGTCAATTCGTCTTTCCGCAATGATGCCAGTACTTTCTGCGGTTATTCATGCTGAATTTTGACCGCCATCAACACCATTTCTTGATGGCCGTGGCAGCCTCGCGTATTGAACGAGCCAACGCCAATCAAGGCCGTCGGGCCAAGCTTGTTATGAGAGCCGCTGTGGGGATCGAAACACCGTCCGGAAAAGGCGCCGGGGATGAGAATTTCCCGGTGGGGTCGTGGCTGTTGCCGCGGCCCTTACGCCCCCATGTGGCGACCTACTATGCCTTCGCCCGGGCCATCGACGACATCGCCGACAACCCCCATCTCGCGCCCGAGGACAAGATTGCCCGCCTCGATGGCTTCGCCTTGGCGCTGACTATGGGCTCGGCCGACCCGGCGTATGCAAAAGCCGCCGCACTTCGCCGCACCCTCAAACAGACCGGCATTTCCGACCGCCACGGCCTCGATCTTATTTCCGCCTTCAAACAAGACGCGGTCAAGAACCGCACCGCCGATTGGAATGACCTGATCGACTACTGCTTGCGCTCAGCGGCGCCGGTCGGACGCTTCCTCTGCGATCTCCACGGCGAGGACAAAGCGCTGTATCCCTTGTCCGACGCTCTCTGCAACGCGCTGCAGGTGATCAACCACCTGCAGGATTGCGCCAAGGACTATGCGGAGTTGGATCGCGTCTATCTGCCGGATGATTGGATGCGCACGGCCAACGCGACCATCGAAGATCTAACCCGGAGCGCGTCTACGCCCGGCTTGCGTAGCGTGCTCGATCAATGTCTCGACGGCACCGAGAAGCTCCTGGTCGAAGCGCAGCGTTTGCCAAAGGCCATGCGCCACAAAAGTCTGGCAGCAGAAACGGCGGTGATCGTCGCCGTCGCCGACGCGTTGACGCAAAAACTGCGGCGGCAGGATCCGGTGGCCATGCGCGTTGCCCTTAGCCCTGTGGGATTTGCTGCAGCGGCTGTTGCGGGCGTCGCTCGGCTGTGGCTCACATGATCGCCTTTATTGCCGGTTTTGCGCTGCTGGCCTGGTGTTATCTGGCCTTTCTGCATCGGGACTTCTGGCGCGCCGACCAGCGTTTGCCTTTGGCTTTGACTCCCCCGGAAACATGGCCCGCCGTGACCGCAATCGTGCCCGCGCGCAACGAGGCTGCGACCATCGAAGCCTGCGTCCGCGCCCTGCGCGGCCAGGTCTATCAGGGTGAACTCAGGATCATCGTGGTGGACGACTCATCCACCGACGAAACCGCATCGCTGGCGCGCATCGGCGGCGTCACCGCTCCCGGCACGGCGAAGGTTGAGGTCATCACCGCGCCGCCGCTGGCATCGGGATGGACCGGAAAGCTCGCGGCGCTCAACGCCGGCCTCGCGCAGGCCGGCGATGCTGAGTTCATCTGGTTCACGGATGCCGACGTGGTGCATCCCCCCGCGACGCTCACGCGCCTTGTGGCCACGGCGGTCACTGGACGGCGCGACCTGGTGTCGCTGATGGTGCGGCTGCGCTGCCAAAGCCCCTGGGAACGCCTGCTGATCCCGGCATTCATTTATTTCTTCCAGATGCTCTATCCGTTTCCGGGCGTGAACGACCCGCGCTCGCCCACCGCTGCCGCCGCGGGCGGCTGCGTACTGATCCGGCGTGAGCGCCTGCGCCTGGTCGGCGGGCTCGAGGCCATCAAGGGCGAGATCATCGACGACTGCGCGCTGGGGCGCATCGTCAAGCGCGGCGGCGGGCGCCTGTGGCTGGCGCTTGCGGATGATAGCCGGTCGCTGCGAGCGGCCGATGATTTGGAGCCGTTGTGGACAATGGTCAAACGCACCGCCTTCACCCAACTCGGCTATTCGCATCTTCAGCTCGGTCTTTCGGTCGCGGGACTCGCCGCGATTTTCCTCGGCCCGTCGCTCATCGTGCTGACGTTTTTATGGCATGGACAGGCACTTGCAACTTTGGCGGGACTCACCGCCATGGGCCTGATGATCTGGACCTATACGCCCACACTGCGGGAATATGGGCGAAGCCCTTGGGAAGGCTTGCTATTGCCGGTGGCCGCCGGGCTTTACGCCGCTATGACTGTGGATTCAGCCCGGGCTCATGCACGCCGCCAGGGCGGACAGTGGAAAGGCCGCAACTATGGGCCTTCTGTGGACCCCGCCGATCTGGCAAAATCCCCTTAGGAAACAAGTCACTGGGAAGAACGACCCAGGACCCTTTCCGACGGCAGTTCCCTCAGCGTTGGGGTGGGGCGCAGCCGGGGGATACAAAGCAGACACAAAGCACAAGCGCGGGACCGCGAGCGGCCCGCGGCTTTGACGTTTGAAACTGAGCACAGAACGTAAAATTAAGGGCGCACCTTGGCACGCGACGCAACACCGCTTCTCGACCGCACCCCCTCCGTTACGGAGCTGCGGGCGCTCGCGCCCGTGCAGCTCCGGCAGCTTGCGGACGAACTGCGCGCCGAGACCATCGACGCCGCTTCGGCCACCGGCGGCCACTTCGGCGCCGGCCTTGGTGTGGTCGAACTCACGGTCGCGCTGCACTACGTCTTCAACACGCCCGCCGACCGGCTGATCTGGGATGTGAGCCACCAAGCTTATCCCCACAAGATCCTTACCGGGCGCCGGGACCGCATCCGCAGCATTCGGAAAAAGGGCGGCCTGTACGGCTTCACCTTGCGCGCCGAAAGCGAATTCGATCCGTTCGGCACCGCCCATAGCTCGACATCGATTTCAGCCGCCCTCGGCATGGCCGTCGCCCGCGATCACAAGCATGCGGACAACCACGTGGTCGCCGTTATCGGCGACGGCGCCATGAGCGCCGGCATGGCCTACGAGGCGCTGAACAACGCCGGCGGCCTCGACACAAGGCTTACGGTCATTCTCAACGATAACGGCATGTCCATCGCGCCGTCGCTGGGGGCCCTGACCAACTACCTCAAGGACCTTACCGCCACCCGCGCCACGCTTTCGGCCGCCGATGTGCAGGCGGTGATCGCAGAGAAATTCCCCGACGGCGTTGCCGCCGGACGTGCGCACCTCGCCGGCACGGCCACCATGTTCGATCAATTGGGCTGCACGTATGTAGGCCCCGTCGACGGTCACAATGTCGACGACCTTGTCGGCGTACTCCAGGCCATCCGTGACGGCGCGCGTCAAGGTCCGGTCCTGCTCCATGTGGTCACGGAAAAGGGCAAAGGCCATCCGTTCACAGCGCCCAATGTGGAGAAATACCACGCCCTCGATCGTTTTGACGCCGCCACCGGCGAGATCTTCAAAGCGAAAGCAAGCGCGCCGACGTTCACCAAAGTTTTCGCCGAGAGCCTGATCGAGGAAGCCGCGGCCGATCCCGATGTGATCGCCATCACCGCTGCCATGCCATCGGGGACAGGCCTCGACCTGTTCCAGAAACGTTTCCCGGAACGCTTCTACGACGTCGGCATCGCCGAGCAGCACGCCGTCACCTTCGCCGCCGGCCTCGCCACCGAAGGTCTCAAGCCGGTGGTCGCCATCTACTCCTGCTTCCTGCAACGGGCTTATGACCAGATCGTGCATGACGTGGCCTTGCAGCACCTGTCGGTGCGTTTTGCCGTCGACCGCGCCGGCCTGGTGGGCGCCGACGGCGCCACCCACGCCGGCAGCTACGATCTCGCTTATCTCACCTGCCTGCCGGGCATGGTAGTCATGGCCGCCGCCGACGAAGCCGAACTCAAGCATATGATCGCAACGTCCCTGGCTCTCGGCGACCGGCCTTCCGCCTTCAGATTTCCGCGCGGCGAAGGCTATGGCGTGGCGCTGCCCGCGCGCGGACGCGCGCTTCCGGTCGGCAAAGGTCGGGTGCTGCGCCAGGGTTCATCCGTAGCCCTGCTTTCCCTCGGTGGCCGGCTACAGGAATGCCTGCGCGCCGCCGACGACCTCGCCGCCCGCGGCCTGTCGACTACCGTTGCCGATGCGCGTTTCGCCAAGCCCTTGGACGAAGACCTCATCAGCCAACTCGCCGCCAACCACGAAGTGCTCATCACCATCGAAGAGGGCGCCGTGGGTGGCTTCGGCGCCCACGTGCTCACCACGCTGGCTCAAAATGGCCGGTTGGACGGCGGCCTCAAGGTGCGCACAATGACCTTGCCCGACCTGTTCGTGGCCCACGGCAAACCCGAAGAACAGTATGCCGACGCCGGTCTGCAGGCCCGCCATATCGTCGATATGGCGCTGTCTGCCCTTGGTCGCCCTGCCCTGATCCGAGAAGTCGGTGGCCGTTTACGTTAAACTGAGGAGGCGGGCTCCAGCCCGCCTGAACACTGCCAGGAAGACGCCGTGCAGAGCGCGCCCGCCTTTTCATCGCCCGCGACCGCAAGTGACGCCGACCTGATCCGCGCTAAGGTCCAGGCGGCGGGTTCGTCGTTCTATTGGGCCATGCGCTTCCTGCCCCAGGCTAAGCGCGAGGCGCTGTTCGCGGTCTATGCTTTCTGCCGCGAAGTGGACGACATCGCCGATGGCGATGCGCCACGTGAGGAGAAGATCCTCGCCCTCGACGGCTGGCGCCAGAAGATCGAGCAGCTCTACGGCGGTCGCGCGCATGATCCCATTTGCCGCGCGCTGGGCCAGGGCATTGCGTCCTACGGCTTGCGCAAGAAAGATTTCATCGCCGTCATCCAGGGCATGGAGATGGACGCCCGCGGCCCCATCGTTGCCCCCAGCCTGGAAGAACTCGACCTCTACTGTGATTGCGTCGCCGCCGCGGTGGGGCGCCTGTCCGTGCCGATCTTTGGCGAGGCCACGCCCGCCGGCGAACGGGTGGCCAACCGCCTGGGCCGTGCGCTACAGCTCACCAACATCCTGCGCGATGTGGAGGAGGACGCCGGCATCGGACGGCTCTATCTGCCGGCGGAATTCCTCGCGCGCGAAGGCGTGCCGTTGAATCCGGTGGCGGTGATCGACCATCCGAAGCTTCCCAACGTGCGGGAGGCCCTGGGGCGCATCGCGCGCAAGGCCTATGCCGATACCGAAGCCGCCCTGGCGGAATGCGCCAAGGGCGCCATGCGCCCGGCGGTGATCATGATGATGGTTTACCGCAAACATCTCGACCGTCTGGAAGCCAATCGCTGGAAACCGCTGCCGCCGCGAACAGGATTGGCGCGCGCCACCGCTAACATCGAAAAGCTGTGGATCGCGATCCACTACGCGCTGTTTTAATGGCGCCCCGCTTGAGCCCAAAAGTTCATGTCATCGGCGCCGGCCTTGCGGGCCTCGCCGCCGCGGTGCGCCTGTCGGGCGCCGGCCTGCCTATCACGCTGTATGAGGCCTCGCCCCGTGCCGGCGGGCGCTGCCGCTCCTACCACGATCCGCAGCTCGATGCCGTCATCGACAACGGCAACCATCTGATGCTCAGCGGCAATCACGCCATCATGGCCTATCTCAAAGCCATCGGCGCCAGCGACCGCCTCGCCGGACCTTCGGACGCGGCCTTTCCCTTCGTCGATGTCGCCACCGGCGCGCGCTGGAGCCTACGCCCGGGCGCCGGCGTGATCCCCTGGTGGCTGCTGGACCCGGCGCGCCGGGTACCCAATACATCAGTCTGGCAGTACTTGAGCGTCGCCCGCGTCATGAGCGCCGGCGGCTCTGCGACCATGACTGCCTGCGTCGGCAGCAGCGGCGAGCTCTATCGCAATTTCTGGGAGCCGTTGACGGTGGCGGTGCTCAATACCGCCCCCGGCCAGGCGAGCGCCGGCCTCATGCGTCCGGTGTTGCGCGAGACTTTCCTCAAGGGAGCCGAGGCCTGCCGCCCGCTGGTGGCCCGCGACAGCCTCGCCGCGACCTTGGTGGACCCGGCCGTGGAAACACTGACCCGCGCCGGTACGACGATCCGTTTCGGCACCCGCATTCGCGCATTGACCGTGGCGAACCAGACCATCACCGCACTGGAAGCCGATGAAGAGAGTGTGCCCCTTGCTGCCGGCGACGTTGTCATCCTGGCCGTGCCGCCGTGGGTCGCCGAAACCATCGTGCCGGGCCTGTCGGCGCCGCCGCCGGGCGAGCCCATCGTCAATGTCCACTACCGCCTGCCGCGCGCGGTGGTGGCACCCGGCGACGTCCGAATCATCGGTGTTGTCGGCGGGGCCGCCCAATGGGTCTTCGCCCGGGGCGAAATAGCCTCCGTCACCATCTCGGCTGCTCGTGACCTTGCGGACACACCCGCCGAGGAGATCATCGCCCGCTGCTGGCCGGATGTTGCACTGGCGTTGGAATTGGGCGATATGCCGGTGCCAGCGGCCCGCGTGGTCAAGGAACGGCGCGCCACCTTCGCCCAAACTCCGGAGGCCGCGCGCCTGCGGCCCCGGTGCCGCACGGCAGTCACGAACCTGTTATTGGCCGGCGACTGGACCGACACCGGCCTTCCGGCCACCATCGAAGGTGCGGTCCGGTCCGGCTTCACCGCCGCTGACGAAACTTTGCGGACCATGTCCGCGCATAAGGCGGCTTAGCTTGAATATGGGTATCACATCCGACCTTCAATCCCGGGGCCTGCCCGGCCTCGATGCCGTGATCGCCGAGACTGTGGGCGCGTTCAAACGCAGCCAGCGTCCCGACGGCCACTGGGTATTCGATCTCGAAGCCGACGCCACCATCCCGGCCGAATACATCATGCTCAACCACTACCTCGATGAACGCGAGGACGAGGTGGAGCAGAAGCTCGCGGACTATATCCGCGGCATCCAGGGCGAGCACGGCGGCTGGCCCTTGTTCCACAAGGGCGACTTCGACATGAGCGCCTCGGTGAAGGCTTATTTCGCCCTCAAGCTGGTGGGCGATTCTGTCGATGCACCGCACATGCGACGCGCCCGGGAGGCGATCCTGTCCCGCGGCGGCGCAGCAAAATCCAATGTCTTCTGCCGCTACGCCCTGGCCTTGTTCGGCGAAGCCCCGTGGCGCGCGGTGCCGGTGATGCCGGTAGAGCTGATGCTGGCGCCCAAGTGGTTCCCGGTAACGGTCTTCCGCTTCTCGTACTGGTCGCGCACCGTGATCGCGCCGCTCCTGATCCTCGCCGCGCTCAAGCCACGGGCCAAAAATCCCAAGGGCGTGCGTGTGCAGGAATTATTCGTCACGCCGCCGGACCAGGTCGCGGTCTACCTCACCAATCCCACCGGCGGACGCGGCGGCGCGTTCTTCCTGGCGCTCAACAAGGTGCTGCGGGTGATCGAACCCCATGCGCCCAAGGGCCTTCGTAAAAAGGCCATAGACCGCGCCCTCGCTTTCTTCACCGAGCGCCTCAACGGCGAGGACGGTCTCGGCGCCATTTTCCCGGCCATGGCTAATTCGGTGATGGCCATGGAAGCCTTGGGCTTTCCCAAGGATCACCCCGATCTTGTTACCGCCAAGAAATCCATCAAGAACCTGCTTACGTCCGGCGAAGGCAAGATGTTCTGCCAGCCTTGCGTCTCCCCGATCTGGGACACGGGGCTCGCGGCTTTGGCGCTGATGGAGACGGGCGCCGCCGACGACGACACCGGTGTGCGCGCCAGTTGCGACTGGCTGCAGTCCAAGCAGATCCTGGACTTCAAGGGTGACTGGGCGGAGAAGCGCCCCTCCTTACGGCCCGGCGGCTGGGCATTCCAATACAACAACGCCCACTATCCCGATGTGGATGACACCGCGGTTGTCGGAATGGCCCTGCACCGTGCGGACGGCGAAAAGTATTCCGAAGCCATCGCCCGGGCCGCCGAGTGGATCGAGGGTATGCAGAGCAGCAACGGCGGCTGGGGCGCCTTCGATGTCGACAACAGCGACTTCTACCTCAATCACATCCCCTTCGCCGACCACGGCGCGCTGCTCGACCCGCCCACCGCCGACGTGTCGGCGCGCTGCATCAGCTTCCTCGCCCAGATCGGCCATGGACGCGACCATCCGGTGATGGCGCGCGGGCTGGACTATTTAAAACGCGAACAGGAAAAGGACGGCAGTTGGTTCGGCCGTTGGGGCACCAACTACCTCTACGGCACCTGGTCGGTGCTGAATGCCCTCAACGCGGCCGGCGAGGACATGCAGGCGCCATATATCCGCAAAGCAGTGGATTGGCTGCTGGCCCACCAGAACTCCGACGGCGGTTGGGGCGAGGACGGGGCCACCTACTGGGTCGAGCGTCGGTACGAGCGCAAAGCCTCGACCCCGTCGCAGACCGCTTGGGCTGCGCTGGCCTTGATGGCCGCCGGCGAAGTGGACCATCCCGCCGTCCAGCGCGGGGTCGATTATCTGTTGGCCGCGCCGCGCGAGAAGGATGGCCGCTGGGTGGAGCCGTGGTTCACCGCCGTGGGTTTTCCGCGCGTGTTTTATCTGCGCTATCACGGCTATGCGGCGATCTTCCCGTTGCAGGCGCTGGCGCGCTACCGCGACCTTAAGAGCAGCAATACCAAAGCCGTGCGTTACGGGATGTAGCCATGCCGGGCAGCGTTGAGCGTGCTTTAACAAAAGTCCTCGCCGCCGCCGCCCATTTGCCCGGCATCGAACAAAGCACGTCCTACGGGTCCCTCTCGGTCAAGGTGCGCGGCAAATTCCTGGCCGCCGTCAAGGACCCCAACACCTTATCCTTGCGTTGCGCCCTGGAGGACAAAGAGATGCTCTTCGCCTCCGCGCCCGAGATTTATTATGAAACCGACCACTACAAGGGCTGGCCGGGCTTGCTGGTGCGCCTAAATAAGATCACCAAGAAAGAACTGTCGCTGCGCCTCGAACGCGCCTGGCGGATCCAGGCGCCGAAGACTTTGGCAACAACCTTCGACAAAGAAGCCGTCAAAGCAAAATGATCAAGCTGGGTATCATCACCGGAATTGCCATGGAGGCGAAGCTGCTGGAGCGCTTCGCGGTCAATCCGGCATTGCTGGTGGGCCATGCCGGCCTTGAGCCGGGCGCAGCCTATCTGGCCGCCGAGAAGATGATAGCTGCCGGCGCAACCGCGCTCATGAGCTTTGGCCTCGCGGGTGGGCTCAATCCCGCCATCAGCGCGGGTGCAGTTATCCTTCCGGCGGAGATTCGCGGGGCTGCCACGCTGCCCTGCGACATCGCCTGGACCAAACGCCTCGCCGCCCTCTTCGATGTGACCCCGAGTCTCATGGCTCATGCGCCCGGCGTGCTGACGACAGCGCAGGCAAAAGCCGAAGTCTTCGCGGCTACCGGCGCCGCAGCGGCCGATATGGAAAGTTACGGCATCGCGGAAGTGGCGGGCATCCACGGCCTGCCCTTCGCGGCGCTCCGGGTGGTGGCCGATACAGCCGCCGACGCCATCCCCTCGACCGCGCTTAAAGCCATGAACAGCGACGGACGCATACGTCCGGGCGCGGCCGCCTTAGGGGCGCTCACCCGGCCCTGGCAGATTCCAGGCTTGATCCGCCTTGGCGGGCGGACAGCGACGGCGATGAATAAGCTGGAGACCTTAGCTCGCCTGGGCGCGCCAAGCCTTTTCGGTCTTATGTAGCTCTTCGGCCTTATGTGAGTGAATCTCTTCGACGAAGCCTTTGACCTGCTTCTCGAACACATACTGGGCCGGCCGCTGATTCTCGAGCGGGATCTCCGCCGCCATGGGGGCTTCGGTATCGGGTCCCCGCAGCATCACTTTCAGCGCGCGCAACGGGTGCTTCACCGTATCGATGACGGCTGAAGGCTCGAAGCCCGAGTGCACCATGCAGTTGGCGCACTTCTCGTAATTGCCCACGCCGTAGGAATCCCAGTCGGTCGACGCCATCAGCTCGGTGAAGGTGCGGGCATAGCCCTCGCCCACCAGGTAGCAGGGGCGCTGCCAGCCGAAGACGTTGCGGGTGGGATTGCCCCAGGGCGTGCAGTGGTAGCTCTGATTGCCCGCCAGGAAATCGAGATACATGCTCGACTGGTTGAACTTCCACTTTTTGGTCCGGGTCTTGCCCAGGCGGAAGATCTTGCGGAACAGTTCCTTGGTCTGGCGGCGCGACAGGAAGTGATCCTGTACCGGCGCGCGCTCATACGCATAGCCCGGCGACACCGTCACACCTTCGGCGCCCAGGGTGCCCACATAGTCGAAGAATTCCGCGACCCGCTCCGGCACCGCATTACTGTTGAACAGCGTGCAGTTGACGGTGACGCGGAAACCGCGGGCGACCGCTTCCTTGATGGCCTCTTCAGCGCGCTCGAACACGCCTTCCTGGCACACCGAGTGATCGTGCTCGGGCTTGAGGCCGTCGAGGTGAACCGAGAAGGTCAGGTAGGGGCTCGGCGTGAATTGATCGAGCTTCTTCTTGAGCAGCAGCGCATTGGTGCAGAGGTAAACGAACTTCTTGCGGGCGATGATGCCTTCGACGATCTGCACGATCTCTTTGTGGAGCAGCGGTTCGCCGCCGGGGATCGACACCACCGGCGCGCCGCATTCGTCCACCGCCTCGAAGCATTCCTCGGGCGTCAGGCGCTTGTTCAGAATGGAATCGGGATAGTCGATCTTGCCGCAGCCGGTGCAGGCGAGATTGCAACGGAACAGGGGCTCAAGCATCAGCACCAAGGGATAGCGGGTGTTGCCGAGCAGCTTCTGCTTGACGATGTAGGCCCCGACGCGAAGCTGTTGGATAACCGGAACGGCCACGATGTATGCCTTTCTGTTCTTATTCTTATTTTTTTACTGGCGGGTTTACTGGGCGGCAGCGGCGAAGCTGCGCAATTGGTGCGGCAGCTTGAAATGGATGTTCTCGGTGACCCCGTCGAGCATTTCGACCTGGATCTCGGCCAGCGTGCGCAGCTTGGCGATCAGTTCGTCCACCAGAGCTTCCGGCGCCGAAGCGCCTGCGGTGATGCCCACGACGTTCTTGCCGATCAGCCACTCGGGCTGCAGGCCTTCGGCGTCATCGATCAGATAGCTGGGCACGTTCTTGTCGTCGCCGATCTCGCGCAGGCGGTTTGAATTGGAGCTGTTCTTGGCGCCCAGCACCAGGATCACGTCGGCCTTCTGGGCCAGTTCGCGCACCGCCTGCTGGCGGTTCTGGGTGGCGTAGCAAATGTCCTTCACATCCGGGCCGTGGATGTTGGGGAAGCGCTGCTTGAGCGCGGCGATGATGTCGCGGGTGTCGTCCACCGACAGGGTCGTCTGGGTCACATAGGCCAACTTGTCGGGATCGGTGGCCTTGACGCCGGCGACGTCGTCAACCGAGCCCACCAGATGCACCTTGCCGTCGATCTGGCCGAGAGTGCCTTCGACTTCGGCATGGCCGGCATGGCCGATCAGCACCACTTCGTGGCCAACCTGGGCGTAGCGTTGGCCTTCGGTGTGCACGCGCGCCACAAGCGGGCAGGTGGCGTCAATGACTTCCAGGCCGCGGTCGCCCGCGTCCTTGACCACCATGCGCGAAACGCCATGGGCGGAAAAAATAGTGATAGCGCCGGAGGGGATATCATCCACCTCGTCGACGAACACCGCGCCCTTGGCGCGCAGGTCTTCGACCACGCGCTTGTTGTGCACGATCTCATGGCGCACGTAGACGGGCGGGCCGTATTTTTTCAGCGCGAGTTCCACGATCTCGACGGCGCGAACCACTCCGGCGCAGAAACCCCGCGGCTGGGCGAGCAAAACCTTCATGTCTCAAGACCTCGTAGGTGGCCGAAGCGGCCTATTTGCAGGTACACATACACCGAGTGTGCCGCATCGCAAACCATGCGCTGACGACCGTGCCCCGGGAAACCACTACTGCATTGATATTACAGAAATTTAGCCCCGAACGCCACACGCCTCGCGCGACCGTTATCATGATCTATCGCTGCCTTGGTGACTTTGATCCAGGTCACATGTATTCGGGGGGACTGTATTTGGGGGAAGCGCCAGCATCATGAGAACATTCGCTGTTTTGGCCGTCAGCTGCTGGTCCGGGTTCCTGGTCATGGCCCTGGAACTGCTTTCGGGCCGCATCCTTGCCCCCACCTTCGGCAGCAGCATCTATGTGTGGGGGGCGGTCATCACCGTCTTCATGGTGGCCCTCTCCATCGGCTACCTGATCGGCGGCCGGCTGTCCCTGCTCTCCCCCAGTCTCGCCCGCCTGAGCGCCCTGCACCTGATCTCCGGCCTGCTGCTCCTGCCGATCATGGTGTTCGCGATCCCTGTCCTCGACAGCATTTTCGGCATTACCGAAGACCCGCGCATGGGCGCCCTGCTCGCCAGCATGATCCTGTTTTTCCTACCGGCCATGGTCTGCGGCTGCGTATCGCCGGTGGCCATCAAGCTGCTGATCAAGGACGTGCACAAGGCCGGTTTCTACGCCGGCTTGCAGTATTTCTTCTCCACCTTCTTCAGCGCCGCCGGTACTCTGCTGACCTCGTTTTATTTCGTGCTGATCCTTGAGGTGAACGAGATCCTGCTGCTGCTGATCGGCGTCACCGCCGCCATGGCCGCGCTGGCGTTCACCATCTCGAAAACCGCTCCCGCATCGGAGGCGACATGAGACTTCTTTCGGCCCTCGGCCTCATCGCTGTTCTGGCTCTCGCAGCGGCCCCGTCACAGGCTGAGGTCAAGACCCTGCACTCCGAACGCTCGGTCTACCGCAACATCTTCGTCACCGATGACGACGGCCTGCGCTGCCTGACCTTTCGCCGCTTCGCCGGCGGCCATCGCCAGACCTGTATGCGCATGTCCGACCCCAATGAGCTGGTGTTCCCCTACGCCAAGCTGATGCTGGGGGCTCTGACCCTCAATCCGCATCCCAAGCGTATTTTGATCGTCGGCCTCGGCGGCGGCACATTGCCCACAAACCTCAGCACCATGGCGCCCGACGCCGCTATCGAAGTGGTGGAACTGGACCCGGCGGTGGTCAAGGTCGCCAAGGAGTTCTTCAATTTCAAGACCGGCCCCAAGCTCACGGTGCATACCGAAGACGGCCGCGTATTCATCAAGAAGGCGCTGAAGAACGGCGAGCACTACGACCTGATCATGCTCGACGCCTTCGAGGACGACTACATTCCCGAACACTTGCTGACCAAGGAGTTCCTCACCGAGGTGAAGGGCATCCTGACGCCGGACGGCGTACTGGCGGCCAACACCTTCTCCAGCAGCAAGCTGTACCCTTACGAGTCCGCCACCTACGCCGCGGTGTTCGGCGAGTTTTACAACCTCGCCCTAGCCAACCGCATCATCTGGGCCCAGCCAGGCAAGCTCACCGACCGCGCCACCATGCGCATGAACGCCGAAACCCTGGCGCCGGAATTCGAGAAGCGCGGTTACACCGTCAACTGGTTGCTGGTGGTCCCGTCCACCGAGCGCGACTGGCCGGCCAACACCCGCATCCTCACCGATCAGTATTCGCCGTCCAACCTGTTGAACGGTAAATAGCTGGTAACAGAGGATAAATTTACCGTCAGGCAGGGTTGACGCACGCGCATCCCTGCCTATATCCCCCCGCATGTTGACGCGTTCGAGGGTTGCTTTTAAAACCCCGCGCTCGTTGCTTTAAGAACATGAGGGTTACACCGTGCGTACCATTTTGTTTGTGACCGGTATCGTGCTGAGCGCCACCTTTGCCGCTCAGGCTGCGGACATCAAGACCTATGCGCAGATCTGCGACAGTTCGCGCCTGCGCGCCGTGGAGCGGGCCGATTGCCGCGCCCAGATGAAGGCCGTCACCAGTGAAGACGCCGCCCGCGACGTGTTCCGCACCTTCAACTTCAAGGTCAACGGCGGCCTGTCCCAATAGTCCGCCTGCACCTCCGCATGGTTTTCCATTGCGGGGGACGCCGGTAGAGCCTAAGCCTCGGCCATGACCGAGGCTCCCGCTTCTCCTTCGCCCGCTGCCGTACCCGCCGCTGTTGCGGCCCCATGTCCGCAGTGCCTGAAACCGCAGGCGCTGTGTGTGTGCGCCGGCATCACGCCCATCGCCAACCGCGTCGGGCTTCTGGTCCTGCAGCATCCGCAGGAACAGGACGTGGAACTGGGCAGCGCGCGCCTCGCCGCCTGCCACCTGAAGAACGCCGTGTTCAAGATCGGCCTGTCCTGGCCGAGCCTCGGCAAGGCGTTGGGCCGCACCGCCGACCCCAAGGCCTGGGCGGTGCTCTACCTCGGCTCCGCCAAGCCCACGGCGAACTCCGGCGAAGTCGTCGCCCTCGACCGCAAGGGCAATCCCGCCGCTGATCAAGCCAAAGCGCTGAGCCGCCTCGAAGGCGTAATCGTGCTCGACGGTACCTGGTCGCAGGCCAAGGCGCTGTGGTGGCGTAACGCCTGGATGCTGAAGTGCAAGCGCATCGCCCTTAATCCGCACCATATGTCGCTCTATGGCAAGCTGCGCAAAGAACCGCGCCGCGACGGCCTCTCTACTCTGGAAGCCGCCGCACTGCTGCTCGCCCATCTCGAGGGCAAGCCCGAAATCCAGACCACGATGCTGGATGGCTTCCGGCGCATGCTGGACGCCTACCGGGCGTCGAAAGCGCCCAAGGTCACGGTTTAATTTCCTTCCGCGCCGCTTTCAGGTCCTCTTCCACTTCTTTGTGCCGGAACTGTTCGGCGCGGGCGTGGGCGGGGCGGATCGGCGCACGCAGGGCAATCTCGAAATAGGGGATGGCTTCCGCCGGCTTCTTCTTGCTGCGCAGGAAGTCAGCGTAGAGGTAGTTGGCCTCTTGCCCCGCGGGGTTGATCTCCAGCGCTTTCAGAAAATATTCCGCGGCTTTTCTATCGTCGCCGAACGCAATGGGCCAGCCGGGCACGCCGGAGTACAACATGCCGAGGCCGGTGTGGACGCGCCCCTCCAGCAGGCGCGGATCTTGCGCTTCGATGTCCTCGAACAGGCGCTTGGCCTCGCGCACCACGCGCAAGGAGCCGAGATCGCGTTTGTATTCGGCCTCCAGCAACAACACCATCGCATGCCAGAATTTGACCTCGAGGTCGTTCGGGTGTGTTGCGAGCAGGGCCATGCTCTCATCCCGCAAGTCGCGCGCGGCAGCCAGGCGCGTCTTGTCGTCGGTCATGACATAGCGGATATCGACCCAGCGATTCTCGATCCCGGACAGCGCTTGCGGCGGTTCCGCGGCGGCGGCGGCCGATGACAAGCCAATCAATAAAGCGAGAGCGTAGCGCAGTCCCATAGGTCGCAATTCTAACAGAAATAGTGTCCGGGCCTAAAACCTGCGACACTATCGTCCAAGGAGTGGGGAACGGGAATGGGCAATCAGTCCGGGCATTTCTACCAGAGCCTCACGCCTATGCGCACGCCGACGGCGGTCTTCGACCCCGCCAGCTATGCGCAGGCGCCGGCCGACTGGCTGATCGCCTGCTCCGATATTCAAGGCTCCACCGCCGCGGTCGCCGCCGGCAATCACTCCGACGTCAATTTCGCCGCCGCCGCTATGATCGCCGCCCTCACCAATCTCTGCGGCAGCATCCCCTATCAGTTCGGTGGTGACGGCGCGGTGGCCCTGGTGCCGCCGGAGTTCGCGGACCGGGTGCGTCTGGCGCTGGCCCAGACCCGCAGCTTCGCCGCCCGCGAGTTCAAGCTCAACTTGCGGATCGGGCTGGTCGCTGTGCAGGCGCTCACGGACCGTAAATGCGAAGTCCTGGTGGGACGCTATGAACCTTCGCCGGGCAATGCTTATGCGGTTTTTCTGGGCGACGGCGTCGATCAGTTGGAGCGCGCCATCAAGGGCCGCGGCGATGACTCGCTGCGCGACCTGGCGATGATCGGGACGACCGACGGCGAGGACGGCGCGCCCGACCTCACGGGGTTGTCCTGCCGCTGGACGCCCTTGCGCTCGGCGCGGGGGAAGATGGTGTCCCTGGTGGTGCGCGGCGCCGATCACGGCGCGCTGCATAAGCGCCTCGCCGAGATTGCGGGCGTGGAGGCGCTGAATGCCGCGTCTATTGCCAATCTCGATGCGCGGTGGCCACCCAAAGGTATGATGCGCGAAGCCAGGGCCCGCCGCCGGGGCGCATCGCTGTTGAAGATGGCGCTTAAGGTCGCCCTTGAGACCTTCCTGGCCTTCATCGTCATCCGTTTCCGCTTGAGTGTCGGGCGGTTCAATACCAACCGCTACCGCGCCGAAATCGTCCAGAACGCCGTCAACTTCGCCCGCTCGGGCGAGAATCTGTGCCTGGTGTTCGATTGCCCCGAGGACCGGATCGAGGCGTTGCGCGGCTATCTCGATCAACGCGCGGATAAGGGCGAGTTGACCTACGGCCTGCATATCTCCGACCATGCGGTGATGACCTGCCTGGTGGCCTCGGCCGACGACAACCAGCATGTCCATTTCATCGACGGCGGCTACGGCGGCTATACCCGCGCCGCCACGCAACTCAAAGAGCGTGTCGCCGGCACGCGCGCCGCAGCCATCGCGCTCTGAGGCATTTCATGAGTCTCGAGTCCGTCCGCACCTTCTTTGCCGCCAAAGCCCCGGAGATCGAAGTCATCGAGCTGCCCGTCAGCACCGCCACGGTGGCACTGGCCGCCGAAGCCCATGGCGTGGCGCCGGGGCAGATCGCCAAGACCCTGTCGCTGAAGGTGGGCGAACGGGTGCTGCTGGTGGTCGTGCGCGGCGACCTGCGTCTCGACAACAAAAAGGCCAAACAGGCCTTCGGAGGTAAACCCCGCATGCTGGACGCGGAGGAAGTGGTGGCGCTCACCGGCCACCCCGTGGGCGGGGTCTGCCCTTTTGGTCTGCTCTCACGCCTGCCGGTCTATTGCGATGTGTCGCTCAAGACCTTCGCCGAAGTGCTGCCGGCCGCCGGCGCCACCAACAGCGCGGTCCGCATCTCGCCCGACCGCATGGCCGCCCTGACGGACGCCGCCTGGGTGGATGTCTGCCAAGAGCCTCAATAATTATTGTTTTTAATCAGTAGGTTGATGGACAGCCCGTGACTCATGTTGACTCCCGGTCAAATGAGAACAAAACTAGAACAAATCAGAGAAACCGAAATGCCGGGACACATGAACGATGAGCCAAGGCCGGCCCCCTGCCGCCCTCCAGAAGCTGCGGGAGACCCTGAGGGTTCTCGAGCGGGCCGAGGGCTTCCGCGCAAAACCCGGCC
>CANISR010000066.1 GCA_947470105.1 Fidelibacterota bacterium | reverse complement strand
TCGAAGTCGGCGCCGGCCAACACCTTTTCCACCAGCTTCAGCCACTGGGCGTCGGTGGCAGCGGGGAAATCGGCCGCGAGGCTTAAAGGCAGATCGGCGCTGGACATACTTTGTGTTTAGTCCGTCGGAAGGGGTCCGTCAAACCACGGAAAGGAGCGCCAGCCCCCTGATTTTGCAGGAGATAGACCGGCTGACTATAGTGGCCGCCATGGCCAGTTTCGACCGCCCCACGGACCCTGCGATTCCGCCCGCCGCCTGGGTAATGCGCTGGGCAGGCCTGATCCGTCCCGGCGGGGCTGTGCTGGACCTGGCCGCTGGCCACGGCCGTCATGCCCGGGCGCTGGCGGCCCTGGGTTTCAGAGTGACCGCGGTGGATATCGATGTGTCGGCGCTTAGCGATCTTGCGGGCGAAGTCATCGCCGCGGATATCGAAACCGGGTCATGGCCGCTCGCAGGCCGCGCCTTCGACGCCATCGTCGTCGCCAACTATCTCCACCGCCCACACTTCCCGCATCTGGTGGAGAGCTTGGCCCATGACGGTGTTCTGATCTTCGAGACCTTCGGCCAGGGCAATGAGCGCCTCGGCCGCCCGCGCAACCCGGACTTCCTCCTGGCGCCCGGCGAATTGCTGCAGGCCTTCGGCACATGCCTCACCGTCGTCGCCTATGAACATGGCGAGGAGCAAACGCCGCGCCCGGCGGTCCGTCAGCGTTTGTGCGCCGTGAAGGGCGCCGCGCCGCGTTCGTTGCTCTGAAGTCTCTGTAGACGGGCGAAATATTCGCAAGGATACTTCGGTATGTTTGATTTCACGCCCGCAGAATGGGAGGCGGTCCATCTCAGCTTGAATGTGGGCTTGTGGGGCACCCTTGGCTGCTTGCCGCTGGGCTTTGTCCTCGCCTATGTGCTCGCGCGCGTGGATTTTCCGCTCAAGAGTCTGCTGAACGGCATCATCTATCTGCCGCTGGTATTGCCGCCGGTGGTGACGGGATTTTTCCTGCTGTTGGCGTTCGGCACCCGCGGGCCGCTCGGACAGTTCCTTGAAAATACCTTCGGCATCACCATCGCTTTCCGCTGGACGGGTGCGGCACTTGCGGCGGCCATCATGGGCCTGCCGTTGATGGTGCGCGCCATGCGCCTGTCGATCATCGCTGTAGACCGCCGCTTGGAAATGGCGGCTCGCACCTTGGGCGCAAGCTGGTGGCGGGCGTTTTTCACGGTGACCTTGCCCCTTGCGCTGCCAGGCATTCTCGCCGGCGCGGTGCTGTGCTTCGCCAAAAGCTTCGGTGAATTCGGCGCAACGATCACTTTTGTCTCCAACATCCCCGGTGAGACCCGCACGCTTCCCATTGCGATCTATAGCCTGCTGCAATCCCCCGGCGGTGAGGCGGCAGCATTGCGTCTCGCCGGCCTGTCGGTGGTGGTGTCGCTGGCGGCGGTACTCGGCGCCGAATGGATGGAGCGGCGCATAATCACCCGTGCCGGCACATGAGCTTCGATATCGATGTCGAAGCGCGGGTCGGAGACTTTCCGCTCAAGGTGGCCTTCACCGCGACCACCGGGCTAACGGCATTGTTCGGGCCATCGGGCGCGGGAAAGACCTCGGTGCTCAATATGATCGCCGGTGTGTTGCGTCCGAAGCGCGGCCGGATCGTGGTGGACGGCGTCACGCTGTTCGATTCCGACGAGGGCGTGAACCTCGCCCCCAATCACCGCCGCGTCGGCTACATCTTCCAGGACGCGCGGCTGTTTCCGCATCTGTCGGTGGAGCGCAATCTGCTCTATGGGCACAAACTCACGGCGCCAGAGGCGCGCTATGCTCACCCCGATCAGGTGACGGCATTGCTCGGTATCGGGCATTTGCGGGACCGTTCACCGCGGTCGCTCTCCGGCGGTGAACAGCAGCGGGTGGCCATCGGCCGCGCCCTGCTGGCGAGTCCTAAACTACTGCTGATGGACGAACCGCTTGCCTCCCTGGACGACGCGCGCAAGGAGGAGATCCTCCCCTATATCGAACGGCTGCGGGACGATCTGCGGATCCCCATTCTCTACGTCACCCACGCGGCGCCGGAAGTGAACCGGCTGGCCGGCGCGGTCGTGGAGATGTCGGGGGGCCGGGTGGTTTCCGGCTGATGGCGCGTCCCAAAAAGGGCGGCTGAAAAAATTCGAGGCCGAGCGCGTACATCCGGCGCCGGCCTCTAGGCGTTCCGGGTTGCCCCGGGAGTTGCCTTGCCCCCAGATTTAAGGTCGGGCAACATATCGATCAAATGAATTATTTGTGATTCACCAATCGATAATGTCGATCGCTCGCGCATAGATTCATGTAACGGCGTGATTCTGCTGGGGGAATAGCCCGTGGATATGGACCAGATCCGTACCTTTTTAGAGGTGGTGGAGGCGGGCAGCTTCGTCCGGGCGGCCGAGTCCCTGCATGTGACCCAGTCCACCGTCAGCGCCCGAATCAAGGAGCTGGAGAATCGGCTCGGCCAGCCCCTATTCCTGCGGCGCAAATCCGGCGTGACCCTCACGACCGCCGGCCGCCGCTTCCAGCCCCACGCCTCCACCATGATGCATGTGCTGCAGCAGGCCCGTCAGGATATCGCCCTGCCGGCGGAGATGCGGGCGGTGCTGAACATCGGCGGGCAGTTCTCCTTGTGGGAGCGCATCCTGCTAACCTGGATGGGCAATTTCCGCGCGACGCGGCCCGACGTCGCGGTGCGCGCCGAGGTCGGCACGCCCGAATCCCTCATGCGCCACCTGGCCGACGGCCTGCTGGATTTCGTACTGATGTACGCGCCGGAGGCCCGCCCGGGATTCACCATCGAGAAACTCATGGACCAGAGCCTCATCATGGTGGCGACACGGCCCAACCATGCGGGCCCCGGTGAGGCCGACTATGTGTTCGTGGACTGGGGCGAGGACTTCGAAGCCTGGCACTCGGACCAGTTCCCGCAATACAGCGCGCCCGGCTTGCATGTGAGTCTCGGCGCCCTGGGATTGCGCCATATTCTGAGCCGGGGCGGCGCTGGATATTTTCCGGAGCGCGTGGTGGCGGCGGAAATCGAGGGCGCCCGGCTGTTTCCGGTGGACGGCGCGCCCCAATTCGTGCGCCCGGCTCATGTCATCTATCCGGCCGAAGGTGAAAGCGAAGTGCGGGCTGCCGCCTTGCAGAGTCTGCGGGCTGCAGTAGCTGTGGAAGTTGTTTAACGGCGCCTCAGCATCAGCTCCTGCGCCTCATCGGCATCGATCGTCACGATCTTGGAGATCGTGCAGGCGTGGCCGGAGTCCTCGTGCGCATTGAGGGTGTCCTGGACACAAAGGCGATTGACCGAGGTGTCGAACGCCAGAGTCTTGCCGTCGGCCATGGTGTTGCAATCGGTCTCAAGCTCAATGCGCTTGTAGCCGCGTCCCGGGTTCATGCGCACCAGGATGGTGCGATTGTCGATCACCGGGGTTTCCGCGATGTAGTTCGACATGATGCACATCTGCGGCGCGCCCACTTTGTCGGCGGTCTGAGCCTGAGCCGCGGTGGCTGCGAAAAGAAACACAGCCCCTAGGGCGGGGGCGAAGACATTGCTGATGCGTACCATGACCGTTCTCCAGGGCGACTTCCCGGGTGCGACCTGCCTCCGCTGCGGTCTCGTTCCGGCATCGCCGCAAAAGTCGTTTGCGATGCGTGCAGTCTGGAAGGACATTCAGGCTATTTTGGGATGAAAGATTCGCGGCGGAATGTAAATTCAGGCCCGTTTTAAAGGGGTTCCGATGCGCCTGCCTTGATCTTGCCCGAAAGCGAGACGTACAGGTACAAGGCGGGCACGTACTAGGCGGGCAGGTACGTACAGGCGGGCAGGTAACAAGGTGGGCTCCGTTGCGCCTGTGCCAGCGCTGAGGCAACATGACGGGACCGGGGAATACCCACGATGGGAAGAGGGATGAACACCACCGATGCGTAAAGTAACGACCTTCATGGCGGCAGCCGCCATGTGCACACAACTCGCGGCGCCGGCCTTGGCTTACGACCGCTTTGCTCAGGAAACTTTCAACCGCACCACGACGCTGGGCTGGACCCGCACCACGGGCGCCGCGGCCATGGGCTACTTCCGCATGCCTTTCGGCCAGACCTCAACCAAGCAGGCGGCGCCGCGCTTCGGCCTGATGGTAACGGGCCCGCAGACCTACAGTGCGGGCGAAGTGCCCCTGGCGCTGAACGCGCCGCGCATTGTCGATCTGAGCTTCACGGGCCGCGATCTTCAGAATCCCTTGCAGACATCGTCCTGGCGCGGTGCGCTGACCGTCGGCAAGTCAGTGGCCTGGGTCAGCGATCGTAAAGACCTGCCGGACAGCGAAGCGCCGCACCTGTTCGAAAGCGGTGTTTCCTGGGTCGCCGTAGGCCTGGTTACCGTTGCCGCCGTGGCCGGGGCGTTCGCGCTGACTGACCGCAAAAAGAAATAGGCACCCAAAAGAAAACCTCGTCCCGAGGGACGAGGTTTTCTGGGAGCCATATCGGCTAAGGAGTATCGCTCGGAAGCGAACTTAAGGCGCGCCCTATAGCGCGCGGGTTGGTTATGTCAGTTACTCTGCTTCGGTGGAGTCATGCGGTTTATGCACCCTCCTGTTCCCAGGATCCCGTCAGGGATCGTTGCGCCCCTCATCGGGGCTCCACAGTAGACGACGCTTGGCTTGCGCGAGAGGCTCCCGCCTCCCAGCTTTTGCAGGCGGCGTATCGTCGGGAAAAGTATTTGCCTCGCAATGTGGCAGGTCAACTGCTTCGGTAAACAGACGCGAACTCAACGGTTTGCTGAGCGCGAACAGTATGATTCCAGTTCGCGCACGCGGGTATTCAGCGCGCCGAGTCTGCGTGACTAGTCTTCTGCGCCTTCGCGCCGGGCGACGACTTCATCGAAGCGGGGCATGGTCGCATGGCCGGGCGCATTAACTCCGGCGCCGGTGACGGCCACCCAGAACGTCTTGAGGACAATCTTGAAATCCAGCCAGAGGCTGAGATTGTCCACATACCAGACATCCAGCTTGAACTTGTCTTCCCAACTGCTGGCATTGCGGCCATTGACCTGTGACCACCCGGTAATGCCGGGGCGCAACTCATGACGGCGACGCTGTTCGGCTGTGTAGTGGGGCAGGTACTCCGGCAGCAGCGGGCGCGGTCCCACCAGGCTCATGTCGCCTAACAGCACATTGATCAACTCGGGCAACTCATCGAGCGAGGTGCGGCGCAGGAACTTGCCCAGCGGCGTCAAACGCGTCTCGTCCGGCAGCAACGCGCCGGCGGTATCCTTCTCGCCGGTCATGGTGCGGAATTTGTAGATGCGGAAAGTCTCGCCCCTGAATCCAGGGCGCACTTGCGCGAAGATCGGTGGCCATCCCATTTTCACGCACACCGCGATTGCCAGCGCGATCATCAGCGGCGAGAGCACAATGAGGGCTGTGGCCGACACCACCACATCGATGACGCGCTTGGTGCGCAGCATGCGTTCGCGCAAGATCACCGCGCGCGGTGCGGCGGCAACGGTGTCCTCGATCAGCGCGCGCACATCGGCCGCAGTGCGCTCGATGTTGAAGCGCCCGGTCGCCAGGGCCAGGGCCTGTTGCCCGGCGCGGCGAAGCCCATCGCCGTCGCGCAGGAAATCGGTGAGTTCGCGCGCAGCGGCGGCGGGGTCCGCCGGCAGGCCGATGCCGGCCGCACGTCCCTCGATCAGCGCGCGGTGGGCGCCGGCGCCGACCACGATCACGGGCTTGCCGGCGGCGAGGCCGTCATAGAACGCGGCGGAGATTTCCATGCTGCGATGGGAAGCCGGCGCCAGTACGGCGGTCGCCGCGGCCAAGGCCGCCGGTAAGGCGCGGTGCGATAGAGGCGGGGCGAACCACAGCGACTTTTCCAGCACGTCGGCGTCCCGCGCCAGGGATTCAAGCCGGGCCCGCTGCGGTCCGTCACCGCACAGCACGATGCGCAAAGAGTCTGGCGTCGGTGATTCGCGCAGAGCCCGCGCCACTGCGATGATCTGTTCGAGACCGACCCGGTCCACAAAGGGTCCGCTGTAGAGCAGAATTTTGCCGCCGGACACGGGCAGGGGGTTCTCAGCCTCGCTGGCGGCGGCCAAGGCCGTGTCGCTCGCCAGCGGGCTGACCACGATCTTGGCGCCGGGCACGCGCACCGCCACCAGATACTCGCGAATGTCGTCGGACAGGGCGAGGATCTTGCGGGCGGACCGGGTCGCGAAGCGCACCGCCACGCGGCCCAGAAGGTCGCCAAGCCCCTCGATGAAGTGCGAGGGGCGGGCTTCCTCAGGGATGCGCCGCGTATCGATCAGAAAAGGGATGGCGCGATAGAAGCAGAAAAAGGTGGTGTGCAGCAGGACCGAAGGCGAGCAATCGGCGGCCAGCACCAGGTCCACATCCTTGTGTCGCCAGATGCGCCAGCCTGCGGCGCGGGCGAAGCCGCTGGTGGCCGGCGGGAAGCCGAAGCGGTGGCGGGCTTCGGGCGCGGCATCGATCCGGATCCCGTCAACCTCCGCCGGGGTTGCGTCGGCGAGGGCGGCGCGGGTGCAGAGGATGCTGACACGGTGACCCGTCTGGCGCAGGCGCTTGGCGAGGTCGAAGCTGCGGGTGGGGCCCGGTTGATCCGGCAGACGCAAGGCCGGATCGAGAATGAGGATGTGCAGACCGTCCCGTGCCGCATCGCTCTTCGCCGACATATTCGCCATGGCGCCGTTATACAGGCGTCATCGTACGGTTACTAGAATCTAGCGTCGTGCGGAGCACGAGAATCTAACGAAGTGCCGTGCGCAGCATCGCGCGGGTGTTGTCGGCGATATAGCCGATGTCCTCGGCCGTCAGCGTCGGATGCACCGGCAGCACGATGGCGCGGCTGGCGGCGTCGCGGGCGTGCGGATGGGCCGGCTGGGCCGTGAGGCCGCTCTTGGTGAACGCCTGCTCCAGCGATATGTCCGGGCAGACGCCGACCCGGGCGGGAATGCCCAGGGCATCGAGTTCAGTGCAGATGCGATCCCGTGACCACTCGGACTTGAGCGCGTCGGGCTGCAGAAAAAGAGTCTGACGGTAATAGACGTGGACGCTGCCTTGCGCGGGCGTCCCTACGCTTACGCCGGAAAGATCGGCGATGGCGGCTGCGATGGTCTGGGCATTGGCGCGGCGCTGGGCGACCCAGCCGTCGAGCTTGCGCAGATGGATGCGCCCGATGGCCGATTGCGGCTCCGTCAGGCGCCAGTTGGTGCCGAAGCTGTCCACCAGCCATTTGAACCCAGGTGTTGGGTCGGGAGTCAGGGTGCGGGTGTAATCCTTGCCGTGGTCGCGGTAGGACCACATTTTCCGGTACAGGTCGGAATCGTTTGTGACCACCATGCCGCCTTCGCCGCCGGTTGTGATGATCTTGTCCTGGCAGAACGAGAAACAGCCGATATGCCCGATGCCGCCCACCGGCTGCCCGTGATCGCTGGCGCCGTGGGCCTGGGCGCAGTCCTCGATGACCTTGAGGCCGTACTGGCTGGCGAAGGCCATGATCATTTCCATGTCCGCGGGCCAGCCCGCGAGGTGCACGACAATGATGGCCTTGGTGCGCGGCGTCAGCGCTAAGGCGCAGGCTTCCGCGGTCAGATTTCCGGAAATGGGGTCCACGTCGCAGACAATGGGCCGCGCGCCTCGCTGCACGACCGCGGACGCGGTAGCAACAAAGGTTCGCGCCGGCACCAGCACGTCGTCTCCGGCACCAAGACCCAGACCGTAGAGCGCCAGTTCAAGAGCCAGGGTGCCGTTGGCGACCGCCAGGCCGTGTTTCACGTGACAGGCTTTTGCGTATTCGGCTTCGAAGGCCCGGCCTTCCCCGCCCGTCCAGTAGTTCACCTGACCTGAGCGCAGGACTTTCGTGACCGCGGCGATCTCGTCGTCGTCGTGCCACGGCCAGGGTGCGAGCGTGCGGGGAGTAATGCCGGTCATGGGCGCGAAGCTATTGCGCCGCCTTCCGCTTGTACAAGGAAATGTCCTGCTCGCGGTAGCGGGTGGTGCCGGCCAGGTCGAAGCGGGCGGTAATGGAGCCCAGCAGCGCGGTCTGGTTGAGGCTGTAGTCGTGCTGGAACACGATCAAGTCGTAGTCCCGTTCGATCCAGCGGCGCAGGGTTTCGTCGGTCCACAGGGATTCGGCCTCGATGGCCGCCTGGACAGCTTCGCGCTGCGCCGCGGGGAGGCGCGGGTTGATGATCCTGCGGGTGGACGGCGGATCGAAGCTTTGCACCGGCATGAGGTGGCCGGCGAGGAACACCGCCCAGGGCAGCGCCGGAAGCCGGGTTTTGCCGAGGCTGTGGATGGAGAGAATCGGCTCAGGCCGCGGCGCGAGCCCGGCAATCCAGCGCGCCAGCGCGACCGTATCGGCGCGTTCGTCGACCGTGGTGGTCTCGCCCATCAAGGGCGCGGGATACATGTGATACCCCGGCGTCTTGGCCAGGGCCGGCATGAACATGTTCATGCCGACGGCGATCACCGCGGCGGAAATAATGGCGACCGGCGCGGGCAGCGCCTTGTCCTTGGCGCTGCGTCCCAGCAGCGCCAACGCCAAACCCGCCGCCAGAGCGCCAATGCCGGCGAAAGTGGGCGCATAACTGGTGGTGCAGCCGTTGCAGAAACCAGGAGCGCCGAGCACATGGCTCACAACCAGCCACACGAAATAGAGCGCCGGAATCCACAGCACCCGAAGGCCGCGCCCCGCCAGGACGAATAACGCCAGTGCGGCCACGATCGTGCCGCTGTAGGGCAGCACGAATCCCTCGACCACATCCATGAATCGAATGCGCGCCAGGCTGAAGACCATCGGGTTGGCGCCGCTGGTGCCGCGGTCGATAAGCCGGAGGTTGGGGTCGATGCCGCCCAGTTGCTCGATTAGCGGATAGAGCACCGGCAAGCGCAGGGCGTAGTCGAGAAGCTTGCCCGGAAACAGCGCGAGGATTCCGGCAGAAGTGACAACAAGGGCCGCGACTGCGATTGCGGCGTGCTGCCAGCGCTTCGCGCGCCCGACCGCGACAATATACAGCGGCAGCAGCACGACCACGGCGAGGATCATGTCCTGGCGATAGAAGTACAGCGCCGCGCACAATACGCCCATGGCGAGGCTGGCCCACACCTGCGGCCGGCCCATGTGCGCGACGATCAGCCACACTCCAGCGAGATGCAGCAGCGCGATGGTCGCGGCCGGTGTGGCCGTGGCGAAGGCAAAGACGGTTGCAGGCGTGGCGAGGAAGATGAATACCGCCGCCGCCGAGGCGACGGCATTGGCGGTCAGGCGTTTGCAGATCAGGAACAGCAGGATGCCGTCGGCGGCGCCAATGGCCATGGACAGCAACCGGCCGGGCAACGGGCCGATCCCCGCCAGCTTCTGCCAGAACCCGAGCTGATAGAAATAGAGCGGCATGGACCAGGTGGCGTCGGCGGCGGTGTAAGGCTGCACGGTGCCGTTCGCGTACCACCAGCTTCGGATCAGAGCGGAGATTTCCTCGGGCAGGCTCTGGCCATGCAGAAGGGTCTGGCCGCCCAAAATGCCGTAAACGGCGAGGATGCCGAGCAGCAGAAGGCCGGCGAGCGGCGACCGTCGCGGCGCGGATACTTGAGCTGGTTTTGCCATTGGCCCCTTTGTCGCGGGCAAACTAGCACTCAGGTCATTGAAAAGAAAGGGTTTATTATCTTTTAAGGCGCCTGCGGTAGGCCTGGGGGCTGTTTGGCCAAAGTCCCGTCACATGCGGCGCGCCGGAAGCGTGGACAGGGCTTTTGGGAGTCGTCATAATGGCTGCGAACACAAGTTTAGACCGGCATAAAGTCGGCATACGGTTTCGGCAGGTTTGGCGCGCAACGGGACTTCCGCTGCGCGCGTTTGTGTTTCCAAGGCCTGAAACCCATATGTCCGCCGGTAAGCTGTTGTCCCCTCGTGTATTTCCCCCCCTTCTGACCCGTCTGCGCGCGGCCTTGGCCTGCGCGGCGCTGATCCTCGTTGCTGGCGTTCCGGCAGCCGCGGACGTGGGCGACGCCCTCAAGGCGGTCGGACGGGATGGGCACGTACGGGTGATCATGCGCATGCGGACCGGGTCCGCCGCCGGGCCCGCGGCGCCGGCCCGGGTGTGGGCCCCGGGGGATTCGGCGGCACGTCAGGCCCTCGCGGTCGATGCCGCCATGGACGATGCGACCGGCGCGCTCAAAGCCGCGCGCGTCGAGAAATTTCGCCGCTTCCGCACGCTTCCTTATCTCACGGCGGACGTGAACCGCGATCAGTTGCTCAGCCTCGCCGCGTCGGCGTCGGTCGAGTCCATCACCGTTGTGGAAATCGAGCGCAAGACCGCCCTCGAAACGCCGGCCAACCTCGCGCTGTCGGTGCCGTCCATCGACGTCCCCTCAGCCTGGTCCATGGGTTATGACGGCGCCGGCACGACCGTCGCCGTGATCGACGGCGGCTTCAACCTCAGTCACCCGATGCTCGCAGGCAAGGCCGTGGCAGAGGCGTGCTACGGCCATACGTTTGGTACGACAGTCACCAATCACTGCCCGGGCGGCGGCGCCGTCGTCGCGGTAGGCGCAGCGTCCAACTGTCCGGCGGGCAACACCCGCTGCGACCACGGCACCCATGTTGCCTCGATCGCGGTCGGCAACGACGGCGTCAATTTCGGCGTGGCGCGCGGCGCCAAATTGCTGCCCATCGATGTGTTCTCCACCTATACCGACGCCGGCGATTGCAGCCCGGACCCGGCGCCGTGCGAGGCCACCGATTCTCTCGCGGTGCTCGACGCACTGGATTACATCAACCTGCATTCGGCCGAATTTAAGATCGCCGCCGTCAACCTGAGCTTCACCGGTTCGTTGCGGGACGGCTTCTGCGACGAAGATCCGCGCAAAGCGGCCATCGACATGCTGCGGCAGAAGGGCGTCGCCGTCGCTGTCGCCGCCGGCAATCAGGGCTCGACGGGAAGAGTCGGCGCCCCCGGCTGCATCTCATCGGCCACCACCGTTGGCGCCAGCGACAACGGTACCACCGTCGCCAGTCTTTCCAATTTCGCGCCCATGGTCGACATGATGGCGCCGGGTCTCAATATTCTCGCGGCGTCCGGCACCGGCACCGGTCTTGCCACCAAGAGCGGCACGTCCATGGCGGCGCCCCATGTGGCCGGCGCCTGGGCGATTATGCGACAGGCCTTCCCCCAGGCGAGCTTCGACCAGATCGACGGCGTTCTCAAACAGACCGGGATTGCGCTGTCGCGCGCGGGCGTCACCTATTCCGTGCCCAAGATTCAGGTGGCTGCAGCGGTCCAGAAGCTCAAGGGCAAGGACCGCGGCATCCTCAATAACGTCATCAGCCAGTCTGTGCCGATGCTGGGCCAGTCCTACTTGCGCTTCTTCAATGCCTCCACCGTGCCCGGCACCGTGACCGTGGCCCTGCGTGATGGTCCTACGGGTGCGCTTGTGTCCAACTGGACCAGCCCCACGATCCCGCCGGGCGCCTCGGCCCAGGTGTCGATGCAGACGGTCGAGACCAATGCGGTGCCTGTGGCGGCGGCGAACCAGACCCTCATTGCGACCAGCAGCTACAACCTCGATATTGCCTCGACCTTCCCCGGATATCTCCAGCACGTTCTGTGGAATCGCACCGCCGGCGTGTTCGCCAACCTCACCGGCTGCGGCACCGGGCTGGTGTCGGACACCACGTCGATCCTCAATGTCCATTCCTCCGCGCTGGCCACCTATGTGTCGCGGATCCGCATGGTCAACACCGGTGTGTTCGCGAGCCGCGCGACTTTGAATTTCACAGATTCCGTGACCGGCGCCGCCGTCGCGAGCTGGACCAGCCCCGAAATTCCCAGCGGCGGGTCAGTTGAAATTCCTGTGCCGCAGGTGGAGACTCAGGTGCAGGCGCTGCAGACCGCCGTCCGGATCGGTAACGCCCTGCAGTTCAACGTGACGCTCAGCGGGTTCTCCGGCTATCTCCAGCACGTGATCGATAACCAGAATCTCGGGGTGATGGTCGACATGTCGCCCAAGTGCGCCTTGACCGTCGTGCCGGCCACGGCTTCGCCCGCGATCGCGAAGACCGCGAGCCTCGGAAACTAAAGCGCCTTCAGCCGCGCTTTGGTTAACCCCGCTTACGGAATTTACGCTTTTTAGGTTCGCGTATCAAAAACACGAACGGAAATTTGATCGCTTCGTAGATCAAGAAGCCGATGATCATGCCGACGACTGCGAAGGCCACGCTTCCCGGCGTCGTCGGCAGCGCGGGTACGAATTCGCGCCATGTGGTGTCCATAAGAGTGCGGTCACCCGAGCGGGCCAGGATGAGGGGCCGGACGAACAGAGGCGTGTGGGCGACCGAATCGTAACTGTCCTGCAAGGCTTCGGCACGGCCCCGGGCCGCGCTCTCGATTTCCTTGCGCACCGTGTCACTCATGAGCTTGTAACGCAGCCCGGTCTCAATACCCGCGAGTTCCACCTTGGCGGCGCTGAGTTGTCCGTTCAGCCTGTGCAGATACTGGATGATGAAGGCCTGCGATTGGCACGCACCAATGGCCATGGCGGCGACAACCACCGCCGCCAGGAAAGTATCCAGTTTCTGCGCTATCCAATCCACGCCCCGCGACCCCGTCCCCGTAGCTTGTCGTTTCCAGCTCACGCGCTTCCGCAGGTAAATTCCCTGCTGGCCCTGACTATCGGGCCCCGACTATAAGGCCGACTATAAAGCCGGGCACTCGCCCGACAAGTCCGTTCCCAAAATTATCACTCCGGCATGCGTGTAGACCTATTCGATTTCGAGCTTCCTGACGACCGTATCGCGCAGCGGCCGACTGTTCCGCGTGAGGCGGCGCGGCTGCTGGGTGTGGGACCGCACGGCCTGCGGGACGCGGCAATCGGCGATCTCCCAGGCCTGCTGCGCGCCGGCGACATCCTTGTGGTCAACGACACCCGCGTGATTCCCGCCCGCCTGTTTGGCCGGCGCGGCGCGGTGGCTGTGGAAGTATTGCTTCATCGCCAACAAACGCTTGATACCTGGCAAGCGTTGAGCCGCCCGGCAAAAAGATTGAAGCCGGGTCAGACGATTGAATTTGAGGGAAACTTGGCCGCCGAGGTGCTCTCCAAGGCCGAAGGCATGGTCACTTTGCGCTTTAATCTTGCTGGACCAGCGCTGATGGCCGCCCTCGGCGCCGTCGGGCACATACCCTTGCCGCCCTATCTGGGGCGGGAGGACGACGCCCAGGACCGCGCCGATTATCAGACCGTCTATGCCGCGCGCGAAGGCGCTGTAGCCGCGCCGACAGCGGGTCTGCACTTTACGCCGGCGTTGTTCGAGGCGTTGGCGCGCCACGGTGTGCGCCGCGCCACGGTGACGCTGCATGTGGGGGCCGGCACCTTCCTGCCGGTATCCGTAGATGACACCGCGGATCATGTCATGCACCCGGAGTGGGGCGAGATCGACGCCGCCACAGTGAACACGATAAACGCCGCACGCGCTGCCGGTGGACGCGTGGTGGCCGTGGGCACCACTTCGCTCCGGCTGCTGGAGAGTGCTGCCGCCGGCGGGGAGCTCACACCCTTTGCCGGCGACACGCGCCTGTTCATTACCCCCGGCTACCGTCTCAAAGCCGTGGACATGCTGCTGACGAATTTCCACCTGCCCCGGTCGACGCTCTATATGCTGGTGTGCGCCTTCGCCGGGCAGCAGCGCATGCACGACGCCTATGCCCACGCCATTGCCGCGAACTACCGGTTCTATTCCTACGGCGACGCTTGTCTACTGGAACGCAGCGACCCGACATGAGCGACTTCAAATTTCAGGTTCTCGCTAAGGACGGCGCGGCGCGGCGCGGTACGCTGACAACGGCGCACGGCGTGATCGATACGCCCGCCTTCATGCCGGTCGGCACGGCGGCGACGGTTAAGGGCATGCTCCCCGAAAGTGTGGCGGCCACCGGCGCGCAGATCATCCTCGCCAACACCTACCACCTGATGCTCCGTCCCGGATCCGAACGCATCGCCAAGTTCGGCGGCGTGCGCAAATTCATGAACTGGCCAGGCCCGCTGCTGACGGACTCCGGCGGCTACCAGGTCATGTCGCTCGCCAAGCTGCGCAAGATGGATGAGAACGGCGTCACCTTTCAGTCGCACATCGACGGCGCCAAGCATCTGCTTACCCCCGAGCGCTCCATCGCCATACAACACGACCTCGACGCCACCATCACCATGGCCTTCGACGAATGCACGCCGTTCCCGGCGGAAAAGCCCGCGGTGGCGGACAGCATGGCGCTGTCCATGCGCTGGGCGGCGCGGTCGAAGGCGGCGTATCGCGAACGCCCCGGCTATGGATTGTTCGGCATTGTGCAAGGCGGAGTTCACGCTGACCTCCGGGCGCAATCGGCCGAGAAGCTGCAAGCCATAGGGTTCGATGGCTACGCCATCGGCGGCCTGGCCGTCGGAGAAGGCCAGGAGCTGATGTTCTCGACCCTCGATGTTACGACGCCCCACCTGCCGCAGGACCGTCCGCGCTATCTCATGGGCGTCGGCAAACCCGGCGACATCGTCGGCGCCGTCATGCGCGGCTGCGACATGTTCGACTGCGTGCTGCCGACTCGCTCCGGGCGCACGGCTCAAGCCTTTACCCGTCACGGCACCCTCAATTTGCGCAATGCGCGGCACGCCGACGACCCGCGGCCCCTCGATGAGACGGTGCCTTGCGACGCCAGCCGGGTCTACAGCCGGGCCTATTATCACCACCTTTTCCGCTGCGAGGAGGTGTTGGGGCTGATGCTGCTGACCTGGCACAACATCGCGTTTTACCAACAGATCATGCGGGAGTTGCGCGCGGCCATCACCGAAGGCCGGCTGGCCGACTACGCGCGGCGTTTCGCCGCCGACCAGGCCCGGGGCGACGGTGAGGCCGCTGCTGAAACCGCCGATGGCGATGCCGCCGGCGCCTGACCGCGATGCCATCTGCGCCTTCGCCACGGCGCTGGGCTTCGATGCCGTCCGCGTGACAGAAGCCCGCCTGGCCACCCAGGCCCGCGACAATTTCGAGGCATTCCTCGCCAGCGGCCTCGAAGGCGACATGGGGTGGCTGAGAGACAAAGCCGACCGGCGCAGCGACCCGCAGGTTCTGTGGCCTGGCGCGCGCAGCGTCATCATGCTGGGGCTGAACTACGGACGCGCCACGCCGCCCGTGCATGCCGACGGCGACGGCGTCGTCAGCATCTACGCGCAAGGGCGCGACTATCACGACGTCATGAAGTCCCGCCTGAAGCAACTCGCCCGTTGGCTCAATGAAGCCAGCGGACATGAGGTGAAGGTGTTTGTCGACACCGCGCCGGTCATGGAAAAGCCGTTGGCGCAGCAGGCCGGGATCGGCTGGCAGGGCAAACACACCAATCTCGTGTCCCGCGAATTCGGGTCGTGGCTATTCCTGGGTGAAGTGTTCACGACTCTCGAGATCGAGCCCGATCCCCCGGAAACCGATCACTGCGGCGCCTGCCGCCGCTGCCTTGATATCTGCCCGACGCAAGCGTTCATCGGGCCGTACAAATTGGATCCGCGGCGCTGCGTTTCCTATCTCACTATCGAGCACAAGGGGCCAATCCCGCGTGATCTGCGCCCCGGCCTCGGCAATCGCATCTACGGCTGCGACGATTGCCTCGCGGTCTGTCCCTGGAACAAGTTTGCGCAGGCCGGCCGTGAAGCGGCGTTTTTGCCGAAGGAAGGTCTGACCGCTTTGCATTTACGCGATCTGGCGGGGCTCGACGACGCGGCCTTTCGCCTGCGTTTCGCGGGCTCACCGGTGAAGCGCACCGGCCGCCACCGGTTTGTGCGCAATGTTCTGATCGCCATGGGCAACAGCGGCGATGCGCGGCTGATACCTGATGTGGAGGCGTTGCTGTCTGATGAATCGCCCTTGGTTCGGGGGGCGGCGGTCTGGGCGTTGAAACGCCTGGCCCCCGAGCAGGCAAAGCTGCACCAGACCGCGCGGCTCGCCGGCGAGAATGACGCCGACGTGCGCGGGGAATGGATCGACTAATTACTGCTGTGCGGCCAAAGCCCGGGCCAACTGGCTCAGGGCTTCCTGGTGGCGCTGGTTGGAAATGCTCGCGAAGTTGCGGGCCAGTTCCAGGCACATGCGCTGGCGCGGATTCATCGGATCGTCCTCGCTCGTCTCCAGGCCTTCGAAGAAATAAGTGATGGGCACATTAAGTACGCGGGTGATTTCGTACAGCCGCCCGGCCGAGATGCGGTTGATGCCGCGCTCGTATTTATGGGCCTGCTGGTAGGTGACGCCGATCATGTCGGCCATCTGCTGCTGGGACAGGCCCAGCATGATGCGCCGCTCGCGAATCCGGGCGCCCACATGCCGGTCAATTGAGCTCGCGCGGTTCGCCGGCACCGCTTTGATGCTTCCGCCGTCCATTTCCACTCCCCAACCTGTGGTCAAGCAAGCGATGGGTCCCCATCAACCTGCGCACGTCCGGTTTGTCCGGATCAGATACCGAGGATTGTAAGAAAGGCGGTCGGCTAATACTGCAAGTTTCTTGTAAATAATTGTTATTACACGTTAAGCGATTGTTACGCCGTTTTTTAACATGGCGGGCAACGTGCAGCTTTGCGTTTACGATCCAGGATTCCCTTTTACCAAACGCTCCAACTGACTCTGCATGGCGTTGAGCTGCGAACGCAGTGCGTCGATGTCGTCGCTCTTCGCGCCAGGCGCACTTTGCTGCGCAGCAGACGGCGGTGCAGCATTGCGCACCGTGCCAAAGGGATTGAACAGCTTCATGGCATTCTCGAACAGCGCCATGTTCTGCTTTCCCATGTCTTCGAGGCGGGTCATGGGGAACAGTCCCTTGAATGTGTCCTGCATCGATTTGCGCATGTGCGCTTCATTTTGCGAGAACGCTTCCATGCTGCCTTCGAGATAGCGTGGCAGCAGGCCGCCCAGGGAGTCGCCGTAAAAACCTATGATTTGCCGCAGGAACTTGATGGGCAGCAGGTTTTGACCTTTGCCTTCCTGCTCGACGATGATTTGCGTCAGAACACTACGCGTAATGTCCTCGCCGGTCTTCGCATCGGTGACGACGAACTCAGAACCCTCCTTCACCATTTCAGCGAGGTGATCGAGTGTCACGTAGCTCGACGTTGCAGTGTTGTAGAGCCGCCGGTTGGCGTACTTTTTGATGGTGATCACGGGCGACTTAGCCCCGCTGTCCTGCTCTGCCATATCCTCGGAAGCCCTTCAGGTAAGTTGTCCGGGACTTGACGTCCCCCCATATCCGTATTGTGCTATGCACAATACCGGCCTGTCAAAGTGTGCGGCGCACCGGGCGGGGGATTCTGCAGCCGCAAGCCGAGGAATGGTCCAAAACCAGTGCTTTATAGGCCGCACCATGGACGACAAATCAGCCCCGCCGGCGCCGGATTATGCAGCTCTTGCACAGCGATATCTCGAACTGTGGCAGGACCAGGTAGCCAAGCTGGCCAAGGACCCGCCCAAAGAAATGGGCGACCTCTCGGCCATGACCGCGGCCTGGTCCAAAATGGCCGCGACCCTGGGGGCCAAACCCTTTGACCCCGCAGCGCCTTGGCCCGCGTCCCCTGCCCCTGCACATGGCGATGGAGGGGTGGATCGTGCAGGCGGCCATGGCGGGCCTGATGCCGCCGCTGGAGGCGAAGTCGCCGCCAGACTCGACGCCCTTGAGCGACGGCTGGGCGCCCTCGAATCCCAGCTCCAAAATCTTGCCGGACAACCCTCTAAACCACCTGCTTCTCCATCCAGCGCGCCTGATCGCCGCCGCGGCGGCCGGAAAAAGCCCTGAGAGTATCTCGGGTCCGTGGTCGGCCTACCTCGACCCGGCGAAATTCCTCGACGCCGTCATGGGCGTGGGCCAGCAACGGCTGCAGGATTTTGTGCGCGGCGTACGCGCCTATCACAGTCATCCGTTTCAGCGTGCGGTAACGCCGCCACCGCCCGTATGGCGTCAGGGTGCAGCAATGCTGCACGATTACGGCGGGGGTGACGCACACCAGCC
>CANISR010000065.1 GCA_947470105.1 Fidelibacterota bacterium | reverse complement strand
CCATACAGGCCCCCGATACCCAGGGCGATTCAAAGGTCACGGTGTCGTAGTCGCGAGGGTGCTCAACCGGGAACTGCAACGCCTCGATGAGCGCGCGGTACTGATGCGCCTGCATCATCTGCACCAGGGCGGCGATAGCGCCGGGGTGAAAACTACCGTCGGGATTGGCCGCGATATAGAGGTCGGCGCCCTCTGCAAAGGCCGCCCTCATGAGGCGGTTATGCGCGGCGCCGAAGCCGATATTGCCCTCGGACGGCAGCAAAGCGATACCCTCGGCGCGCGCGGCCGGTGAGGGCTGGCCGTTTTCCATCACCATCACCCGCCCGGCGATGCCAAGCCCGGCCCGGGCCAGGGCCTTGCGCGCCGACGCAACGATACGCGCGACCTGCGGGTCCGGGTTGTTGTAGGTCACGATACCGACCCGCACGTCAGCAGCGGTATTGATGACCTGGTCGACCCCGAGCGCGCTTTCCTGCAAGCGTGTGGAAAGGCCCGCTGCGGGATAGACTGGTGTGGGATGGACGATGCGCTGCGGGGGCAGGTTGACGCCGCTCAACTTCAGACCATGCTCCGCGATGAATCTATCGAGGTCTTCCGGCGCGGCTATGGAGACGATGGATGGCGTGTGCGCCAGCAATGCAGGGACCGCGATCTTTAGCCAGCTATGGCCCGCATGTTCACTGACGTAAAAATACAGCCGCTCGATGGCATGGGCCAAAGTTGCGTCGATCTGCCCGCTTTCAGGATCGAAATCATCGAATGACAGGTTGAGGTCCAATAGGGGCTTGAGCGCCGCGGTCCGGGCCCAGAACATGGACCCCGACGGGAAGTCCAACACCTTGTCCTCGGACAAGGTGAAGCCCATGCGCTTGGCCAGGGGCTGCGCGAATTCCAGATTGTCGCCCCAATTGACCCAATGGCGCATGACCTCGAAGTGCTGGGGCGCGACGATGCCGAGATCGGGGCGGCGGCGGAAGGCGTCGAACACACTGGCGACAATCGCGGGCGAGCCGAGCAGGGTTTCGTAGGCGTAGCCGCGCCAACTCGCCAACAATCCGGCATGTTTGGACGCCTTGGAGTGAAGGTGCAGGACATAGTCGTAGTTCGGATAGACATCGCGGAACTGGACAAGCTTGGGCGCAATATCGCGGCCGCGGTTGGGCGCTATGCGCACCTCCACCTTGCCGCGGGTCCAGCCGCGGAAATTGGCCTCGATCAGCGCCTTTTTCGCTTCGGTATCTGTCGAAATGTAGACATCGAAGGCGAACGGAATATGCGCCAGATAGCGCTGAATTTCGGGTGTGATGTTGTCGTAGTAAACGTGGCAGATGGCCGCCAGCCGCGGCGTTCCCGGATCGGGCGCATACCCAAAAGGCACGGCGATGCTGTAATCCTCCTCCGGCAGGCGCGCGACTTCCTTCGGCGCCCGGCGCCCCCCCGCCGCGCGTTTCCAGGCGGTTTTCGAGAGCTCCGCCCGGAACGACCGCTCCCACTCTTGGTACACTGATGTGCGCCGAAACAGGCCGCCAGTGGCCCGGAAAATCGTGTGCATCAGCGAACGCTTGATCCAAAGCGGAAGCGGGAGAGCGCGGTAAAGACGGCGTACCGTGTCCGCGGCAATCATACGCAGGCGCCGCACCAGGGCGCCCGGACCACGGCGCAGGAAGCGGACAGGTTTGGTGATTTTCCAGCTCGTCGAATTCTGCATCGCCGCGATGACGCCGTCTCTAGCGCTCACTTCGGCCGCTAGGCCGTGAACCGCGCCTGCCATGCGGTTGATTTCGCCTTCTAGCGCAATGGCCCGCTGGTCCTGCGCCTCGGCCCGCATCATGAATTGCTTGAGCTGCTTTTCGAAATGATTGGCAATGCTCTCCTGGTGCTCGAGCTTGACCGCCGCTTCGTGCCTTTGGTGCTCGAGCTTGACCGTTGCTTCGTGCCTTTGGCGCTCGAGTTCCAGACCAGCTTCATAAATCTGATGCTTTAGCTGGCCGACTGTATGCTCTTTATGGCGCTCGAACTCCAGGCCCGCCTCATAAATTTGATGCTTGAGCAATCCCTCGGTTTCGGCGAAGCGGCGTTCGACCTCGTTGGCCCGAACAACCTCCTGATGAAGTTTACCGTTTAGATCGGCGACCACGTCGTCGAGCGTATCGCCCCGCACTTCCAAAGCCTTAGCTCGTTCTGTCAGCAGAGTGATCCGCGCCGTGGCGACGGCTTCGTTTCTGAACGTCTCTCCCAAACGTCCATACGCCAAGCGTGCATCCGCGGCGGTCTTGGAATCGCGGCACGCGGCGATAAAATCCATAATCGCCCGTGGCGCCTTCGGGCCATAGGCGAGTACGCCCAGACCGTGGCCGTGGAAAAATTCGAAAGATGGGTATGCGTCCCGAAGGCTTTCCCACAGCCGGAAAACCCCGAAGTCACGCTCGCGGACGTTGGTGTCGTGGAACAGCACCACCGCCCGGTCCGAAAGCTTGGGCTTCCAAGCTTCGAAATCGTGTTTGACGTCCTCGTAGAAGTGACGGCCGTCGATATGCAGCAGATCGATGGCGCCGTCGCTGAAGTGCGCAAGTGCAGCATCGAAGGTCGCGCGCACAAGGCGTGAGAACGAGCCGTAGTGGGCTGCGTTGTGGTCGGAGACGCGGTTGAAGAAGTCCTCGCTGTAGAAGCCCGCGTGCTCATCGCCTTGCCAAGTGTCGACCGCAAAGCAGCGGGTGTCGAGGTTCAAGCTTTTGATCGCCTGGCAGAAGACAAAATAGGAATAGCCGCCGTGGGTGCCGAGCTCGACCAGCGTCCGGGGCCGCAGCGCCTGGATCAGCCAGAAGGCGAACGGACCGTGATCGATCCAAGCCGATTCCGGGCGGAACGCGGGCGTGAAAAACGAGTCGCGCGACAGGTATGTCTCGAACGTGACGGGTCTCTCGGCGCTATCCATGAACGGCGGGGTTCCTAGGGCGGAAAAGTAGCGAAAACGGTGCGGGCCCGCCGGCGGCCATATAGCAGACCCCGGGAGGCGCCGCAGCCGGGATCATAGGGTTCGAGGCGGGTAAACGCCCGTGATTTCTGGCTTTTTTGCCAAATTATGGAGGGCCTTGGCAAGCTTAAAGGGTAAGGTTTCTCAAAAGCAGCTGCCCGCGCCGGCTCCAAACCGGGGTGTTGTGCCCCTGGCGGAAGAGACGTTAAAACCGCCGGCGGGCCGCGACGTCGCGACTTAGGTTTCCCAGACTTCGATCATATCAATACGGTGTGCGATGCCGCTGAGCGCCAGCCACGACCATTCGCCCAACGCTTCCGAGGACCGTCTCTGCGAGGCGTGTCTGGGCCGTATGAAATCCACCGGCGCCTGGACTTTTGAATGCCCTTCCTGCGGCTTTCTCCTCTCCACCCTCACACCGGGAATTGGGACGGAAATGGACGGGCTTGAGACCTTGCGGCGGCACAATTACGAACGCATGTTCGACCGCATCGAACCTATGATGCCCTTGAAAGGGGCGCGGATCCTGGAAGTGGGATCGGCCAGGGGTTGGTTTCTGGCGGCCGCCAAACAGCGTGGGGCGTTGCCACAAGGTATTGAACCCGAAGCAGGCAACGCCAGTCTCGCGCGCGCGGCAGGCCATCGTGTCGATATCGGATACTTCCCGGACGATCTCGCGGCGGACGGCCTCCATGACATTATCGTCTTCAATGATGTCTTCGAACACATCCCAGCACCCTCGCAGATCGTAAGCAAAATCGAGGCGCAACTCTCCCCCGGGGGGCTGGTTGTGCTCAACTGCCCCTCAAGCAACGGCATCTTCTTCCGGCTGGCAGGAGCGCTCAATTCGCTGGGCGTGTCCGGTCCTTACGAACGATTGTGGCAAAAGGGCTATTCCTCCCCTCACGTCAGCTATTTCAACCCGTCGAACCTCCAACGCCTCATTGAACGGAATTCGGGTTTGCGGGAAGCCGCCAGGTTTCGCCTGAACTCGGTTGCGCGCGCGGGACTTTGGAAACGGGTAAAGGACTCCAACACCGGAATCGGCGGCGCCCTCATGTTCGCGGGCATATGGTGCGTGTCCTTTGTACTGGCGTGGCTGCCGCCGGATATTGAGGTCAGCATCTTCCGCAAACGGGAAATCTAATGCCAATATCGACCTTTCTAGAGGGTTCGCAGTTATTTCCGGCGCCTGCCCTAAAACCGCCGTTTGGCTTGCCGACGAGGAGAGCGAAATGAGCGGACTGAAGCCCCTGGAGATCGCGCTGATTGCCGCGACGGTGCTGATGATGTCGGCAGGGCAAGTCCTGTTCAAGATGGTCGCGCTGCGCGCCAACCTGCAGCAGACCTATTTCAGCGCCTGGGTGCTGTCGCTCCTGTTTGTCGCCCTGGCAGTGTATGGAGCGGCCACGCTTGTGTGGATTCGCGTGCTGCAGACAGCGCCCTTATCGTTGGCCTATGCCTTTGTCGCGCTTTCTTTCGTTTTGGTGCCGGTCCTGAGCATGATTATTTTCCGCGAAGTCTTGTCGCTGCGTTTCATCATCGGCGCCGTGATTATCGTCGCCGGCATCGTCATCGTCGCGGGCCGCTGAGCAATGCGGTCACCAGTCATCGCGGTTGTCATCCCTTGCTACCGGGTCCGCGCCGCTGTGCTTCGCGTCATCGCCGCAGTGCCGGGCTTCGTGCACTTCATTATTTGCGTGGATGACCGGTGCCCGGAAGAGTCCGGCGCCCATATTGCCGCCCAGGCCACCGACCCGCGCGTACGCGTCTTTCGCAACGACGTGAATCTTGGGGTTGGCGGCGCGACCATCCGCGGCTTCCAGGAAGCCTTGGCGCTGGGCGCCGACATCGTTGCTAAGATCGACGGTGACGGACAGATGGACCCACAATTGCTGCCGCGTTTCATATCGCCGATCATCAACGGCAAGGCCGACTATGTGAAGGGCAACCGCTTCACTAGCATCGAATCGGTTCGACAGATGCCCGCGCTGCGGCTATTTGGAAACAGCCTGCTCTCGCTGCTGTGCAAGCTCTCCAGCGGATATTGGCATCTGTTCGACCCTAACAACGGCTACGTCTGTTGCCATGCCGAGGTCCTGAGGCGCCTGCCTCTCAACAAGATCGCGCAGCGCTATTTCTTCGAATCCGACATGCTCTTCCGTCTGGGCGTGGCGCGTGCGCTGGTGATCGATGTGCCAATGGGGGCGGTCTACGGCGACGAGCAAAGCTCTCTGCGAATCGGACGCGTGGTGTTGCCGTTTCTGTTCAATCACATCCGCAACTTCGTCAAGCGCGTGCTCTACCGGTACTTCATCCTGGACTTCAACATCGCGAGCGTCGAACTGCTATGCGCCATCGCCTTGCTGGCCTTCGGATTTGGAGTAGGCGGTGTCGGCTGGTACGACAGCGCCCGGGACGGCGTCACCGCATCCGCCGGCACTGTCATGCTGGCGGCTCTGCCGTTCATAACCGGCATGCAGCTTTTGATTTCCGCGATCAACTTCGACGTAAACGATGTCATCCGCGAGCCGCTCCATCGCCTGATCGCGACGCAAGAACACGACGGGCATTTGGCGCCCCCAGCAAAGAATCAGGGTAACCCGGATTAGAGCCTGCGCACTAACGCGCCGCGGCGGCCCGCAACTGTTCCAAATCGATCCGAATCAAGCCCGGCGGACAGGCCGCGCCATCGGCCTCCCGGGCAAAATAGGTGTGACCCTTATGAAAAAAGGACGATCCCAGCATCGGGTTGAACGCCCAATTGACCAGGCAGTACCGCCCGCCGTCTTCCAATCCAGGCTCATAGATCGAGCTCAAATTCAGGGCAGCGAGATAGCCCTTCACGGTGAGGTTTTTCCGGGTGAACGCGGTCCAGCCGGTGATAGACGCGACGAATACGAAGACAGCAACCGCGACAAAGGCAAAATGGCGCCGGCCCGCGCCGTCTTCCTGCCATTTCCACAGCAGCGCGATATTCATCGTCACAAGGTAGAGCATCCAAAACGAATAGTAGCGCAGCTCGTGGGCGGACGGCAGGAACGCCACCACCAGGGTCAGGGCCAGAAAGCCACCAAACAGGGCTTTGCGCGGGCTGCGGCCACAGAGCGTCGCCCATACAAATATGCCGAGGTTGTAGAGTACGTAGGCCGCGCAATAGCCCCCCATCCGCAGGCCTTGGGAATCAGCCGGAACGTCGCCCTGACCATGAGTATAGGGCGTCGGCCGGAACCCCAACGACAGGTACTCGAGCACCGACAGCGTCCATTGGATGATTTCCGGGGCGCCGTCGAGATAGCGGGGTTCATGATACACGTCGGCTGCGATGATGCCCGGCAGCACACGATGCCCCAAGACCGAGATGCCCACCGGGAAGAGCGGGTTATGGTAGAAAATCGTATTCTTTAAAGCCGATGCGTAGCAGCACAGCACCAGGATCGGCAGAAGCGCCTTCGTCGGGAAGGTCGCGCGCGCCCATTCGTCGCTAAGCACAGAAAGCAAGCGTTTGCCGTCATCCTTCACCAGGAAAAGCATGACCGCGAAGGCCGCCACGAACATCCCGCCAAGCGCCATAAACTGGACTTTGAAATTGGCCGACACCGATACGAACGCCAGCGCGCCCAGGGTGCGCCACAGCAAGGGCTGCTTGCGCTCGATCAGAATCATCGTGACCAGCACCAGGCCGCCGGTAAAGCAAACATTGGTGATGAGGTCTGTATAGACCGATGACAGGCTGAGCTGGATGATGGGAATGGCCGCGAAAGCTATCGCGACCAGTGTGAGCGGTGCGCGGAACGTGCGCGCGACGAAGAAGCAATACCCCGCGAACGCAAGCCCGCTGACGATATTCGGAGTATTGATGTCCCGGGAGACGCGCCACAGAAACCCGTAGATATAATAGGGCACCGCCGGGATGCCTTTATAGCAATCCTCCAACCAGTTCTGGAACTGGTAGACATCGGCGGGGATCAGCCCTGCGCGCCGGGCGGCAAAGGGCAAATGGTAATTGAGGGAGTCCCAGGTCAAATCCAAATCGGTGATGGATTTGGTCAGGATGACCGCGATGAACAGACAAAACAGAAGCCCATCTACCTTGCCAAAGATGGAACCAGATCTTCCTAGTCCGAGGGGTTCATTTTCTTGAGGCATCGAGGGGAACGAACCTGAGAAAGATGCGGGTGCGGCGTTGCTGTGGGCTTGCAGTCCAGATTTTCGGCGATGCTTTATTATGCCGAGCTGGTTATGGTTTACCTAGCCACTCAATACGACTTTGTCTAGCACGTGAAAAATAGCATTGAACGCGTCGTCATGACACCGACCCTAATCCTGTTGAGCGGCCTTACGTGCGAGATCCCGGCCGTTCTCGCGCCCTGCCTCCGGCACCAGATCAAGTGCCGAATCTAGCATGACCACGCTCCTAAACCCTCCAGCGAAGCCCCGCCTGGTCTTTCTGGTAACCGAGTACTACTTCTTCCACGCCATGCGGAACGATCTGGCCTCGGCCGCGACTCAAGCCGCTTTCGACGTTCACGTAATCGCCTTCTGCGGCGCGTCGGGCGATTTACCGGCTGTGGGAGGATTCAAGATCACCGATTTCCCCTGGCGGCGGTCGAGCGCGCTGCTACAGGCGGCTTGGCAATTCCTGCCCGAATTGCGACGGGTCAGGCGCCTGCTGGCGGCCCTGAAGCCGGACATCCTGCACAACATCGCCATGAAGCCCGCGATCATCGGCACGCTGGCCGCCCCGAGCGGCGCCAGGATCATCAATACGCTGACAGGATTCGGGTTCCTATTTTATGCCCGCACACTGTTCGCACGTATCGCACAGACCATGTGCGCAGCCGTATTGCGCCGCGCGAATTTCGACGGCGCGAAACTGGTGGCGCACAACATGGTGGACGCCCGCTTCGCCGTCGAACGCCTTGGCATGCCTGCCGGCAGCGTCCGCCTGATCCGCGGCCTGGGCATCGATACCAACCGTTTCGCGCACCTGCCGCAACCGCCGGCGACGGCGCCCTTCCGTTTCCTGATGATAACCCGGCTGCTGTATATGAAGGGCGTCCAGGTCACGATCGAGGCGCATCAGGAGCTGCTGAAACGTGGGCTAACCGCCGAATTGCATGTGGCGGGTGCGCCCGATCCTGAGAACCCGTCATCAATCCCGCACTCCGCCATCGACGCGTGGTCAAAACTTCCGGGCATCCGGTTCCTCGGCCAAATCCCGGACGTGCGCGCCGCCCTCGCCCAATGCCACGTCGTCGTTCACGCCGCCCTGGGCGGCGAAGGACTTCCGCGGGTGCTGCTGGAAGGCTCAGCCTGCGGCCGGCCGTTGATCGCTACCGACGTCAGCGGCAACAGCGACATTGTTGTCGCTGGCGAGACCGGGCTTCTGGTGGCGCCCAACGACCCAGCAGCGCTCGCCGACGCCATGGCCTGGATGATCGATCACCCTGCCGAACGGGCAACATTTGGGCAAGCCGGCCGCGACCGCGTCCTCAAGGAATTTGCCTCCACCCATATCGCGTCCGACTATGATGCCCTGTACCGGGATCTTGCCCCGGGACAGAACTGACCGGCCGGAAGCATGGGAGCAACGAAAAGCAGTTTTGCCAGGCACCTGACGGCGCTAGCTCTGGCTGTGCTGTCGGCGGGGTACTACGCGCTCTACATCGACGCCGGTTTCAACTTCGCCGACGACGGCAACTATGCCCAGACAGCCTATGAGCTCTTTCTCGGCCGGCCGCCGCAGGACATGGACCTGAGTTATGGCCTGATTTGGTTCAAGGCCGGCGCTGCACTGTTTCACCTGTTCGGCGTCAACTTCTTGTTGGTGAAGATACTATTTTTCACCGTCATCACGCTGACCTCGGTGCTGACCTTTTACACCCTCGAGAAGATCTCCGGCTCCGCGCTGTTTGCCGCGGCGCTGGCTGGCGTCATTGCGGTAGCGCCCGCGTTTCCCGCCACGTCATTCTATGGCCTGTGTGTATTGCTCAATGCCGGCGCCCAGATGCGCCTGGCCGCGCGCATGACTCAGGGTACGGTCCTCGACGGCGCCCTGGCCGGCGCCGCTTTGGCGTTCTCTTTTCAGATCCGGCCGGACTTCGGGTTCATCTTCGCGTTGCCCCTGGCGGCCATAGTGCTTTTGACATTCTGGCCGGTAAATTTGGGCCGCAAACTGTTGACGGGCATCGTGGGCGGCTTTGCAGCCATCGCCATCCCCGCGGCGCTTCTCGCGCTCGTGGGCGGTTACGGCGCACTTGTTGCCCATCAATACGTGGACTATCCACTGATGCTCATCGGTTTGCTGCTCAATGGCCTTAAGGGGCTGGGACAGGATGCGGAGGCGGGCGCAACCATCACGGTTCTGGCCCGGCCCGGCCTGGACGAACCTGCGCTGGCGGCCCTGGTCTATGCGCCCCTCATCATGTTCGCGGCATTTGGGACTTTCGCCGCGCTGACGTTCAAGTCGCGGCTGCGGCGTGACCCGGCCGCGTTGGCGCAGTCTGGAATCGCCCTGGTGGCCGGCGCGGCCGCCTTTCCCCACTACTTCTTCTTTCGCCCAGACCTGTCGCATATCGCCAACTTCATGCCAGGGTTCGTGGTGATGACGGGTGTATTCCTGACGCACCTCAAGCAGGCGTCCTGGCGCCCGCGGGCCGTGGCAGCCGGCGGCGGTGTTGCCGTGGCCTACCTCGGTCTTTACCTCGGGGTCGGCCTACCCTCGCCCGCCACGGGCTCCATCGGCATGGCCCGGGGCCGGACCGAGCCCTTCCGGGCCGAAAACGGCGTGGACGTCAAAGTCGCGCCCGCTGAACTGGAGCAACTCACATTCCTCCGCGACAGCGTGACCGCCAACTCCCAGCCCGGCGACGCCATCGTTTGCGTGCCCTACTGCCCCGGGGTTGCTTTCATGACCGCCCGCCGGATGCTGCTTCACAACTTCTACGTAGACGACAGCTTCCTGGTACTGCGTCCCCGATGGCTGCCGTCGGCCATAGCCGAAACCAAAGTGGCGCGCCCATCTGTCGCCATCGTGCAGGACTGGGCAATCAATGGTACAGAACAGTCGCGGTTCACCAATTGGGCTGCGCGCTATGTGGATGTCCTGAAGGATCAGGCGCGCGCCCAGGTTTCCGGACCCGGCACGACCATCTATCTCCGCGGCCCCGCCAACACCCCCGGGCCGCAATAAAGCGCCAAGGCAAAGCTATGGAATTCCTGACGCCAAATCCCGCGATCCCCGAAGTCAAAATCGTCATCCCCAAGAAACACGGCGACGCCCGCGGGTTCTTTTCCGAGACCTATACACAGCGTGCGCTGGCGGCGGGCGGAATCGATGTCGACTTTATCCAGGACAACCACGCCTTCTCCGCCGCCCAAGGCACGGTGCGCGGCCTGCATTTCCAGACATCACCTTTCGCCCAGGCCAAGCTGGTGCGCGTGGTCCGCGGGGCGATCCTCGACGTGGCGGTGGACATCAGAACGGGCTCTCCGACCTATGGCCAGCATGTCGCCGCTAAAATCTCCGCCGAGGCCTGGAACCAGATTTTCATTCCGGCCGGGTTTGCCCATGGCCTGGTAACTCTGACGCCGGATGTGGAAGTGATCTACAAGGTCTCGGCCTATTACTCCGCCGCCCATGACAAAGGCCTGTTGTGGAATGACCCCGCGCTGGGCATTTCCTGGCCGGTCGCGGCGGACGAAGCCCTGCTCTCCGAAAAGGACAAAGTCCAGCCGCGGCTCGCGGACCTGCCGGCACATTTCCAGTATGAGGGCTCTGCTTCGCGATGATTTTGCTCACCGGCGCCAACGGCCAGGTTGGATGGGAAATCGCCCGCCGCGGGCCCGGACTTGGCGTCCGCGCCTTCGGCCACGGCGAACTCGACATCACAGACGGCGACCATGTGCGCGACGCCGTGGCGCGCATGCGCCCCAGTGTGGTGGTCAATGCGGCCGCCTATACCGCCGTCGATAAGGCGGAAAGCGAGCGCGACCTGGCTTTCGCGGTCAACGAAGCCGGCCCCCGCAACCTCGCCCAGGTCTGCGCGGACAAGAATATTCCGCTCATCCATATCTCCACCGACTATGTCTTCGACGGCGCCAAAATCGGGCCGTATGTCGAAAACGATCCGGTGGCGCCGCTGGGGGTCTACGGCGCCAGCAAGCTCGCGGGCGAGCGCGCGGTCACGCAGTCGGGCGCACCGGCGATCATCCTGCGCACGGCCTGGGTTTATGGCACCCACGGAAACAATTTCGTGAAAACCATGCTGCGCCTGGGGGCGGAACGCGAGGTTTTGCGCGTGGTCGACGATCAGCGCGGCTGTCCGACCGCCGCCGCCGACATCGCCGACACCGTCCTTGCCCTGGCCGCAAGCCTGAGCACCGGCCCGGTGGCCCCGTCCCTGCTGGGGATATTCCATTGTGTCGGCGGCGCCGAAACCACATGGTTCGGTTTCGCCCGCGGCATTTTCGAAGCCGCAAACCTGGCCAAGACGCCCCGCCTGGAGCCCATCGCCACCAGCGACTACCCCACCCCCGCCCGGCGCCCGGCCAATTCGGTGCTCGATTGCAGCCGCCTTGCGGCGGTCCATGGTATGACTATGCCGTCTTGGCCGAAAAGCTTGCGCGAGATGCTGGCGGAAACGCTGCCGTCGCAGAAAGCTCACTAAAAAGGGATTTGGGGAAACGATGAAGGGAATTGTACTCGCGGGCGGCTCCGGCACTCGGCTCCATCCGCTCACCGAAGCGGTGTCGAAGCAGCTTTTGCCGGTCTACGACAAGCCGATGATCTACTATCCGCTGTCGATGCTGATGCTCGCCGGCATCCGCGACATCCTGATCATTACCACGCCCCACGACGCGCCCAACTTCCGTCGCCTCTTGGGCGACGGCAAGCGCTGGGGCATCAACCTGTTCTTTGCCGAACAACCGAGCCCTGACGGCCTCGCCCAGGCCTTCATCATCGGACGGTCTTTCATCGGCAGTGACCCGGTCGCGCTGGTCCTCGGCGACAACATTTTTTACGGCCACGGCCTCACCGAAAAGCTGCGGAGCGCCGCCAGCCGTCCATCGGGCGCCAGCGTCTTCGCTTATCAGGTCCGCGATCCGGAACGCTACGGCGTGGTGGCCTTCGGCCCCGATGGAACACCCACGTCCATTGAGGAAAAGCCGCCCGCGCCAAAATCCAAGTGGGCGGTGACCGGGCTCTATTTCTACGACAACGAGGTGCTCGAAATCGCCCGTACGCTGAAACCCAGCCCCCGCGGTGAATTGGAGATCACCGACGTCAATCGCGTCTATCTGGAACGCAAGAAGCTCTACGTCGAGCACTTGGGGCGCGGCTTCAGTTGGTTCGACGCCGGCACCTTCGAAAGCCTGTTGGAGGCCGGCAATTTCATCAGCACCATTGCTCATCGCCAAAATCAGCCCGTGGCGCTCCCCGAGGAGATCGCCTTCGTCAACGGCTGGATTGACCGCCAGCAATTGATGGCGTTGGGCGAGACCCTGAAGAAAAGCGGTTACGGCGCCTATCTCATGGATCTGGCGTCGAACTGACCCTGTCGGCGAGTGTCGCCGCGCAGAACGTGAGGCCGATGGCGGCCAGCCACCATCCCTGCCAGACGCCGAAGCTGATGAGCCAGAACACCGCCACCGCGGTTACCGTCGCAGCTGCTGTGGCGAGCCTGTCCGGGGCGGGGCGCGCCCGGAGATAGGCCCAGGCCGCCGCCGCACCCCATCCCAGGAACAGCACCACGCCCACCAGACCCAGTTCCAGCCAGATCTGCAGCAGGCCGTTGTGGGGATGCAGGAACGTCACCCCGGGCCCTTGCGCGATGATGCGCGCGGTATCGAAGCCGTACCCAGCCCAGGGCCGTCCGGAGATCAGCACATGCACCCGGTTCCAGATCTCTACCCTGTAGCCCCAATTGAGATTGATGTGGCCGGTGAGCCATTCTTGCTGACTGTGTCGCCACGCGAGCGCGGCCACAGCGCCCCACGACAGGGCAACAGCCGCGATTCCCAGTAGGATCAGGATGAAGCCCGGCTTCTTTGTTGCCCTCACCACGGCGTACGAAACGCAGCCGCATGCAATGGCCACCGGCGCCGCGTCCATGCGGTAGCTCAACCCCAGGCCCAGGCAGACAGCGACGAGGCCCCAGCCCGCCAGCGTGCGACCGGTCAAACGCGCAAGCAAGGCCGCCGCCGGGAACACCAGGCACGACAGCAGCGCCAGGCCCGGCGAAAGGATGTCGAACAGGCGATCGCGGGAATCGCCCGTGCGGGCTAGCCCGATCACAAAGCCATCCGTGACACGCTCCACGATCAGAAGCGTGAGCAGAGCACAGAAAGCCCCCACCGCCGGCCGCGCCAAAGCCTGCACCGGCGCACGCGCGAGGGCGCGCCCTGCCACCCAGGCCGAGAGAATGACGGGAACCGCCTTCAGCCAGTCGGAGGCGCGATGGGCGGGCGACCACCCTACCGCCGCCAGGGCCCACAGCAGGAAGGCGCAGGCCAGCACCAGAGGCAGCGTAGGACGGCGCATATCCGCCAAGGCCGGCGCGCGCAGGACCGGCGCCGCCAGAACCAACAGGGCCGCCACGACCATCGCCACGACGGCGGCGTCCTTGCTCCACGCCACCAAGGGCACGAAGGCGAGGGCGAGCCAGACGTAGCGCGATGCGATGGGTTGGTCGGTAATCAGACGGGTTCCTGCTACGGCCTTGAACGGGCAGCCTACAGTAATAAGAAAAGCCCGCTAAGTCATTGACCTAGCGGGCTTTATTTTATTGCCGCGACTGAGGCCTAGTGGCGGGCCGCGCGGGCCGTGGTGTCGCCGTCTTTGGCTGCGGTCTCCTGGGCCGGGTGCCGGATGAAGACCTGCGTGAACTTCAGATCCATGGCGCCTGAGATGGCGGTGTTGTGGCCGTCCTTATCGGGATAGGTATCGGCGAGCTTGTGCAAGGCGCGGTACAGCGACGGCGAGGACAACTGGCCGTAGCTCTGGTGATGGGTCGACCAGGACTGCACGAGCTGGCGGTAGAAGGTTTCCACATCCACATAGCCCCCCACCAGGCCTTCAGCGCCGTCCTGGGTGACCTTCAACTGGAAGCGCGCATCGCGGATGCGGTGGACGCTCACGTCTTCGAACGTGGAACTAGCCGGAATATAGAGGTCGGCGCCGTCGGCGGTGAGGACGCCGTCGACGATCTTGCCCTTGAAGCGGATAATGAAATCCTTGCCCCAGCGGTGATCCGCACGCTGGGTGCCGCCCGGCATAAAGCCGTTGCCGGTGGCGTCGGTGAGCAATCCGTCGCTGCCGCGGTAGGTGGTGACCGTCACGTCGTTGTCGTTGGTCAGGCTTTCGACATTGGTCAATTCCAGCAGCACGCGGTCGTAATCGTATTGCTGCATGAACTTGTTGCCGAAGTAATGGATCGCGCCGTCCGGGCCGCGGTAGCTGGTGACGCAGCCGAGGGCGCGATAGAGCTGATTGTCCACGCCCTTGACCGTGCCGTCGGGGCTGGAGAAGTCGTTGGGGCCGACCTTGCCGTCGAGGTTCATGCCGATGGCATATTTGCCGGTGGCTTCCTTGAAGGCGTAGGGCTCCGGCGATAAGTCCGGATGCCAGACCGCCGATTCACGGGCGAGCTGTGTTTCGCCGAGGGTCCGCGGCTTGTCGTCGCTGGGGAACAGGATCTTGAACTGTTCGCGCGGGCCGTCGTTCATGCCAGCGGGGCACTCGTCCTTGGTATCCTTGGTCTGGTACACGGCCCAGTGATAGTCGGTCAGCACGTAGCCGATCGTGCCATTGCGGAGCACCGCGGTTTCGTCGGCGCTGGCCGCGCCGGCGAAAGCCGCCGTCGCGGCAAAGAGCACGCCGAGCTGGATGCCGAAATTGCGCGTCATGCTCTCTCCCTTCCCCTCAATTAGGCCGTCAGCCGCCTACGGTTAGTGGCGGGCCGCGCGGGCCGTAGCTTCGGCGTCCTTAGCCGCGGTTTCCTGCGGCGGGTGGTCGATGAACACCTGCACGAACTTCACATCCATCGCGGCGGAGATGGCGGTGTTGTGGCCATCCTTGTCGGGATAGGCGTCGGCGAGCTTGTGCAGCGCGCGATAGATCGAGGGCGAAGACTGCTGACCGTAGCTCTGGTGATGGGTCGACACGGCCCGCGCCATCTGGCGGTAGAAGGTGTCAACGTCGACATAGCCGGCGAGCAGGCCTTCGGCGCGATCCTGGTTGATCTTGAGCTGGAAGCGGGGATCCCGGAACCATTCCGCCGTCATGTCCTCGAAAGCCCAGGTCGTGGGCACAAAGAAGTCGCTGGCCTGAATGGTCATGACGCCGTCGACGATCTTGCCCTTGAAGCGCGCGATGAACTCCTTGCCCCAGCGGTGATCGGCGCGCTGGGTGCCGCCCGGCATGAAGCTGTTGCCGGTGGCGTCGGTGAGCAGGCCGTCCCGGCCGCGGTAGGTGGTGACCGTGATGTCGTTGTCGTTGGCCAGGCTGTCGACGCCGCTCAGTTCGATCAGTACGCGGGCATATTCATGCTGCTGCATGAACTTGTTATTGAAGTGATAGAGCGTGCCGTCGGGACCACGGTAGTTGGAGACGCAGCCGAGCACGCGATAAAGCTGGTTATCCACCCCTTTTACGTCACCGTCCGGACTGGTGAAATCGTTCGGGCCGACCTTGCCGTCAAGGTTCATGCCGATGGCGTATTTGCCGGTGGCTTCCTTGAAGGCGTAAGGCTCGGGCGACAGGTCCGGATGCCAGATGGCGGATTCACGGGCGAGTTGCGTTTCCAGCAGCGTGCGCTGCTTGCCGTCATCCGGGAACAGGACCTTGAACTGCTCACGCGGGCCGTCGTTGAAGCCCTGCGGGCACTCGGCCTTGGAGTCCTTGGTCTGATACTGGGCCCAGTGATAGTCGGTGAGCACGTAACCGATGGTGCCGTTGCGGATCACCGCCGCGGACTCATCTGCGCTTGCCACGCCGGCGAACGTCGTCACCGCGGCAAAGAGCGCGCCGATTTGGAATGCTGTAATGCGCGTCATGATGTCTCTCCCTGAGCCCGATTAAACCGTTAGCCCGCGTTGTTGCGGAAGTCGTCGCGCAGCCAGAATGCCTTGAAGCCGTTGCGGTGGCCGTTGAACTCGCCCCAGGCGTCGCCTTCAACATCGCCGGCCTTTTTGTCGCCGCCGAACAGATAGACCGGGCGGCCGCGATAGGCCCAGACATGCAGGGCCCCCGCCTCGCCGGCCTTGGCGAACTTTCCGGTGTTGGGGTTGATGCTGACCGTGGTCCACGCGCGGGTCTCGCTCTTGGCGCCCGCTTCGGCGATCACATACGGAAAGGTCTTGTTGCACTTCTCGAAGCTGCCGCCGCCGCAGATGGCCAAGCGGTAAGCCTGCGGCGCGCTCGGATGGTCGCAGGCCAGTTCGTCGATGGCGTCGTCGCCGCAGTTGTAGATGTAGAGCGTGCGGCCCTTGGCATCCGCCAGCACCTGGCCGGCGCGCGTGTCCTGCACCGAGAAGCCCTTGGGCGCCGGCGGCTCGGTCTGGGTGAACACGTTGTGCCAGCCGGGGACGTCGCTGCCTTCGTAGCTGCGGAACTTTTCGTCCGAGATCTTGGTGTACAGCGGCTTCTTGCGGAAGGCCCACTGCTTGATGCCGGGCGCACGCTCGAGGATCGACCAATCACCCAAGGCGATGGCATTCTCGGCTGCGAGCATCGGCGCCCATTCGTTCAGGCAGGAGCCGGTGCAGCTGGACTTGGTGGCGGTATCCTTGTCGTAGCTGTAAACCGAGTAACCGGTAGCGGTGCCGAGGATACGGCCTTTGGCCACGGCATAGACGCCGAACTGCGCGGGGATATTGGGCAAGGGTCCCACCGGCTCACGGTAAGCGGGAGAGTCGCCGCCCTCCTTGCGCTTGCTGCCGCCACGGGTATCACCGGGGACTTCATCGAGGATCGAGGTGTAGACAGCGAAACCGTCGTAGGCCCACTGCTTCTTGCCGTCCTTGCGGTCGACCACGGTCCACTTGCCTACCGGCTTGTCGTCCGCCGAGGCGTATACCGCCGGCCATTCATGCAGGCACGACGGGCGGGTTTCGACTTCCGGCAGCGTATAGCCGCCCGGATAGGGGCTCATGAGCCCGGCGTTGACCTTATAAACCGTGTCGTCGCAGGTGGGCTTGCCCTTCTGCTCGCCGACATCGCCGTTGCGGATGGATTTGATCGGCCACTTGTACATGGTCTTGCCTTGCGCGTCGGCGAACACCGGACCTTCAAGCTCGGTGACGATCACCTGAAAGCCGGGCGGCAGCGGCGACTTCACGTAGTCTTCCATCAGCCGCTTTTCCGCCGCGTGGGCGCTGCCGATGGCCAACGCGAACGCCGCCACGGCTACAAGGCTCACCAGTCCGCTAAGCTTTTTCATAATCCATCCCTTATTCAATGCGCGTTCGCCTCTACCGGCGTCCGCCCTCCGCAAGCCGTTTCCCCGCTTAAGCGCTCGCCCGGACAGGATTCATTCCTGTCCGGGCGGAGAACTTCGCCCGGGGCCGCGCGCCTAGACCAGGATTTCCCCGATCTCTTTCGACGTCGTGTTGCTCTTCGTGCCCCACGACGGGATGTCGAGGCCCATGACGCGCATGGCGGTGTAGCCGAGACGCGTGCAGGCCGAGGCGCCGCCGTCGATGTGCAAGCCGGTCTTGATCTTCCCGCCCGCCTTGCCGGCGGTGAACATCGCCATGCCGTCGAGCGAGTGGACGCGGGCGTAGCCGTGGTCGCTGTTGGCGTAGATCAGGCAGTTGTCGAGCAGGGTGCCGTCGCCTTCCTTGATCTTGGTGAAGGCGTCGACGAAGTAGGCCCAGCTTTCCATCGAACGGCGCGTGAACCACGAGCAGTTCGGCTGATAGCCGAGGGCATCGTCCACGCGTTCTTCGTGGGTGGTAGTGTGGTGCGGCTTCTCGTAGCCGGCCTTGGTGGTGTTCGACGAGGCGTTCGAATAGCTCATGTTGAAGACGCGGGTCTGGTCGCAGGCGATCGCCATGACCATGAGGTCGGTCATCAGGCGGTGACGTTCCTGAATCTGCGCGGCTTCGCCGCCCAGCTTCGGGTCTTCCTTCAGCGCCTTCGGAGCGGCGCAGGCCGCGATCGGTTCGGGCTTGGTGAGCTGCTGGTCGAACTGACGCTCCAGGTGACGCAGGCCGGT
>CANISR010000064.1 GCA_947470105.1 Fidelibacterota bacterium | reverse complement strand
CCGCCGCCAAGGCCACCTTCGCCTTAAACCCAGGTGTGTGGTTCCGCCGTGTCCGTTTGGTCATGTTCTCTCCTGATTCGCGACAATATGCGCCGCATTCAGGCGGAAATTCCACTTAGCCTACTGTCCAGATTCTCCAGGCCACCTCTCAGAGACTCGCATCCCCGTCTCCGCTACGGCCTGCGGCGAAGGCAAAGAATCTCGCTTCCTCAAGACCGGCGCCAGCGCCTCCTAAAGCTCAGCAAACGGAAACGCCGTGACCACAGCGCCGCCGGGCAAACGCGGGCCGAAGAGGTACAAGAGAACTTTCCTCTGCTTTCTCGTTTTGAATGCGGCGGCGGTGCACTTGGTTTCCGCCTTGTTCACAGGCGCCTTGGCGGCTGACGAAGCCCCGAGCGGCGCGCTCCTGCAATTCACCGTCAATAGCGTCGACAAAGGCACCGCGCGCGTGATCCTGCGCGGGAGCGAGATCCTGATCGCCGTCGACTCCCTCACCGCGGCGGGGATCACCGCCGCTCCTACCGCCACCCACACCATCGGCGGCGTCGCCTACGTTGCGGTGGCGGCGCTGGGTCCGGGCCTCCGCGTGGACTATGACGAAGCCAATCTTGCCCTGACCCTGACGGCGGACCCACGACTGCTGACGCCGTCCACCATTGATCTCGCCGGTGCGGCCCCCACCAATCTGGAGTTCATCGACAGTCCGTCGGCCTTCATCAATTACGGCGTCGTCAGCACGAATGGCCATACGCCCAGCTTCCTCAGCGAACAGGGCGTGCGGGTCGGCGGCGCGCTTTTCAACAACGCGTTCTCGGTCAATCCTGCCGGCCGCTTCATCCTCGGCGCCACCAATCTCACTTTCGACAATCGCGGCAAATCCACCCGGCTGGTGGTAGGGGATTCCATTGCTGAAGCGGGATTGCTCGGCGGGGTGGCGCGCATCGGCGGCGTCAGCTACGGCACTAATTTCGCGTTGCGCCCCTATTTCACACCGTTCCCCAACCAGCGTTTCGCCGGCGTTGTCTCCACGCCCTCTACCGCCGACATCTATGTGAACGGCCGCCAGGTGCGCAGCGTCGATGTGCCCCCCGGCGTCTTCAATCTCGAGAATCTCCCCGCAGTCTCGGGCGCTGGCAATATTCGCGTGGTGATCCGCAATGCCTTCGGCCAGACTCAGGAGTTGGGTGCGCCCTACTACCTCGGCACCCAGCTTCTGCGCCGCGGTCTTTCCGAATTCAACTATACGGCCGGCTTTGAGCGCGATCCCATCTCGACCGGACTGGGCGCTTACGGCGGACCCGTGATCGCGGCGCACCACCGCACCGGCGTCACTGACAAGCTCAGCCTCGGCGGCTTCGCCAGTGCCGACCGGCACAAAGTTTCTCTCGGCCCCGAAGCCACCATAGGATTGCCGTTCGGCATCCTGTCCCTTACCGGCGCCGGCAGCCGCCAGGACGGGCGCACCGATGGCGCATTCTCTGCCCAATACACCTACCAGTCAGCCACCTTCAGCCTGGGTGCGGCCTACACTTACACCGGGCCGCAGTACGCGACGCTCGGCCTCGACCGGCGCGACGACCGCGCCATCACACGTGTCGATTCCTTCATCAGTACGCCCCTTGGCAATTACGCTGACCTCACCTTCGACCTGTCGCATTCAAGGTTTAGGGATGCAGGGCTGGCCGACCGCGCCGCCGTCACCGCATCCACGCGCCTCGGCGGCCGCTACAATCTTTCGCTCACCCTTGCCCACGCGCATATCTCAGGTGTACCGGTGGACAATAGCGTGTTCGCATCATTGACCGTGGCACTCGGCGTCCGTACCACCGCGACCGCCTCGGTGGCCTTTGAGCGCCGCGGCACCACTGAAGCGGTGCAGATCCAGCGCTCGCTGCCATATGGCGAAGGCTTCGGCTATATCGTCCAGTCCTCCGCCGGGGCCCAGGCCGTGAGCCTCGCCGATGTGCAGTACCAAGGGCGCTACGGCCTTTACGAGGTGGATGTGATCCACACCCCGGGCAACACCCAGACGACCATCTCCGCCAGCGGTGCATTGGTGGCCATCGGCGGGCGTGTACTACCGACCCGTCCCATCCAAGACTCTTACGCCTTGATCCGGGTGCCGGGCCTGAGCGGCGTCACGGGAACCCTCTCGCACCAGAGCGTCGGCAAGACCGACGCCTACGGCGATCTCCTGGTGCCCAACCTGCTCAGTTATTACGGCAATGAACTCGGAATCGACGACCAGGATATTTCCCTCGACTACGCCGTCGCCGCCACCGACCGGGTGGTGGGTACAGCCTATCGTGGCGGCGCGGTGGTAGCGTTTCCCGTGAAACGTCTCCAAGCCGTCGTCGGCACACTGGAGGTTAAGCGGGGCGACGCCATCATCGTTCCGGCGTACGGTGACCTGTCGGTCAGTGCAAACGGGGTAACAGTGGAATCACCGATCGGCGCCCGCGGGGAATTCTACCTCGAAGGAATGCCCGCCGCCGGCGATGCAACAATCCTATATGAGGGCGGCGGTATATGCCGGTTCAAGCTGACAGCTCCGGCGTCGACGGAGCGCTTTAACCAACTCGGGAAACTCACATGCGAGCAGCCTTAGGACTCGTTGCAGCATTGGCCCTCACGGCCCCTGCGTTTGGCGCGGAGGCGAACCGCTGCGTTGTGAGTGTCACGCCGGTGCACTTCGGCACCTACAACCCGTTGCTGCCGGGCGACATCCGCACGACCGGGATCGTCACCTACACCTGTACGCAGTCGCGCCCTATCAGTATTTCACTGACCCGGGGTGATTCGACCTATTACGATTCACGGACATTGGGCCACGGCCTCACCGCGCTGGCCTATAACCTCTATCTCGACGCCGCGGGGACTTCGGTATGGGGCGACGGCTCCGGCGGCAGCCAGGTGTACCGCGATGTCGCGCCGCCCCCGGACACTAATGTCTCGGTGCCGATCTACGGCCGCATGCCCGCGCGTCAACGCCAGGCGCACGTGGGCTTGGTTGATGACACGCTCCTGGTGACGATCAATTACTAGGCGGGGTACTTGCTAAGCGGCGGTCTTGGAGAGGCGGCGATCCCTGGCGCGGGCGAAACCGTCCAGACCCATGTGCCACTGCAGGGCGACGATGGCGCCTTTCACCGGCTGGATCAAACCAAGGGTCATGACAATAGCGGCGGGCAATAGCGTCGCCGCGAACACCCAGTAGGCGGGCTGATAGCCCACTTCCATCCACAGGGCCGCCGACAGCACGAAGTGACCGACAAGAGACACCACCACGTAAGCCGGCAGATCGTCGGCGTTGTGATGATGCAGTTCCTCGCCGCAGGCGGAACAGGTGTCGCTCACCTTGAGGAAGGCGCGGAACGAACGGCCTTCACCGCAGGACGGACAGCGGCAGCGGAAGCCGCGAGAGAGGGATTGCCAAAAGGACGACGTGTGTGAGGACATGCGCCTCTTCTACGACACCCGCGGCCGGCGCACAAATGCACGTCGGGAAGACGAGCAATGCGCCGCCCGCGCAGCCCAAATAGCTGGAATATATAGGAGATTTACGGCCAGTTGGCGGGCGCCGGCCGCGGCACGTGGAACGTCATCAGGACGATGGGGGCGCCGCCGCCGGGAATGATCTGGTGTGGGGTGTTCTCGGGCACGATCAGGAAATCGCCCTTTACCACCGCCTGGGACTTACCGCCGGAGATGGACGAGCCGCCGAGGTTGGCGGCGTTGTTGCGCTTCTCGTCCACCAGTTTTCCGCCGGTGACCACCGTGCCGCTGCCTTCGAGAACGAACATGAGTTCAGCGTCCTTTTCATGCAGCGACGCCGGCGCGGTGCCGGGGCGATATTCCAGCGCCACGGTGTAAGGAGCGAGAGACAGGATCGGCTGGTTCACCATGGGCGCGTCGCCCTTACGGTCGGCCTTGGCCTTGGCGATCATTGCCGGAATATCCGCGCCCGCCGTGAAGGTCTTCATCATCGCCGCTGCAGGACTTGCCGGAGCGGGCGCGGTCTGTGCGACGACGTTTGAGACAAGGAAGGCGGCGGCGGTAGCGGCAAGAACCAGGACGCGCATGATGATCCCCTTGTGAATGTGGTGAGGGTGCATCCTGGATAATCACGACATGGCTTGCAAGGGCCGGCGAAGGCCCCGACACTCCGGCCATGACATTGAGCATCCCCCCGGCCTCGGCGCGCAACGCCGCACCCATCACCGAAGTGCTGGAACGCCTGTTTGCAGATCTGCGCGTGCGCAAGGGGGTAGTGCTCGAAATCGCGTCGGGCTCCGGCTATCACGCCGCGCATTTCGCGAAAGCTTTCCCTGAGCTCACCTGGCAGCCGAGCGATCCCGACGCTGTCGCCCGAGAGAATATCGCCGCCCACCGCGCGGCGGCGGGCATCGCCAATCTTGCGACACCACTGACGCTGGATGTGGAAGCGCCGTGGCCGGCATTGCGCGCCGATGCGGTGGTGTGCATCAACATGATCCATATTTCGCCCTGGACTGCGACGCTGGCCCTGTTCAAAGGCGCGGCCGAGGTGCTCGGCCCCGGCGGGCTGTTGGTGACCTACGGCCCCTACTCCATCGACGGCGATTTTCGCGGACAGGGCAATGTGGATTTTGATATTTCGCTTAAGAGCCGCAACCCGCTGTGGGGAATCCGCGACGTAAACGCGGTGGTCCGGGTAGCCACCGAGAGCGGATTCACGCACACGGAAACGGCAGCGATGCCCGCCAATAACCTTATGCTCGTTTTCGTCCGTTCTTAGGCGCACGCCTTTTAGCGACTGGCTTACCGCCCACAGCCAAGCTCATCTTCAAGGCATCGCGTACATCCGTGGGGCGGCCGTGCTTGCGCAGCAGGTCTGCGAAAGCCTCATCAGCCAATTCCTGCAGCGAGTTCATGCGGTCCGTTGCCAGCAGCCGCAGGGCGGCAAATGTGTTGTCGTCGAATTCCACCAGTTTGCGCATGGGATCAAAACGCCCCGCGGTCCGCTGCGGTTCCCCGCAACTTGGCGCGTCCTCGGGAGTTCTATTCCGGAAGTTCCATTTCATATGCGAGGCGTCATGACCAAGGTGGTTTACGAGATCGTGCAGCACGATGGCGGCTGGGCTTATCGGGTTGGAGATGTCTACTCGGAGACGTTCCCGTCCCATGACACCGCCCGCGCCGCCACCGAAGCCGCATCCCGCAAGCAGGCCGTATCCGGCGCCACCACCGGCATCACCTATGAAGACCGCGATGGACAGTGGCACCAGGAAGTGGCCGAAGGCACCGACCGTCCGGAAACCCAGGTCCAGGGCTAAAAGCGCGATTAGCCATAATACACTGATTATTATAATTATTTTTGAGTACTGTACTGTACAGTACTGATGTATTCTGCGGCCATGAACGGCCCTGAAGTTCTGCCTCTCATGCGCGCCTCCCGGGGCGAAGCCCGCCGGGCCGCGATTCTTGCAGCGGCTCGGGATGTGTTTCTTGAACATGGCTACGGCGCCGCGACCTTGGACGAAATCATCCGCCGCGCCGGCGGCAGCCGGGCAACGATCTATGAGCACTTCGGCAGCAAAGAGGGACTGTTCGGGGCCATCATCGCTCAAGTATGCGCCGGGATCGTCGCGCCGCTTATGGCGCCGCCGGGTCACGGAGCGGATTTTGAGGAAACGCTTTACGCCATCGGCCGCCGCTACCTCCACGCGCTCCTGGAGCCACCGGGCCTGGCTCTCTATCGCCTGGTGGTGGGCGAGAGCGGGCGGTCTCCGGAGTTGGGCCGTCAGGTCTATGCCGCCGGCCCGGCCGCGGCCGCGCAAGAACTGGCAGCCTATTTGCGCCGCGAAGCCACGCGCAGCGACCTCTCGCTGGCGGATCCCGACCTTGCCGCGCGCCATTTCCTGGAACTGGTGAAGGGCGATCTGCACGCCCGCGCACTGTTCAATGCCGGCGTTCCGTCGGACGCGGAAATCTCCGCTTGCGTGCGGGAAGGGGTGCGCACCTTCCTCCACGGCATCCGCTCGATCTGGCGCTCCTGATATGGATGCGCGTCTTCCGCGCGCGCGTCGTCAGTCTGCTTCGGTAATGGCCCGCAAGAATGTCGGGCCGTATTCGGCGAGCTTGCGCGGCCCAACGCCGTTGACCTCGCCCATCTCCCCGAGGCTGGCGGGCTTAGCGGCCGCCATTTCGATCAAGGTTGAATCCGGGAAAACCACATAAGCCGGCACATTGCGGGCACGCGCCAGGGACAGGCGGAGCTTCTTCAACTTCGACAGCAGGGTATTATCTGCCCCTGCTGTCTGCACCGTGGCCTTCTTCTTCGAGACCTTGACAGGGCGCACGGCATCCTCGCGGTAGGAGAATGCCGCCTCGCCGCGCATCAAATCGGCGCCGCGCTCGGTGATCTCGAGTCCGCCGTACTTCTGCACATTGATGGCGAGATAGCCGCCCGCCACCAGTTGTCGGATAAAGCCCTGGACCTGATCCTTGGACTGATCCTGGTCGGCGCCGAAACCGTTGAGATTGTGGTGACGGCGTTCCAGAACCTTCTGCGTCTCGGTGCCGCGCAGGATGTCGATGATATGCCCGGCGCCGAACATCTGGCCGGTATCGCGCACAATCGCCAGCAGCCTGCGCCCGCGTTCAGTGCCGTCGGCCAAGGTCGGTGGCTTCAGGCAATTGTCGCAATTTCCGCACGGCCCGGAGGCTTCGTCGAAATACGCCAGTAGCGCCACGCGCCGGCACTGGGGCGCATCGCAATAGGCGAGCAGAGCATCAAGGCGTTTATGCTCGCGCATGCGATGCCCATCGTCGCCCTCGTTCTCGATGAACTGGCGGCGCATGGCGATGTCCGAGAGGCTGTGCAGAAGCAGCGTCTCCGCCGGCGCGCCGTCGCGCCCGGCCCGGCCGATCTCCTGGTAGTAGGCTTCGACGCTGCCGGGGAGGTTGAGATGGAAGACGTAGCGGATGTCGGGTTTGTCGATGCCCATGCCGAAGGCGATGGTCGCCACCATCACCACGGCGTCCTCGCTCATGAAGCGGTCCTGGCCGAGCTTGCGCTGCTCCGGCGACTGCCCCGCGTGATAGGCAATGGCGTTGAGGCCCTCGCCCCGCAGATAGGCCGCGACCTCGTCGGTGAGTTTGCGCGACAAGCAGTAGACGATGCCGGCCTGGGCACGCTTATCGTCCAGGAACGCCATCAACTGCGGTTTCCAACTGGTCTTGGCCACAACGCCAAGACGCAAATTTGGGCGATCAAAGCCTTGGACGATGATGCTCCCCTCGCCGCGGAACAGCTTTCCGGCGATGTCGGCCCGTGTCGCCTTGTCGGCAGTGGCGGTGAAAGCGGCCACCGCCGCGTTGGGAAAGAGGTCTTTCAGGCGTGAGAGGGACTCATACTCGGGCCGGAAGCTGGCGCCCCATTTGGAAATGCAATGGGCTTCGTCGACGACAAACATGGCGGGATCGAGCCTCCCCAAGGCGTCAAGCATGCGCTCGGTCATGAGGCGCTCGGGCGACAGGTACAGCATCTTGGCTTCGCCGCTGGTGACCTTGCGCCACTCAGCAATGTTCTGCTCGCGCGACAGGCCCGAGTGGATGACGGCGGTTTCGACGCCGTTCAGGCGCAAGGCTGCCACCTGGTCGTCCATGAGCGCCAGCAACGGCGACACCACCACGGTCGGGCGGTCGGCCATGATCGCGGGGATCTGGTAACACAGCGACTTCCCCGCCCCAGTGGGCATCACCGCCAGCAGACTCTCGCCCCGCGCCAGGGCCGCGATGATGTCCTCCTGGCCAGGGCGGAACGCGCCATAGCCGAAGACATCGTGCAGAATCTGGTGAGCGGAGGTCATGAAATCGCGATAAGGGCCGGGAGACGGGGCGCGCACCCTATCACATGCGCCAAGTTGGCCGGCAATGCCGCCGTTTTCGGCTATCGGGGGGCTGAAACCCAGGGCTACACTGATGCAATGGAATGGGCCTTGGGAGGGGAACATGGCGGAAGCGGTGATAGGGACAGCCCCAGTGGTTGAGAGCGCGGCCGGCCAGCGGGCCATGCGGCGCATCACCAACCGGCTGATCATCTTCCTGGGCATCTGCTATTTCATTTCGTACCTCGACCGGGTCAACGTCGGTTTCGCCGCCCTGACCATGAACAAGGACGTGGGCTTGTCGGCCACGGCCTTCGGCGCCGGCGCCGGGCTCTTCTTCATCGGCTATTTCCTATTCGGCGTTCCCAGCAACTTCGCCCTGGCGCGCTTCGGCGCCCGGCGCTGGATGGCCACGTTGATGGTGTGCTGGGGCTTCGCCTCCATGGGCATGTCGCTCATCACCGGCCCCTATTCCTTTGCCTTCGCCCGCCTGCTCGTAGGTTTGGCCGAAGCCGGCTTCTACCCCGGCGTGATCCTCTACCTGACGTACTGGGTACCCCGGGAAAACCGCGCCAAGCTGGTGGGCATGTTCTCCCTCGCCGGCCCAGTGGCCACCATGACTGGCGCCCCGGTGTCGAGCCATCTGCTCGAGTTCATGCAGGGCGTTCAGGGGATGGCCGGTTGGCAGTGGATGTTCATCCTCGAAGCGGCACCCGCGGTTCTGCTGGGGATCGCAGCGCTCTGGATCCTCCCCGACCGCCCGAGCGAAGCCAAATGGCTGGCCGCCGACGAGCGCGCCTGGCTGGAGGGCCGGCTCAAGGCCGAACAGGACGAGGCCCGCGCCGCCAAGCGCGATATTCACGTGCCGTGGTGGCAGGCGTTGCTAAGCGTCGACGTCTGGGTACTGGGGCTGCTCTATACCGGCGCCACCGTGGGCACTTACGGCATGTCGCTGTGGCTGCCGACGATCATCAAGTCGCATGGCATGTCCACCACCGATACCGGCTGGTTGACCTCCATCCCGTTCGGCTTGGCGGCGCTCGGCATGGTGCTGTGGGGCATCAAGTCAGACCGCGCCGGCGAGCGCATGTGGCACACCATCGCATGCCTGCTGCTGGCGGCGACCGGCCTTACGGCGAGCATCTTCGCCAGCACTTACTCAAGTGCATTGTTGCCCGTGATGCTGTCCCTGACCGTGGCCACCATCGGCGTCTACTCGTTGCGCGGACCGTTCTGGGCCCTCTGCGGCCAGTGGCTGCCGCCGGCAACCATGGCCGCGGGGGTGGCGGCCATCAACGCCATCGGCAATCTTGGCGGCTTTGTCGGTCCGTTCGCCATCGGCGCCATCAAGGACAAGACCGGCAGCTACGCCCTCACCACGCTGCCGCTTATCGGTTTTGGTATCATGGCGGTGACAGTGACGCTCATCCGCTACCGGGTCCGCCAGAGAAACACGTGACGGAACCCGCCGCCAGCGAGCACCTCTAAGGTAAATTCTCTCGCAAAATCAGGAGGTCGACCCGCGTGAAACGGGGGTTTACCTTGGCCACAGATGGCGATAGATTGGAATTATTATAATCTACCGTAAAACCCACAAGGAGAGACTTAAGTGATCAATCGGAGACTGCCGGACGTTACCTTCAAGACCCGTGTGCATGACGCCTCCATCGAAGGCCCCAACCCATACCGCTGGCAGGACCGCACTACGGCGGATCTGTTCGGCGACAAGCGCGTAGTGGTCTTCTCGCTGCCCGGCGCCTACACGCCCACCTGCTCCAACAAGCAGTGCCCGTCCTTCGATCTGGCTTATAAGGAAATCCTCGGCCTCGGCGTCGACGAAGTCTATTGCATCAGCGTCAACGACGCTTTCGTCATGTTCCAGTGGGGCAAATCGCTGGGCCTGAAGAACATCAAGTTGATCCCCGACGGTTCGGGCACCTTCACCCGCCGCATGGGCATGCTCATCAACAAGGAGCACCTGGGCTTCGGCTATCGCAGCTGGCGCTACGCCATGGTCGCCAAGGACGGCGTGGTCGAGAAGTGGTTTGAGGAGCCGGGCATCAACGACACCGGCACCGACACCGATCCCTATGAGCAGACCGATCCCGAGACCATGATTAACTATCTCAAGAGCGTGAAGCGCTAAGCGCTAATCGCAGTCCTACTCTTTCCCCCAAGGCATGATCGGCACTGTGCTGATCGCGTTCTTGGGGGAGCCTTCCACGACCCGGTCCGAGTAGCTGAGATACACCAGCGTGTTGTTGGGCTTGTCGTAGAACCGCACCACCTGCAGCTTCTTGAACAGCCACGAGCGGCTTTCCTTGAAGACGTCCTCGCCATCCTTGAGGTCCTTCTTCACCACGATGGGCCCTACCTGGCGGCAAGCGATAGAGGCGTCGGAGGTATCCTCCGCAAGGCCCACTGCCCCCGATACGCCGCCGGTCTTGGCCCGGCTCACATGGCAAACCACTCCATCGACCTTGGGGTCCCTGAAGGAATCCACGCAGATCTTATCGTTGGCCAGCCCGAGCATGCGGACGGTGGTGGAAACGCAGCCCACGTCCTCGGCGCGCGCGGCCGATAGCGCTATGAACGGCAGGGACACAACCGCCGCGATTGCGCCAAGGTTTGAAAGCCTCATTCCATCCTCCTGATGCAGGTGCCTGGGCAGGACCAACGCCCCGGATGGCAATATAGGCCTTACTTCACACCGTTACAGTCTTGCGGACCAGATTGCATAGGATCGAGGTCTCCGGCGGCATGCCGAGCACGGCAATCACGCCGGCTTCCGCCCGCTCTGTCAGGCCGGCGGGGACCGCCTCGGCCAGCAGGATCGTGGGGATATCAAGCCAGCCGGACTGGAACGTCTTGGCGAGTTGGAAACCGGACATGTCTTCCATGTCCTGGTTGACCACGGCACAGGCAACTGAGCGGAAATCGCATTGTTCCAGACACTGCAGGGCTGAGGCGAATGCCTCGACGGTGACCCCCTCCCCGCGCAGCGCGCCCGAGATCAGCTCGCGCGTCGGAGCATGATCGTTGACGATGAGGACGGTAGAAGCGGACATCTCTGCTCTCCAAGCCCCGGACCGATGGGAAGGACCGGCAGGATGTCAGCTTGGGCGAAGGGTCCGCGGCCCGCATTGACATACGTCAATCCGCTCCCTCCGGGCCGCGAAAGTCTCACCGCATCGTGCGCCAATCGGTGACCTGAGCCTTGGTCAATGCGCCGTCGTAATACCCCTGCATAGGTATGCGAAACGGTGCATCGGCTTGTGCCTTGGAGAACACGCCGTACAACATCGTATTCGGCGCGAGGCGACCCGACTTCACAAGTGTGGCGAAAGCGTCGCGACTGTTCAGCGATTCAAGCTCAAATGGATTTGTAACGGCGTAGCAGACCGTATGAAGCGTGTAGCCATTGGCGGCAGCGATATCGAAGAATAAAGTCGGCTGGAAATTATAGAAGCCGTGGTCGATCCACCCCGTCCACGGCAGACCGTGGATCATCAACCCGCCCGGCTTGGTGACGTCATGGGCGTTGGCGAAGAACTGGCGCACGTCGAAGACATGTTCGCCGGTACCAAAATCGAACATGCAGTCGAACTGGCGTCCCTCCAGCAGGCCGGCGATCGGTTCATTGAGATTGAGCTTCAGCGCTGGCTTGGTTCCGTGAAGGTCCACCGCTGTATGGGATGTGTGCCCCAGAAAGCAGCCGTAGAAGATTTTCGCCAGGTCGAAGTCCATGAACTTCGGACGCGTCGCCTCGATGTCGTCGAGCGCGGCCAGCAGGCCCGCCTGATCACCGGCAAAAACCTTGATGTCGGCGCGCAAGGTCTCGAGCGAAACGTCGCCGTACCAATTGGCTTCCCCGAACTCAATCAGCGTGCCGCCCGGTTTGACGAGGCCCAATTCCCGCAAGCGCCGAATAAGCGCGTATTCAATGATCGTAATCGCCATTCTTGATCGCTATGTCAGCCGGTTTTGTTCAGCAGCCACGGCGCCGGCGTCCACCATTTGGCGAACTGTCCCTTACTTTGCGCCGTGATGAAATCGATCACCTTGGGCCAACCGGTCAGTTCGGCATGGAACATGGGGCCGCCGCGATAGCGTGGGAAGCCGTAGCCGTTCACATAGGCCACGTCGATATCACTCGCGCGTTGGGCGATGCCTTCCTCGAGAATATGGGCGCCCTCGGCGACCATGGCGAAAATCGTCCGTGAGACGACCTCATCGGCGGTGATCTCCCGCGGCGTGATGCCATTGTCCGCCCGCACTTTGGCGATCATCTCGTCCGCGACGGGATTGGGCGCCGGCTCCTTGGCGTCTTTCTCATATTTATAGAATCCCGAACCGGTCTTCTGGCCCAAATGCCCGGCTTCCACCAGGGCAGCATGCACGGCAAAGGCTTTGGGCTCGAATGTGCCCGGCGCCATTTCCTGGCGGGCCTTGTAGCCGATATCGATGCCCGACAGATCGGCCACCGCAAACGGCCCCATGGCCATGCCGAAACCCTTGAGGGCCTTGTCGATCTGGGACGGGCTGGCGCCTTCCAGCAGCAAAAGTCCGGCTTCGCGATAATAAGCGCGGAGGATTCGGTTGCCGATGAAGCCGTGGCACACACCGGCTACCACTGGGATCTTGCCGGTGCGGGACGCGATATTCATGGCCGTGGCCAGAACATCGGGCGCGGTCTTGTCCGCGTCCACCACTTCCAACAGCTTCATGATGTTGGCGGGGCTGAAGTAGTGCATCCCCACCACATCCTGCGGCCGGCTCGTGACCGCGGCGATGGCGTCGATATCGAGGTAGGAGGCGTTGGTGGCCAGGATGGCGCCCGGCTTGGCGATGGCATCGAGCTTCTTGAAGATGTCGTTCTTGACCGCCATGGTCTCGAAGGCCGCCTCGATGATGAGGTCAACGTCCGCCAGAGCCGAATAGTCCACCGCGCCCGTAACCCGGGCGATGCGTTGATCGGCGACCTCGCGGGTGACGCGGCCCTGCTTGACGCCGCCTTCGTAGTTTTGCTTCACCCGGTCCAAGCCCTTGTTCAGGGCCTCGTCCGACATTTCGATCAGAACCACGGGATAGCCGGCGTCGGCGAAGGTAATGGCGATACCGGTGCCCATGGTGCCGGCGCCAATAATGCCGACCTTGGTGATTTTGCGCGGCTTGGCGTCCGCCGCCGGCCCTTCCAGTTTCTTGGCCGTACGCTCGGCCAGGAACATGTGGCGCAGGGCGCGGCCTTCGTTGCTTTCCTTCATATCGAGGAAGGCCTGGCGGTCCTCGGCAAAGCCTTCGGTAAAGGACTTCGTGAGTGTGCGGCCCAGAAGCTTCAGCGCCTTGGCGGGCCCGGAGCCGAGGGGGCGCTGCTTCAGGGCGATGGGTTCCACGGCAGCAATCGCGGCGGCGACGGCACCAGCATCCGGCGCGGGCCGGCGGGACAGGCGGCGCGGCTCCAGATCCTCGCCCACGGCGGCACGGGCCTTTGCAATGGCGGCGGCGACCACGTCACCGTCCACGATTTCATCGATCAATCCGGCGGCGAGCGCTTTCTTGGCGTCGATGATGTTGCCCGTGAGGATCATCTCGATCGCCATCTTCACATCGATCAGGCGCGGCAGGTATTGCGTGGCGCCGGCGCCGGGAACGATCCCAAGCTTGATCTCCGGCGTGCCGAACTGGGCGTTGGGCGCGGCCAAGCGATAATGTGACGCCAGCGCCACCTCGACGCCGCCGCCCAGGGCTTGGCCCTCGATGGCCGCTACCACGGGCTTCGCCGACGCTTCGATGCCGAAGATCACATCGGGGAGGATTGGCGGCGGCGTGCCCTGCTCACGCAGGTCGGCGCCGGCGATGAACACCGCGTTGCCGCCGGTGATGACGATGGCCCTCACCGCGGCTTCGGCATTGGCCCAGCGGATGCCATCCAGCAGTCCTTGGCGAACGTCCTGCCCCAGGGCATTGACGGGCGGGCTATCGACCCTGAGGACAGCCACGTCGCCGGAAATTTCGCGCTTGATCACTGACATCACAGCTCCAGAACCTCGCCCTTCATCAACGTCACCAGACCCGCCGCGAAGACGCCCACATCCTTACCGGCGGCCGCATTCTCCGGGCTTTTCATGGCTGTTTTATACGAGGCTTCATCAGCGAAATACATCTCCGCCAGCAGGAAATTACCCGGCTCCCCCATGAGCGTGTTCACGACTTTGGTCAGTTCAACCTTTTGCAGGCCGGGGATTTTACGGACCAGGGGCACATGGGTGTCGGTGTAGTGCGCCATGAAGGCCGCGCTGTCCTGGGGCGCCTTGTAGAGCGCGATCAGCTTGAACATGATTTTCCTTTCGTGATTTCAGGTCTTGGGGCGCAGGTCGTTGACCCGTTTGGCTTTGCCCTGGGAGCGCTCCATGGACCCGGTCGCCATGACTTCGACCCGCGCGCTGATCCCAATATTGTCCTTGATCCGAGTCTGTAGCTCCCGGGCCACTTTCACGCGCTCGGCCATGCTTCCGGGCCGCAATTCCACCCGCACGCAGACCTCATCGAGGCGCGCCGGACGGGTAACCTCAATCAGATACAACGGCGCCAGATCGGGGCAACGCAACACCTGCTCCTCCACCTGGCTGGGGAACACATTCACGCCGCGGATCAGCAGCATGTCGTCGGAGCGACCGACGATGCGTGTCATGCGCCGCAGGGCGCGGCCAGTACCCGGCAGCAACTTCACCAGGTCGCGGGTACGGTAGCGCACCACCGGCATGGCCTCTTTGGTCAATGAGGTGAGCACCAGCTCCCCCTCCTCGCCCTCCAGCAGCACAGCGCCGGTCTCGGGGTCCACAACCTCGGGGTAGAAATGATCTTCCCAGATGGTGGGGCCGTCGCGGGTGTCGGCGTACTCCTGGGCGACGCCGGGGCCTATCACTTCCGAGAGCCCGTAGATGTCCAGCGCCGCCAAGGGAAAGCCGGCTTCGATCTCGGCGCGCATCTTCTCGGTCCAGGGTTCGGCGCCCATGAGGCCGATGCGCAGGGACGAGGTTTGAGGATCGACGCCCTGGCGGCGGAACTCATCGAGGATGGCGAGCATGTATGAGGGCGTCGCCATGATGACTTCGGGTTTGAAGTCACCGATGAGCTGCACCTGCTTCTCGGTCTGGCCGCCGGACATGGGGATGACGGTGCAGCCCAGCGCTTCCGCGCCGTAATGGGCGCCGAGGCCGCCGGTGAACAGGCCGTAGCCGTAGGCCACATGCACCTTCATGCCGGGACGTCCGCCGGCGGCATAGATGGAGCGCGCCATGAGGCTGGCCCAGGTGGCGATGTCGTTCCTGGTGTAGGCGACCACCGTGGGCTTGCCTGTCGTGCCCGAGGACGCATGCAGGCGCGATACCTGCTCCATGGGCACGGCGAAGAAGCCAAAGGGATAGGCGTCGCGCAGGTTCGCTTTCGCCGTGAAGGGAAATCGCGCCAGATCGGCGATGGATTTCAGGTCATCCGGCCCTACACCGGCGGCGTCGAACAACAGCCGATATTGGGGATTGCCGTCATAGGCGTGGCGCACGGACCATTTCAGCCGTTCGAGCTGCAGCGCTCGCAATTCGGCGAGCGATGCCGTCTCGATGGGATCATAGGTGGCCATGGCGCCACCCAGCGGACTAGAGGGCGTTCATGGTGAGCAGGTCGTAAGTCGCGCACAGCTCGTCGGCTTGGTTGAAGATCTGCACGGCCCAGCGCACTTCGCCGTACTCGGGCTTGCGTTGTGCCTTGGACTTCACCGTCAGCGTGACGCGGATGCTGTCGCCGGGCACGACCGGCTTCACGAAGCGCAAACCCTCGAGGCCATAGTTGGCCAACACCGGACCCGGCGCCGGGTCCACGAACAGGCCGGCGGCGAAGGACAGCAGCAGGTAACCGTGGGCGACACGGCCCGGGAAGAACGGATTGGCCGCGGCGGCCTCTTCGTTCATATGGGCGTAGAACGTGTCGCCGGTGAAATTGGCGAAATGCTCGATGTCTTCCAACGTGATCTTGCGCAGGCCGCTCTTGAAGGTATAGCCGACGGTGAGTTCGCCGAAGGTGAGGCGGAACGGATGACGCTCGCCGGTCACTTGCGCGGCGCCCGGAATATGGCTGTGGACGATGCCGCTGAGCAAATTCGGGCTGCCCTGCAGCGCGGTGCGCTGCATATAGTGTTTCACGCCGCGGATGCCGCCCATTTCCTCGCCGCCGCCGGCGCGACCAGGACCGCCGTGGACCAGGCCGGGCAAGGGCGAACCGTGGCCGGTGGATTCCTTGGCGCAGTCGCGATTAATGAAGACCATACGCCCGTGATAGGCGCCGCTGCCGAGCACGATCTCGCGCGCGATCTGGGAGTCATAGGTGAACACCGAAATCGCCAGCGAACCCTTGCCGCGATTGGCCAAAGCAACCGCGTCTTCGGTGGACTTGTAGGGCATGAGGGTAGCGACGGGGCCAAAGGCTTCCACGTCGTGGGCCGCATCGGCGGTCCACGGGGTGTCGGTGCGCAGCAGGATCGGCGACATGAAGGCGCCCTTGGCCATGCCTTCGCCGTCGACCTTCACCGCATTGGGATCACCGAACACGATCCTGGCGACACCGGCCAGTTCCGCGACCTTGGCGCGGACGTCCTTGAGCTGGTCCTGGCTTGCGAGGGCGCCCATGCGGGTGGTCTCAAGACGCGGATCGCCGATCACCATCTTCTCCAGGCGCGCCGTGATCGCGGCTTGCACCTTATCGATGAGGGCTTCGGGCACGAAGGCGCGGCGGATGGCCGTGCACTTCTGGCCCGCCTTCACGGTCATTTCCTTGACCACTTCCTTGACGAACAGGTCGAACTCCGGCGCGTCCGGCGTGGCATCGGCGGCGAGGATCGAGGCATTGAGTGAATCGCGCTCAGCCACGAAGCGCACGGACTCGCGCGCCATCACAGGATGGGACTGGAGCTTCATGGCGGTCTGGGCGGAACCGGTGAAGGACACCAGGTCCTGGCAGGTCATGTGATCCAGAAGATCGCCCGCACCGCCGGAGATGAGCTGCAAGGTGCCGGGCGGCAGAATGTTGGCTTCCATCATGATGCGGAAGCATTGCTCGGTCACATAGGCGGTGGCGGAGGCCGGCTTTACGATGGCGGGCACGCCGCCAAGCAGCGTCGGGCCCAGCTTCTCCAGCATGCCCCACACCGGGAAATTGAAGGCGTTGATATGCACACCCACGCCCTGCAGCGAGGTGTAGACGTGCTGGCCGACGAAGGTGCCGCCCTTGCTGACGATCTCGGTGTCGCCGTCGATCAGTATGGTGTCGGCGGGTAACTCGCGGCGGCCCTTGGAGGCATACGTGAACAGTGTGCCGGCGCCGCCTTCGATGTCGATCCAACTGTCCACCTTGGTGGCGCCGGTGGAATAGGAGAGCTGATAGAGCTCTTCCTTGCGCGCCATAATGGCGTTTGCCAATGCTTTGAGCATGGCTGAGCGCTCATGGAAGGTGAGCTTGCGTAAGGCCGGGCCGCCGACCTTGCGGGCGTAGTCGACCATGGCGCCGAAGTTGAGGCCTTCACTGCCGGTCTCGGCGATCACTTCACCGGTGATGGCAGAGTACACAGGGACGAGCTTCTTGCTTTCCGTCCACTTGTTTTCCGAAAAGCTTTTCAGTCGCAGGATGCTGCCCATGGCACTCTCCCTTTTTTCTCTCGTTATTTGCCGGTGAAGTTAGGCTTACGTTTTTCCAGGAAGGCGGCGACGCCCTCCTTGTAGTCGGCGCTGTACCCGAGGTCGCGCATGGTATCGCGCTCCAGATCCAGCTCGGTCGAAAGGTCGTTCTGCCAGCTGCCGCGGATCAGGGCCTTGGTCGCGGCCAGTCCCCGTGTGGGGCCCTTGGCGAATTTCGCCGCCAGCGCATTGACCTCGTCTTGCAGCTTGTCGTCGTCGACGCATTTCCAAATGAGGCCCCAGCTCTCCGCCTGTTCCGCAAGCAATGGATCACCGGTGAGCGCCAGGCCAAGGGCACGCGCCTGACCCACCAGGCGCGGCAGCACCCAGGTGCCGCCGGAGTCGGGAATAAGTCCGATATTCGCAAACGACTGAATGAACTTTGCGCTCCGCGCGGCGATGACGATGTCCCCGGCCAGTGCGACATTCGCACCGGCGCCGGCGGCCACGCCATTGACCGCGCTGATCACGGGCTTATTTAAGGACGTGATGCGCCGGATCAATGGCGCCCAATATTTGTCGACGGAGGCACCGAGATCGACAGCCTCGCCGCCCGGCTTCACCGCGCGGTCGGCCAGGTCCTGGCCGGCGCAGAAACCACGCCCGGCGCCGGTCAACACGAGCACGCGCACTTCTGCGTTGGATTCGGCCTCTTTCAACGCCGCGGCCACTTCCTCGTG
>CANISR010000063.1 GCA_947470105.1 Fidelibacterota bacterium | reverse complement strand
GTGCGGAGATCGTTTCGCTCGTTGATGACCACTGTCTCCCCCCCCAATCAAAACCGCTGCCGTAAATGTATGTCAGGAAACACCCGAAAGGCTGCCCGCCCGCATGTATCACGGCTGTATCAACAGTTATTCAAGCGGTTCCGGCATTTTGCCATAACCGACAGTATAGTGCGTGATTTCGCGGGAAAGTAATGGTGGGCGCACCAGGACTCGAACCTGGGACCCGCTGATTAAGAGTCAGCTGCTCTACCAACTGAGCTATGCGCCCGAACCAGGACTGGCCTGGCCGGAAAGGGTCCGGAAGGGCGTGGTTATAGGGCCTCGCACCGCCCTATACAAGCGCCGTTAATAGCCTAGGGAATCAGGGGTTTTGGGTCCTGTGGATAAGATCCGGACGCCTAGAAATCGATCCCGCCGCGCATGCTGATCTGGATGTCGCGGTGGACGTGGACGTTCATGAGGATCCCCACGCACAGCATCAGGGTCAAAAGCGCGGTGCCGCCATAGGAAATGAAGGGAAGGGTGACGCCCACGACCGGCAAGAGGCCCATGACCATGGCGATATTGATGAAGAAGTAGAGGAAGAACCCGGTGGTCAGGCCCATGGCCACGAGGCGCCCGAACTGGTGCCTACATCGGAAGGCGATGGAGTAGCCGTAGATCAGAACGATCACATAGAGCGCGATCAGCCCCAGGGCCCCCACCATGCCCAGCTCCTCGGCCAGCATGGTGAAGATGAAGTCGGTCTGCTTTTCGGGCAGGAAGTTGAGGCGGCTTTGAGTGCCGTCCATGTAGCCCTTGCCGAACATCCCACCGGAGCCAAGTGCGATCTTGGACTGGAGGATGTGGTAGCCGTCGCCCAGTGGGTCGCGCTCGGGGTTCAGGAAGGTCATGACCCGGTTCTGCTGATAGTCGTGCAGCAGCGGCCAGACCACGGGGATGGCGATGAGGCCCACCGCGATCACCAGGCCGAACTTCCACATACGCACGCCGGCCATGAACAGCACCCCGGCGGCGCTCATGAGCACCAGCAGCGCCGTGCCCAGGTCGGGTTCCTTGATGATCAGGGCCACCGGCACCAGGGTCATGATCACGGGCACCAGGAGATTGATGGGCCGGCCGATGTCCTCGATGCCCACACCCTGGAAATAGCGGGCGAGCGCCATGATGAGGGCCGGTTTCATGAGTTCGGACGGCTGCAGGGTGATGAAGCCCAGGTCGATCCAGCGCTGGGCGCCCATGCCGATGATGCCGCGCACGTCCACCACCACCAGCAGGATCACCACCGCGCCGTAGAACACATAGGCGTATTGCAGCAGAATCCGGATATCCATCATCGCCACCACCAGCACGACGCCGATGCCGATGAGAAACTTGGCAAGCTGCGGCCCGGCCCAAGGCTGCATGTGGCCGCCGCCCGCCGAATACAGCATGGCGAAGCCGAAGGCGAAAATGCAGCACACCCAGAACAGCAGCGACCAGCTTACCTGCCACAGCTTTTCAGTGGGGCTCATGTCGCCGCGACGCAGGCGGGCGGTGTAGAAACCGTCGCTCATCAGTTGCCTCCGGCTGGCGGAACGGTTGCGCTCGTCGCGGCCGGCTTCGGCGGCGCCGTTGCGGCGGGATTTGGTGCGGCGAGACTGGGCGCGGCGCTAGCCCCGGGCGCGGCGGCCACCACATTCTCCTCGACCCGCGGTTTGCGCGAGGGATCGTATTCCAGCACCTTCATCATGATGTCGCGGGCGATGGGCGACGCGGTGTCGGAGCCGTGGGCGCCGTGTTCCACCACCACCGAAATGGCGTAACGCGGCGCGTCGGCCGGGGCGTAGGCGATGAACATGGCGTGGTCGCGCTCCTCCCACGGAATGTCTTCCTGCTTTTTGACGCCGGCTTCGCGGTCGGCCTTGGTGATGCGTCTGATCTGCACGCTGCCGGACTTGCCGGCCATGGTCCATGACTTGCGCTCGGGGTCCGTGAATTTGAGCTTGGCGAAGGTGCGCGCGGTGCCGCGGACGCCGTTGATGACTTCGAACATGCCGTCGTGGATGACGGCGAGATTCTGGGGGCTGAAGCCCAGGGATTCGAGCTGCGGTTCCGGCGGGCGGTTGTCGCCGGCACCAGGTTGCGCGGTCTTGCGGATCAGCGTGGGCTTCACCGCCAGGCCGCCGTTGGCAATGCGGGCGGCGAGTTGCACCAGCTGAATGGGCGTGACCGTCACCTGGCCCTGGCCGATGCCGATGTTGAGGTTCTCGCCCGGCTGCCACGGCTCGCCGGTGGCGGCCTTCTTCCAGGCTTCGGTGGGCATGAGGCCTTTGTTCTCGCCCGGCAGGCCCACGCCGGTGATTTCGCCAAGACCCAATTTGCGCGCGGTGGCGGCGACCTTGTCGACCCCCAGGCGCCGCGCCATTTCATAGAAGTAGCAATCGCACGATTGGGCGATGGCCTGGACCATGTTGATCTGGCCGTGGGCGCGCACACTGGGGATATTGAACGCCCAGCAGTACCAGCGGCGGCCGCCGAAGCTGGTGTAGCCCGGACAGTTCACCGTCGCATCGGGACCGGCGATGCCGTGTTCCAGGGCCGCCAGCGCCGTCACGGTCTTGAAGGTCGACCCCGGCGGATAGCGGCCGGCGATGGACTTGTTGATCATGGGCGCGTGGGAGTTGGTCGAGAGCTCTTTCCACTCCCCCGGCGTGGCGCCGCGGGTGAAGATATGCGGATCGAAGCTAGGGTTGGACAGCATCACCAGCATCTCGCCGGTGTAGATGTCCATGACGTTGACCGAGGCGCTTTCGTCGGTGACGGTTTCCTGGGCGAAGCGCTGCAGGCGTTCGTCGATGGTGAGGGATACGTCGGCGCCGGCTTCGCCCTCGCGGCGTTCCAGTTCGCGGATGGCGCGGCCGACGGCGTTCACTTCGATTTCGCTGGTGCCGCCTTTGCCGCGCAGCGCCATGTCGTAGACTTTTTCGACGCCGAGCTTGCCGATCTTGAAGCCCGGCAGCTGCAGCAGCGGATCGCCCGTGAGGTCGGCTTCGTCCACCGCGGCCACATAGCCCAACAGGTGCGAGGCGCCGCCGCCGATGGGGTAGTAGCGCGTGAGACCTTCGTCGACCACGATGCCGGGCAGATCGGGCGCATTCACCTGGATGCGCGCCATCTCATCCCAGGTGAGGTTCTGCTTGATGGTAACCGGAATGAAGGAGCGCTTTCGGCCCACTTCCTTCTTGATGCGCTCGCGTTCGTGTTCGGGCAGGTCGATGAGGCTGGAGAGAATATCGAGCGAGACGCTGATCTTGGGCGCCTGCTCCGGGATCACCATCACCTGGAACTGCTGCTTGTTGGCCGCCAGGGGCTGGCCGAAGCGGTCAAGAATGCGCCCACGCGGCGGCGGCAGCAGTTGGATGTTGATGCGGTTTTCATCCGCCAGGGTGCGGTAGCGTTCCGCCTGGAGGACCTGCAGGTAGTACATGCGTCCCACGAGGGTCGCGACCATGAGGCCTTGCGCGCCGCCGAGAATGGCGGCCCGCCGGTTGAACATTTTGGTCCAGTCGCTATCCCGTGTGGCAATCATTGCTGTGCCAACAGTTTCATCTGCGCCTTGGCCATGAACCAGGCGACGATGGGATAGACGGCGATGGTCATGCCATAGGCGGCGACCATGGTGCCGAAGGGCGTGAAGCCGCTGGCGCCAGCAAGTCCGACGCAGACCCAGCGGATGAGCGCAGCGCCGCCGGCGAGCAGGGCGAAGGCCGCCCAGATGAGCGCGAACGGCCGGCTGTTGAAGAATTTCTGCTGGCTGAACACCACCCGCTGGCAGACCAGCAGGATCAGCGAGGTGGAACCGATCGGCGTGCCGCCAAGAAGATCCTCCAGCAGGCCGATCGCGAACACCGTGCCGTAGCCCAGGAGATCCGGGCGGTAGATGGACCAGAAGTACACCGCCATGAAGGCGTACATGGGCGTGATATGCGACAGCCCGGTGATATAGGTGGGCGTCATGGCGAACAGCATCAGGATGAGTGTGATGCCGAAGGGCATCATCCGCCGCGCGCCCAGATCCACCTTCTGGATGAACGGCAGCGGCATGGCCTACTTCTTCGCCGGCGGCGCGGGCTGGTCGGCCAGGATGCCTTCAAGGCCGAAGTCCACCACGCGCACATGCTGCAGCTTGTCGCGCACCACGAAGGGTTCCACTTCCACCACGCCGTCGTCGACGCGAGCAACCTGGCCGATGGGCAGACCGGGCGGGAAAGCTTCGGCGTCGCCCGAGGTCACCACTTTGTCGCCGGGCGCGGCGGCGGTGCGGTTGCCGAGATAACGCAGGCGGGGACGCAGGGTGTTGTCGCCGGCCATGATGGCGCGGTTGCCGGCGTCGCCGATCAGCACCGGGATGCGCGAGTTGATGTCGGTGATCAGCAGCACGCGGCTGGAATAGAGCCCGGCCTGCATGACGCGGCCGACGACGCCCTCGCCGGTCATGACCACCTGGCCCTTGCGCACGCCGGCCTGGGTGCCGGCAGTGATGATGATGGACTGGGCGAAGGCTCCGCCGGTATCGGCCACGACGCGGGCGGTGACAAAGGTGGCGCCCGGTTCCGGCACCAGGGCCAGCAGGTTCCGTAAGGACTGATTGTCGGATTCAAGGCGCTGGGCTGCCGCCTGCCATTGCAGCAGGCGCCCATTGGCCTCGCGCAATTCGGCGTTCTCCTCGCGGATATTGGCGAGTTCGTGGATGTTGTTGATGAAGTTGGCGATGACCCCGGCGGGCTCGGACATCACGCGCAGGATCGGCGTTACGGCGTCGGTGACGGTGGTGCGCGCCCGGTCCACCAGGACCGTATCGGCTTTGCCGATGAGCATGAGCGCGAAGGTGATGCCAATGAGCGACAGGAACGCAAATCGCTGCAGCAGCGATTTAAGCGTACCAAAACGGGAAATCTGTCCCGTCGTCTGGCGCACCGTGCGTCTCCTTCCCTCGTGCGCGAGTGGCCTGTGACCCTCGCGTCTGTATCGTTAGAACATGCCGCCTAGTACATGGTCGTCAGAACGTTCCTCAGCTTCTTCATTTCTTCGAGCGCCTTGCCGGTGCCGCGCGCCACACAGCTCAGCGGATCGTCGGCGATAGAGACCGGCAGACCCGTTGCGTGGCGCAGCACGAAGTCGAGGTTGTGCAACATGGCGCCGCCGCCGGTGAGCACGATGCCCTTATCGACGATATCCGCCGCCAGTTCGGGGGCGGTGTGTTCCAGGGCCACCTTGACGGCGTCGATGATGGCGGTGACCGGTTCGGCCAGGCTTTCGGCGATCTGGCGCTGGCTGATGACGATCTCTTTGGGCACGCCGTTCATGAGGTCGCGGCCCTTGATCTCCATGGTCTCGCCATCGCCCTGTTCGGGCGGGCAGGCGCAGCCGATTTCTTTCTTGATGCGTTCGGCGGAGCTTTCACCCACCAGCAGATTATGGTGCCGGCGGATGTAGTTGATGATGGCTTCGTCCATCATGTCGCCGCCGACGCGCACGGAGCGGGCGTAGACGATGCCGCCCAGTGACAAAACCGCGACTTCGGTGGTGCCGCCGCCGATGTCCACCACCATGGAGCCGGTGGGTTCGGTGACGGGCAGGCCGGCCCCGATGGCGGCGGCCATTGGTTCTTCGATCAGATAGACCTTACGCGCACCCGCGGCCTCGGCGGATTCCTGAATGGCGCGGCGTTCCACGGCGGTGGAGCCGGACGGCACGCAAACGATCACCAGCGGGCTCGCGAAGCTGCGGCGGTTATGCACCTTGCGGATGAAGTGTTTGATCATTTCTTCGGCCACTTCGAAGTCGGCGATGACGCCGTCACGGAGCGGGCGGATGGCCTGGATGTTGCCGGGTGTGCGGCCCAGCATCTGCTTGGCCTCGTTGCCGACCGCCAGAACCTGCTTGCGGCCTTTGACTTCCGCAAGTGCTACCACCGACGGTTCGTTCAGCACGATCCCTCGGCCCTTCACGTACACCAAGGTGTTCGCGGTTCCCAAATCGATCGCCATATCGGCGGAGAGCCAGCCCGTCAGTCTCGAAAACATTTAGTCCACTCTTCCTCTCGCCAGAGAATGGGAAGCACATCTGCACATCGCGAGAGGCCCCTCCCCAAGATCGTTTCGTCCGCTTCATCCGGCTGCTTGTTCCTATCCTGGGACAGGTTCAGCGCCTTGATGATCGTCAAATTCCAGCAGCTAATCGCGCCCCGCTTCGCTTAAATCACCGCGCGCGCCATCGGCTCATTCCGGGCGCTCAAGCCGCCGGACGGAGTGTCGAAGGTCGGTGCGCGGGTGAGGTCCATGGCTCTTCTCAAGAGGCTCTTCTCAGACTTGGGGTCGTACAGCGTCAGCGAATTAAGCGGCCATTCGGAACTGAACAGCCGCAGACCCCGGTCCGTAAGACTTGCGGCGGCGCCCGCCCCTTTAGTCCCGACCGGCACCAACGTCACAAAACCATGGCGGTTGCCGCCGGGTTTCAGGGGTCGGTGCGGACGGTGGCGTCCGCCGCGAAAGCTAATCCTCTTGTGCGGTGTCTTTTTGTATTATTTTCAGTAAGTTATCGGGATATCCTCGCGCAATCTGAGAATATTCCAGCTCCTTTCTGCCGCAGTGGCGTTAATTTGTCATGAAGCGGGGCCCATGGGAAGGGGTTTAACCCGTGAAATCTGTGCGTTCTCGCACGGTCATAAAGGTTAATTTCGCCAGTTATCCACAGGCTCCGACAGGGCCGCCCGGACCCGGCCGAAGACTCCGGTCACGAGCTCCGGGGCGAACCGCTGGCCGAGGGCGAGGTCAGCGCGGAATTGATTCCTGAACCAGGTCGCCTGGCGCTTGGCGTATTGCCGCGTGGCGGCCTGGGCCAGGGTGATCGCCTCACCCAGGCGCGTTGCACCCGCGAGATGGTCGGCAATTTGATTGGCGCCGAGAATTTTCATCACCGGCGCATCGCGCGCGACACCGCTGTCCAACAGTGCGCGCACCTCTTCGACCGCGCCGGCGCGGATCATCGCGTTGAAGCGCGCATCGCATGCGGCGATGATGTCGGCGCGCGGCGGACCGAGAAAAATGTTGAACGTTCGCAGCGGAAACGGCGGCTGCGGCGCCCGCGCCTGCCATTCCCACAGCGACACGCCGGTGGCTTCGATCACCTCAAAGGCGCGCAAATTGCGCTGCGTGTCGCCGGGCGCCAGCCGCGCCGCGGCCGGATCACGCGCGATAAGGCGTGCATGAAAAACGTCGTTGCCGATTTCGGTCATCAGCGCGCGAGCGCCTTCACGCACGTCTGCGGGCACTTGAGGAATGAAGGCCAAACCCTCGGTCAGAGCCCGCAAATAAAGGCCCGTGCCGCCCACAAGAATGGGCAGCGCATCACCGGCGGCGCGGATTTCCGCTTCGGCGCGCGTGGCCCAATCAGCGGCGGAGCCGCTGTCGTTCGGTGCGAAGTCGCCGAACAAGCGATGGGGCGCCTGCGCTATTTCGTCCGGCGTCGGACGCGCGGTGAGAATGGGCAAGTCGCGGTACTGCTGCTGGCTGTCGGCGTTGATGATGACACCGCCGAACTCCCGCGCCAGCGCGAGGGCGAGCGCCGATTTCCCGCCGGCGGTCGGGCCGGCGATCACCACGGCGCGGAAAAGTGTGGGCTCGGTCAAAGGGTCACAGGCGGGGGTTCTCCGGGTGAAGAGGTGGTGTCTACCGCCTTGTCTTGCGCCTGGGAAGCGCAGGGGGAAGGCAACCTGCGCGCGGAGTCATCCGGAGGTCATCAAGTTGCGGTTGCGGCACCCCCCTCTCCTAGGGTTATGGTTACGAAACCTCCGGAAGAACGGAACGGACATGTCGAAGAGCAAAGCCGAAATCCGCAACGATATTGAGGATTTCATCGCCCGCCACGGCGGCAAGTATAAGGAATGGTTCGTGGGCACCGCGGCCGATCCGAAGACCACGCTGTTCAAGACCCACGGCTTCAAAGCCGGCGACAAAGGCCTCTATCGCCAGGCCGGCTCGGAAATCCAGGCCGGTGAAGTGGTCGAATACTTCACCGACCTCGGCACCCTGGGCAACAACGCGGTCGTGCGCGACGCCGACTGCGTGTTCGCCTACAAGCGCGCGCCGCATACGAAGCCGTAGAGGCTACTTCTCGTAGGCGTCTTGGATAAACCGGTTCAGCAGGCGCACGCCGTAGCCGGTGGCGCCGCCGGGGGCCAGGGCCGTGCCCTTCTCGTTCCACACCACGCCCGCGATATCCAGGTGCGCCCACGGCGTGTCCTTGATGAACCGCTGCAGGAACTGCGCGGCGGTAATGCTGCCGGCCTTGCCGCCACCGATGTTCTTCATGTCGGCGATGGGTGAGCGCAGGTCCTTGTCGTATTCGTCGCCCATGGGCAGGCGCCACAGCCGCTCGCCCACATGTTTACCGGCGGCGGCGAGCTGGTCGGCGAGTTCGTCGTTGTTGGCGAACAATCCGGCATAGTGTTCCGCCAGCGCCTGGATGATGGCGCCGGTCAGCGTGGCGAGATCGACGATGGCGCGCGGCTTGAAGCGTTCCTGCGCGTACCACAGCACGTCCGCCAGCACGAGACGGCCTTCGGCGTCGGTGTTGAGTACTTCGATGGTCTGGCCCGACATGGACGTCACCACGTCGCCCGGGCGCTGGGCATTGCCGTCGGGCATGTTTTCCACGAGGCCGCAGAGGCCGATCACATTCACCGGCGCTTTACGCCGCGCAAGTGCCCGCATGAGGCCGACGACGATACCGGCGCCCCCCATGTCCCACTTCATGTCCCACATGCCGCCGGGCGGCTTCAGGCTGATGCCGCCGGTGTCGAAGGTCACACCCTTGCCGACGATGGCGACGGGCGGGGCCTTCTTGTCCTTGGCGCCGTCCCAGCGCAGCACCAGCAATTGCGACTCCCGCCGCGAGCCCTGGCCGACGCCGAGCAAGGCGCCCATGCCGAGCTTCTGCATGGCGGCGACGCCCAGCGCCTCCACCTTGATGCCGTCGGCGGTCAGTTCCTTGGCCCGCGCCACGAAGGACTGCGGGTAGATGATATTGGCGGGCTCGGTCACCAGATCGCGGGTGAAGAACACGCCGGCGGCCACGGCGGCAACGGCCACGTGGGACTTCTTCGCCGCTGCCGCATCGTCGGATTGGAAGACCAGCGTCTTGATGCGCGGCTTGGCGTCGCTTTCCTCTTTGGTCCGGTATTTGGCAAAGCGGTAAGACTTCAGCTCCACGCCGCCGGCCACATGGGCGACGAGATCGCCAGCCTTGGCTTTGGCGCCGCCGAGACCTTCCAGCACCACCGCCGCCGCCGTGTCGCGGGAGACGGCGTCGTAGATCACCGCGCCGATACGCTCGGCGGCGGTTTCGTCGAGGGTTGAGGTGTTGCCAAGGCCCACAAGGATCACGCGGGTCACGCGCGTGCCGGCGGGTGCGACGATGGTCAGCGTCTTCTCGCGCTTGCCGGTGAATTCGGCGGCCTTGATAGCGCGGGTCAACGCGCCGCCGGCCTGTTTGTCGAATTTTGCCGCCGCCCCTGAAAGCTTGATGCCGCTCTTGGAGCCTTCGGCAACGCCAAATACCACCGCTCCCTGCGCAGGAACCGCTATTTTCGCGAAGGTGATATTCATCTGGCGCTACTCCCAAGGGCGATGCCCGGCTTAAACAACGTGTGGCCTAAACCTAGTGGGGTTTCAGGCGCTTTGGTACAGCGAAGTAATTGAGAATGGCCTCGCCCTTGCCTCTCGTCGCGGGCTGGTTATGTTGATCCCTGTCACCAATGAAAGGCCATGAGCATGGGCAAGTTCGGCATCGGGCAACCGGTCCGCCGCGTCGAGGATCAGCGTTTCCTCACCGGCCAGGGGCGTTATACCGACGACATCGTCGTTGCCGGCCAGGCCTGCCTCTATGTGCTGCGCTCGCCGCACGGCCACGCGGACATTCTGTCGTTGGATGTGGAAGCCGCCCGCAGCGCGCCGGGGGTCATTGGCATTCTCACCAACGCCGACCTCGAAGCGGCCAATGTGGGTCCGTTGCCGGTGGAAGGCATTCCGCCCGGCGCCGACGGCAAATCACCGCCGCCGCCCTATCGTCCGGTGCTGGCCAAGGACCGCGTGCGCTATGTGGGCGAGCCGGTCGCTGCGGTGATCGCCGACACCCTCGCCCATGCCAAGGACGCCGCTGAACTGATCGCGGTGGATTACAGAGACCTGCCCGCAGCGTCCCTGCCCACCGACGCAGTGAAGCCGGGCGCGCTCGCGCTGCATCCCAAGGAAGCGCCCGGCAACGTGCTGGTGCATTGGTTCCTGGGCGACCGCGCCAAAGTGGATGCGGCCTTCGCCATCGCCCACAAGATTGTCGCCATCGATCTCATCAACAACCGTCTCGTGCCCACGGCCATGGAGCCGCGCGCCGCCATCGGCGAGTTCGATGCTGGAACAGGCCGCTTCACCCTCACCGTCGGCTGCCAGGGCGCCCACAAGATGCGCGAGTGGGTCGCAAAAGCCATGCATATGCCGCAAGAGAGCATCCGCGTGCTGTCGCCCGATGTGGGCGGTGGCTTCGGCATGCGCTTTTTCGTCTACAACGAATACTTGCTGTGCATGCAGGCCGCGCGGGCTTTTGGAATGCCGGTCAAATGGACCGCAGACCGCTCGGAGAGTTTTCTCTCGGACGGACACGGCCGCGATCAGGTCAATCACGCCGAACTGGCGCTCGACAAGGACGGCACGTTCCTCGCCCTCAAGGTTTCCAATCTCGGCAATGTCGGCGCCTATCTCTCGCAGTACAGCGCTTTCGTGCAGACCATGGCGGGCTGCGGCATGGCCTGCGGCGCCTACCGCATCCCGGCCGCCTGCGTCGATGTGAAGGTGGTCGTCACCAATACCGCGCCGGTGGACGCTTATCGCGGCGCCGGGCGCCCTGAGTCCGCCTACACCATCGAGCGCCTGGTGGAAAAGGTCGCGCGGGAGATCGGCATGTCCGCGGTCGAGCTGCGCCGGCGCAATTTCATCCGCGCCGATGAGTTCCCGTATAAGACGCCGCTGGGACCCAAATACGACACCGGCCGTTACGCCGAACTGATGGACGATGCTTTGCGGCGCGCCGATGCGGCCGGCCTGCCGGCGCGCCGCGCCAAGGCGAAGCAGCAGGGTAAACTGCGGGGCCTCGGCCTCAGCTATTACGTCGAAGCCTGCGCCGGTGGCAGCCCCGAGCAGCCGCAACTGCGGTTCGAGAAGGACGGCCGCCTCACCATTCTCATCGGCACGCAGTCCAACGGCCAGGGCCATGAAACAGCCTACGGCCAGATCGCGGCTGCGACCTTGGGCATTCCGCTGGAGCGCATCACGGTCAAGCAGGGCGACAGTGACGCCATTCCCACCGGCGGCGGAACCGGCGGCTCGCGCTCAGTCCCTATCGGCGGTAGCGCGGTCATGAACAACACCTTGAAGATGATCGACCAGGGCAAGGCCCTGGCCGCCGATCTGCTGGAAGCGGCGGCTGTGGACATTGAATTCAACGAGGGCGCGTTCCGCATCGCCGGCACCGATCGCGCCGTAACGTGGCCCGATGTGGTCGCTGCATCCTATGGCGACAAACGCCCCGAAGGCGTGCAGCCCGGCCTGTTCGTCACCGAGAATTATGCGCCCGGAGGCGCCACCTTCCCCAACGGCTGCCATGTCTGCGAGATCGACATTGATGAAGCCACCGGCGTGGTCGAATGGGTGAAGTACACCATCCAGGACGATTTGGGGTCCGCGCTCAACCCACTGCTGATGGAAGGCCAGATCGTCGGCGGCGCGGTGCAGGGCCTGGGCCAGGCCCTGTTCGAACATGCGGTCTATGACGAAACCGGCCAACTCGTCACCGGTTCGTTCATGGATTACTGCATGCCCCGCGCCGACAGCACACCGGCGTTTGATTTTGCCTATACGGAAGTACCCACACCGCGCAACGCACTGGGCATCAAGGGCGCGGGTGAGGCCGGCACCATCGGCGCGACGCCGGCCGTGGTCAACGCTGTGCTGGATGCGCTGTCCCCTCTGGGCGTCACCCATCTCGACATGCCGCTGACGCCGCTCAAGTTGTGGCAGGCGATTCAGTCCGCCAAAGCGGCAGCATGATCGACTACGCCACCCTGACCGGCTGGATGAAGAAGCTGCTGCCGGTCACAGAGGCCGCCGGCCGCGCCATTCTCGACGTGCGCGCGCAAGGCTTCGACGTCATCACCAAGGCCGACGCCTCGCCGGTGACCGTCGCCGACCAGGCGGCAGAGGCCATCGTGCTCGATGTTCTTGAAAGACTCGCGCCGGCTTTTCCCATCGTCGCGGAAGAGCGCGCGGCCGCCGGCAATCTGCCGCAATGCCAGGGCGCCTTCTGGCTGGTGGATGCCCTCGACGGCACCAAGGAGTTCATCAAGGGTGGTGACGATTTCACCGTCAATATCGGGTTTATCTGGGACCACCTGCCGGTACTGGGGCTGGTGCACGCGCCCGCGCGCAAAGAAACCTTCATGGGCGCGATGGATCCTCATGGGGCTACGCGCGCAGCGTTCGTTATTCGCAACGGCAAGCGCACAGCGCTGAGGGTGCGGCCGCGACCGGCGAAGGTGGTCATCACCGGCAGTAAATCTCACGAAGTGCCGGCGCTGATGGACCCCTTCCTTGCCAAATACGACGTGGCGGAGAAGATGGTCATCGGCTCGTCGCTGAAATTCTGCCTGGTGGCCGAGGGCCTCGCCGACCTCTACCCGCGGTTTGGACCCACCAATGAGTGGGACACCGCCGCCGGTCATGCCGTACTGCGCGCCGCCGGCGGACAGGTGCATGATTTCGACGGGCACGAAATGCGCTACCGCAAAGCCAACTTCAAGAACGGCGCCTTTCTTGCCGACGGTGGTCCATGACTATTCCGCCGGCCGATGCAGCCGGCATCGCGCGGGCCGCGGTGATCCTGCGCAATGGCGGTCTGGTGGCCTTTCCGACGGAAACGGTTTACGGGCTGGGCGCGGACGCGACCCAAGGCGCGGCCGTGGCGCGCATCTTCGAGGCCAAGGGGCGCCCGTCGTTCAATCCGCTGATCGCGCACATTGCCGATGCGACGGCGGTCGCCGACTTCGCGCTTCCCGCCGATCACTTCGAAGCGCTGGCCCGTGCGTTCTGGCCCGGGCCCCTGACGCTGGTGATGCGGCGCAAGCCGGGATCAAACATCTCCGACCTGGTGTCGGCGGGAGGCGCCACCATTGCGCTGCGATGCCCCGACAGTCCGGCGGCTCTGGATCTGCTGCGCGCGGTCGGCCGGCCGGTGGCGGCGCCCAGCGCCAACCGCTCGGGCAGCGTCAGCCCCACATCGGCCGCCCATGTGGCCGCGTCCCTCGGCGAACGGGTCGACCTCATCCTCGACGCCGGCCCCTGCCGGGTGGGATTGGAATCGACGGTGCTGGATCTCACCCAGACAGTGCCGGTGATCCTGCGACCGGGGGGCGTCACGCGCGAACAGATCGCGGCCATCGTCGGCGCCGTTACATCAGGGAGCGACGATCCCGCCGCGCCGAAATCTCCCGGCCAGCAACTCAGTCACTACGCGCCGTCCCTGCCGGTGCGAATCAACACGCGCGACGTGCGTGCCGGTGAAGCCCTGCTCGGGTTCGGTCCGGGAGAAGCAACCTTGAATCTGAGCACGCGCGGCGATTTGCGCGAGGCCGCCGCCAATCTATTCGCCATGCTGCGGCAGTTGGATGATCCGGCACGGTTCACGGGCATCGCTGTAATGCCCGTTCCCGAAGATGGCGTTGGCGCCGCCATCAACGACAGGCTGCGGCGAGCGGCGCATCACTAATCCTTGAAGGAATTAGCGATTCCGGCGATTGCACTTCCCGACTTCCTGCCCCATCTTGGCGCCACATAAGTTTCAGGATTCCCCGATGCCGCTCGACCAGACGTTGCGTGATCAGCTTGCCGAAATTGTCGGCCCCAAGGCGCTCATCGCCGATGTGGCCGCCATGGAACCGTACCTGCGCGAAGAGCGCGGCCTCTATCGCGGCAAGGCGGCGCTGGTTCTGCGGCCTGGATCAACTGCGGAAGTCGCGGCCATCGTCACTGCCTGCGCCGCTGCCGGCGTACCCATCGTGCCGCAAGGCGGCAACACCGGCCTATGCGGCGGCGCCGTCGCCACCGACGGCGTCAACGAAGTCATCATCAGCCTCGGCCGCATGAACGCGGTGCGCGCTATCGACCCGGTCAACTTCACCATCGCCGTCGAAGCCGGCTGCATTCTGGCGGACGTCCAGCGCACCGCCGACGACAAAGGTTGCCTGTTTCCGTTGAGCCTCGCCGCCGAAGGCAGTTGCCAGATCGGCGGCAACCTCTCGACCAATGCCGGCGGCATCAATGTGCTGCGCTACGGCAATGCCCGCGACCTGGTGCTGGGCCTCGAAGTTGTCCTGCCCGACGGCCGCATCTGGAACGGCATGCGCGCCCTGGGCAAAGACAACACCGGTTACGCCCTGCGACACCTCTTCGTCGGCGCCGAAGGCACGCTCGGCATTATCACCGCCGCCGTGCTCAAGCTGTTTCCCAAGCCGCTGGAGAAGGCCACGGCGTTCTGCGGCTTCGACAAGATCGAGAACGCCACTACGCTGCTCAATCGCGCCCGCGCCCTGTCGGGCGACGCGGTCACAGCGTTCGAACTGATGCCGCGCATCGGCATCGAGATGTGCCTCGCCCATGTGCCGGGCAATGTTGACCCGCTATCGGCGCCCCACCCCTGGTATGTGCTGATGGAGCTGTCATCGTCGCGGACTAACTCCGGTGTGCGGGGCGCCTTCGACGCCATTCTCGAAAGCGCCTTTGAGGACGGCATCATCACCGACGCCGTGGTCGCAGAGAGCCAATCGCAAGCGAACGCCCTGTGGCGGTTGCGTGAAACTCTGCCCGAGGCCCAGAAACCCGAGGGCGGCAGCATCAAGCACGATGTTTCGGTGCCCGTGTCCTGTGTGCCGGCCCTCCTGACCGAAGGCATGGCCGCGGTGACGCAGCGTTTCCCGGGCACACGGCCGGTGCCATTCGGTCATCTCGGCGACGGCAACATCCACTTCAACATCACCCAGCCTAAGGGAGCGGACACTGCCGGATATATGGCGCAGCGCGCCGAGGTGAACCGCATCATCCACGACATCGTCGTGCGCATGGGCGGGTCGATCTCGGCCGAGCACGGAATCGGCCTGCTCAAGGTCGATGACATGGTCCATTACAAGGACCCGGTGGAGCTGGAATTGATGCGCCGACTCAAGCACGCCTTCGATCCGGCCAACCTGATGAATCCGGGAAAAATCGTCACCTAAGTCGCGCGCTGCGGAATATTGCGCGGAAGATGAAACCTTTTTTGTAGCTGCTGCGTTGCTTCGCCTGCCTGCCATATGCCCAAGCGCGGATGCGATGCATGCGGGCAACACCCTGACTTCATTCGATTATTTGTCACTGCAGCGCGCTTGCGAGCGCACCTGTGCGTGTCCATGTTGGCGCCGATCGAATGCGGACGTCCCCCACATCCGCGAAATTTCCTCGGAGCTATTCAAAATGAAAATCAGATTTGCACTAGCCGCCACGGTGGCCGGCTTCGCACTCACCGCCGCGGCCCAGGCCGCCGAGCCGGGGCCGTATATCGGCCTAGGCTTCGGTATGTATGCGCCGCAGAGCACGGATGTCGACACGCGCATCCCGACCCGTCCCTTTGCCACGCGCCCCCTGACCTACAACCTCGGCTGGAACGCCCTCGGCGCCATCGGCTACAAGTGGGACCAGGGCTACCGCACCGAATTCGAAGTCGGCTACCGCAAGGCGGCCTTCAACGACTTCAACGGCGCCAGCACCTCCGGTCGCCAGAGCACCTTCGGCCTCATGGGCAACCTGCTGTTCGACATCGGCGGCAGCGAGAAATTTCAGCCCTACGTCGGCGGCGGCGCCGGTGTTGCATGGGTGAAGTGGAATAACTTCCAGGGCAGCGCCTCTACCGGCTACCCCACCGGCACCCCGCTGGTGAATAACGGCAGCCCCGCGGTGTTCCAGTACCAGGGCATCGCCGGCGTCAACATGCCGATGAGCCCGAACACCGACTTCTATCTCGAGTACCGCTATATCGGCGCCCAGAACGCCAAGTTCGTCAGCACCTCGCCGACCGGCTCGGCCTTCAGTCGCGTCGATGACCACAGCCACAACGTAATGGTCGGCGTGCGCTTCTCCTTTGGCCCGCGTCCGATGCAGCAGGCGGCCGCGGCCGCTCCGCCGCCCCCTCCTCCTCCTCCTCCTCCGCCGCCGCCGCCCCCGCCGCCGCCGCCTCCGCCGCCGCCGGTGCCGCAGAAGTTCCTGGTATTCTTTGACTTCGACCGCGCCAATGTCCGCGCCGATGCGGTCCGGATCGTCGCTGAGGCCGCCGAATACGCCAAGAAGAACGGCAAGGCTGTGATCTACGCCACCGGTCACACCGATACGTCGGGCTCGGATGCCTACAACCTTGCGCTCTCGGAACGTCGCGCCAAGGCCGTGCAGGCCGAACTGGTCAAGCTCGGCTTCACCGCCGGTCAGATCAACGTCAGCTTCAAGGGCGAGAGCGCGCCCCTGGTGTCGACGGGCGACGGTGTACGCGAACCGCAGAACCGCCGCGTCGAAATCGTGATGAACTAAGCTTCGTTGACGCTTCAAGACCAACGCCGGCGGGCATCACCCGCCGGCGTTTTTCATTGAGGTGCGCGTGGCGCCTTGACCGCAATGGTTGCACTACGCCTAGCGGTGGACCATAGTTCGACAAGGTTTTTGGCCGGGGGATAAGGAGATATGAAGATCAGATTTGCATTGGCCGCCATAACGGCCCTCAATACCGCTCCAGCGATTGCAGCCGAGCCCGGCCCCTATTTCGGCCTCAACGCCGGTATCACAATACCCGCCAATTCGACGCCCAATATTCTAGAGCCGGCCCGTGCGCTGCACGAGGTGAACACCAGTTTCAGCCCCGGATGGAACGTGAACGGCGCCGTCGGCTACAAATACACCGCCGGCTATCGCACCGAGTTGGAAGTCGGGTACCGTCAGGCCTCCCTCAGCAAAATGGATCAGGGTGCCGCCACCGGCCATCAGGGCACGCTCAGCGTCATGGGCAACATCGTTGTCGACATCGGCAAGGGGGATGGCTTCCAGCCCTATATCGGCGGCGGTGTCGGCGCCGGCTGGATGAAATGGCATCAGGTTCAGGCAGCTGCCTCCGCGGGTTTGCCAGCAGGCACGGCGGTATTCGACGACGGCAGTCCGACGGTTTTCCAGTACCAAGGCATTGTCGGCGCATCCTTCTCCCTCAGGCCGGGCACCGACCTGTTTTTCGATTACCGGTATGTCGGCACCACCGCCGCCAGCTTCGACAGCACGACTCCGACCGGCTCTCATTTTTCCGAACACAAGGACGGTAGCCACAACATTATCGTAGGCATCCGTTTTCCTTTCGGCGCATTGCCCTGACATAGCTGCTGCTCGGGGCCAAAAGCAAAACGCCGGCGGTATGACCCGCCGGCGTTTTTTTATCGTCTGGCTTGGCAGCCCGATTAGTTGGCCGTGGAGGCCTTGACCACCGGCGCGGTCGGCAGCGACGGAGCCGTGGGCGCCACCGGCGCCATGACGGTCACGGGCGCATTGCTCGGCGCCTCCTGCATGTTGCACTGGGCCGGGGTTACGACACCCGGCCGGTATTTGGCGGCTATGGTCGGCAGGCCCGAGGGTTCATCCTCCAGCAGCAGGAACATGGCCCAGGTATCGCCGCAGTATTGCTCGGGCTCTTCGGCGCGGGCCAGGCCGGCGGCATTGGCGAGTTCGGTCATATGGCGGTTCAGGGCCGGCTCACCACCGCCGGTACGCTGATAATAGGCCGCGATCTGCTTGCCGGCCGAGGCGAGTGTCGGGCGGAAACGCTCGACAAACGTGTTGTAGGCGGTGAGTTGATTGCACGACAGCGCCGCGACCATCATGCGGCTCTGCAAGTCGCGCATGCGGAACGCTTCAGCCTCGTCCGAGGAGACGCACGAAGCGCCGTCTTTAGCAAAAGCCGTTGCCGGAACAGCAGCAGCTACAATTGCAGCCAGTGCTAGGCTTGCTGCGGCGCGCGCCAAAGTAAAATTCATGAAATGCCTTCTCCCACCAGAGGACCGATGAATGATATGCGCGGATTGTTCCCTGCGCAAAATAAATTGATATGCGCATGACTGCTTACGCGGCGTTTCCAGCCACCTCGGGGAGAGCTGCGGTTCAGCTTAC
>CANISR010000062.1 GCA_947470105.1 Fidelibacterota bacterium | reverse complement strand
TCGGTAAGGAGGATCAGACGGGGCATAACGGCATGACACGCTTGCGGTTTTGGGTCGGTTTTTTCACTTGAAGCACTTTGCCCCAGAGCCTATTACAGCCCGGTAAACAGGACTGTTTTAGTCCTAGTTCGCACCAGAAGTGTGAAATATGTTTAAAGTCAATAAGTTAACTGACTACGCCACGGTCGTTTTGATCGAGATCGCGCGGCAGACTCAGGTCCGGTCGAGCCAGCATCTGGCCGACAAGACCGGGATTCCCGCCCCGACGGTGGCGAAGCTCATGAAAAGCCTCAACCGCGCCGGCCTGGTGGCGTCCCATCGCGGCGCCGGCGGCGGCTACACCCTGGGCCGGGCTGCCATCGACATCACCATCGCCGACGTGATCCAGGCGGTCGAAGGACCCATTGCGCTGACGGCCTGCGCCGATACATCCGACGAACATTGCTCCATCGAGAAGCTCTGCCCGGTGCAGGGCAAGTGGAACCGGGTCAACGCCGCCGTGCGCGCGGCACTGGCGGAAGTGAGCCTAGCCGAGATGGCCGCCGATATGGGCGACTTCGGCCGCATGCCGGGTGGCCTGCAGGCCGCCCCCGTCGTTGCGCTGGCGGAGTAGGCACCATGGCCGTCACTCGCGAAACCGCAGCCACCGTCCGCGACATCGAGCAGTACAAGTACGGCTTCGTCACCGATATCGAGAGCGACATGGCCCCCAAGGGCCTCAACGAAGACACCATCCGCTTCATCTCGGCCAAGAAGAATGAGCCGGACTGGATGCTGGAAAGCCGGCTCAAGGCCTACCGTCACTGGCTGACTCTCGCCGACGAAGAGCCCACCTGGGCAAAGCTGCATTACCCCAAGATCAACTATCAGGACAGCTACTACTACGCGGCGCCCAAGCAGGCGAAGCTCGCGAGCCTCGACGAGGTGGACCCGAAGCTGCTGGAAACCTACAAGAAACTGGGCATTCCCCTGCTCGAACAGCAGATGCTGGCCGGCGTCGCGGTGGACGCGGTGTTCGACAGCGTCTCGGTGGCGACCACCTACAAGAAAAAACTCCAAGAGATGGGCGTGATCTTCTCGCCGATTTCCGAGGCCGTGCACAAACATCCGGACCTGGTGAAGAAATACCTCGGCTCGGTCGTGCCTTATACCGACAACTTTTTCGCCACCCTCAACGCCGCGGTCTTTACCGACGGCTCCTTCGTCTACATCCCCAAGGGCCTGCGCTGCCCCATGGAACTGTCGACCTATTTCCGCATCAACGAGAAGAACACCGGCCAGTTCGAGCGTACGCTGATCATCGCCGACGAAGGCTCTTATGTGAGCTATCTGGAAGGCTGCACCGCGCCGCAACGCGACGAAAACCAGTTGCACGCCGCCGTGGTGGAACTCATCGCCCTTGATGACGCCGAGATCAAATACTCGACGGTCCAGAACTGGTTCCCCGGTGACGCGGACGGCAAGGGCGGAATCTACAACTTCGTCACCAAGCGCGCCGCCTGCCGCGGGCGCAATTCGAAAGTCATGTGGACCCAGGTTGAGACCGGCTCGGCCATCACCTGGAAGTATCCGAGCTGTATCCTGCAGGGCGACAATTCGAGCGGAGAGTTCTACTCGGTCGCCATCACTAATAATCACCAGCAGGCCGACACCGGCACCAAGATGATCCACCTGGGTAAGAATACCCGCTCCAAGATCATCTCCAAAGGCATCTCGGCGGGGCACGCCGACAATACCTATCGCGGCTTGGTGCGCATCGGCGCGAAAGCCGACGGCGCGCGCAACTACACCCAGTGCGACAGCCTGCTGATCGGCTCCACCTGCGGCGCCCATACGGTGCCCTATATCGAAACCCGCAATCCGACCGCCCGCACGGAGCACGAGGCCACCACCTCGAAGATCAGCGAAGACCAGCTGTTCTACTGTATGCAGCGCGGCATGACGCAAGAGGAGGCGGTGTCCCTGATCGTCAACGGCTTCTGCAAGGAAGTGCTGCAGACGCTGCCCATGGAATTCGCCGTCGAAGCCCAGAAGCTGGTGGGTATCAGCCTCGAAGGCAGCGTCGGTTAATAAGGTTCAGAAAATGGCTTTGCTGGAAATCAAGAATCTGCACGTCTCCGTCGGCGACCGGGAAATCCTGAAAGGGATCAACCTCAGCCTCAATGGCGGCGAAGTGCATGCGGTCATGGGCCCCAACGGCACCGGCAAGAGCACGCTGTCCAATGTGATCGCGGGCCGGGCCGGCTACGACGTCACCCAGGGCGAAGTGCTGCTGGACGGCAAGGACGTGTTCGCCATGGCCGCCGATGAGCGGGCGCGAGCAGGTATTTTCCTCGCGTTCCAGTATCCGGTGGAAATCCCCGGCGTCAGCACTTCATCTTTCCTCAAGACCGCCATCAACGCCAAGCGCCGTGCCGCCGGCCAAAAAGAAATCGACGCCATGGAATTCCTCAAATTGGTCAAAGCCAAGACCAAGGCCTTGGGCATGGCCGATGACATGATCAAGCGTCCGCTTAATGTCGGGTTCTCGGGCGGCGAGAAGAAGCGCGCCGAGGTCCTGCAGATGACCCTGCTGGAGCCGCGGGTGGCGATCCTGGACGAAACCGATTCCGGCCTCGACATCGACGCGCTCAAGGTGGTGTCCGACGGCGTCAATGCGCTCCGCCGTGAAGACCGCGCCTTCCTGGTGATCACGCACTATCAGCGCCTGCTCGATTACATCGTGCCCGACCATGTCCATGTGCTGGTGAATGGGCGCATCGCCGCCAGCGGGGGCAAGGAACTGGCGCTGGAACTGGAAGCCGAAGGCTACGCCAAGTATCAGGGGGCCGCCGCCTGATGAAGCGCGCGCCGGGACTTATGGACCATCCGTTCGGCGCGGACTATGCGCAGCGTACCCTTGCGCCTGCGGACAAGCACCTTGCCGGCTTCCGCGAACAGGCGCGCGCCGTGTTTGAACCGCATGGCCTGCCTGGCCCCAAGAATGAATCGTGGCGCTTCACGCCGCTACGCTCGCTCGCCAAAGTGCCCTTCATTCCGGCCGACGCCGCCGATGATGTCGATGTATCCGCAGTGCCGCCGGGCGTGGTGTCGCTGCCGGGCAGCGCGCGTATCGTTCTGGTCAACGGCGTTTACCGCCGGGATCTGTCCGACGCCATTGAGGGGGTTGAGATCTTCGGTCTGCAGGGCGCGGACCGTAACCTACTTGGCCATCTGGCGACGGCGGCATCCGCACCGCTGGCTGCCCTCAATGCCTCTTTCATGACCGGCGCTTTGGCGCTGCGCGTGAACGGCGCCGTACCTGCGACCCTTCATCTCATCTCCATCGCCGCCGCCGGCAACCAACCCGTCGCTTTCCATCCCCGCCTGCTGATCAGCTTGGCCCCGGGTGCATCCCTGACACTGGTGGAAACCCACTGCGGCCTCCCGGGCCAGGCCACGTTCGCCAACCCGGTCACCGAGATCACCCTAGGTGAGGATGCGCATCTGCGGCGCTATGTGCAGGTGGCCGAACAGGACGACAGTTTCCACCTCGCCACCACCGCCGTTGCTCTCGCCGCAAACAGCCGCATGGAGGGCTTCCACCTTGGCCTCGGCGGGGCACTGGTGCGCCAGGAAGTAAATGTGGTTATGCGCGGTACCGCCGCCGCGCTTGAACTCCACGGCGCTTATGCCCTGGGTGGTCACGACCATCATGATTTCACCACCAGTGTTAATCACCACGTGCCCGGCTGCACCTCGTCCCAGGTGTTCAAGGGCGTGGTCGATGGTGAATCCCACGGCGTCTACCAGGGCCGCATCCATGTGGCCCGGGACGCTCAGAAAACTGACGCGCGCCAGCAGCACAAAGCCTTGTTCCTTGGCCGCGGTCCGCAGATCGACTGCAAGCCCGAGTTGGAGATTTATGCCGACGATGTGCAGTGCGCCCACGGCGCTGCCACCGGCGAGATCGATGCCGATCATATGTTTTTCCTGGCGGCCCGGGGCATCGACCCGGCCACGGCGCGTATGTTGCTGGTAGAGGCCTTCCTGGCCGACGCTGTCGAGCGCATCTCCGATGAAACAGTCCGCGCCGCCTTCGGCCGCGACATCCAGGGCTGGCTCTCGCGCCGGAACCTGAAGGCGGCCGCATGAACGCCCTCGGGAAAGCCAAAGTCTTCGACGTCGATAAGATCCGCGCGGATTTTCCGATCCTCGCGCGCCAGGTTCACGGCAAGCCGCTGGTCTATCTGGATAGCGCCGCCTCGGCGCAAAAGCCCCAGAGCGTTATCGACGCCATCAGCCGCACCTATGGGCATGAGTACGCCAACGTCCACCGCGGCGCCTATTACCTGTCCGAAATGGCGACTCGCGCCTATGAGGACGCCCGCGAGAAGGTTCGCCTGTTCATCAATGCCGCCAGTCCGTCCGAGGTGGTGTTCACTAAGGGCGCAACCGAGGCTATCAACCTGGTGGCGCACAGTTTCGGCCGCGCGTTCATCAAGGCCGGCGATGAGATTGTGCTCAGCGCCGTAGAGCACCACTCGAACATCGTGCCCTGGCAATTGCTGCGCGAGGCCACCGGCTGCGTCCTCAAGATCGCGCCCATGGAAGCCGACGGCAGCTTCAATCTCGAGTCCTTCGCCGCCATCATCGGCCCGAAGACCAAGCTGGTCGCCGTGGCCCACGTCTCGAATGTGCTCGGCACCATTCTGCCGGTGCGCGAGATCGCGCGCCTCGCCCAAGCCGTCGGCGCCAAAGTATTGCTCGACGGCTGCCAGGGCATTGTCCACCAGATCGTGGACGTGCAGGATCTGGGCTGCGACTTCTATGTGTTCTCGGGCCATAAACTCTACGGCCCCACCGGCATCGGCATTCTGTGGGCCCGTGCCGAACTGCTCAACGCCATGCCGCCCTACCAGGGCGGCGGCGACATGATCGAGAGCGTGTCCTTCGCCAAGACCACCTGGGCGCCGGCGCCGGCCAAGTTCGAAGCCGGGACGCCGCCCATCGTCGGCGCCATCGGCCTGGGTGCGGCCATCGACTATCTCAACAGCATCGACCGCGTGGCGGCCACCGCCCATGAAGAAGACCTGCTGCGCCATGCCATGAGTTCTCTGGCCCAGGTTCCCGGCGTGCGCCTGATCGGCACAGCGCGCCGCAAAGCCGCCGTGCAGTCCTTCGTGATGGAAGGCGCCCACCCTCACGATCTCGCCACGGTCCTCGATCGTTCGGGCGTCTGCGTGCGTGCCGGCCACCACTGCGCCCAGCCGCTGATGGAGCTGCTCGGAGTCAGCGCCACCACGCGCGCGTCCTTCGCTTTCTACAACACCCGCGCCGAAGTGGACGCGCTGATTGCGGCTCTGCGCAAGGCGCAGGAGGTCCTGCTGTGAACGCCGATCCTCTCAACGACGACCTGCGGACGCTATATCAGGACATCATCCTCGATCATGGCAAGCATCCGCGCAATTTCCGGGTGGTCGAGCATCACACGTGTAAGGCCCAGGGCAATAACCCCATGTGCGGTGACCGCGTGAATGTCACGGCGCGGCTCGCCGACGGCAAGATCGCGGACGTGGCGTTCGAAGGCAAAGGCTGCGCGATTTCTATCGCCTCGGCCTCGATGATGACGGATGCGTTGAAAGACCAGACCCCGGACGCCGCCCGCATGCTGGCGCATGCGGTGCGTGATATCTGCACCGGCAAGGACGTTCAGCTGGCCGATCCGGCGTTGGCGCTCCACATGGAAAAATTGGCAGCCCTCTCGGGCGTGCGGCAATTTCCGGTGCGGGTGAAATGCGCGACGCTGCCGTGGCATGCGTTGGTGTCCTGCCTCGAAGATAAAGCCCAAGCGACGACAGAGAAATAAGATGCACGACGATAAACAGGAGACCGGTTCCATGATGCCGCCTTATGAAATGCCCGCCGATGACGGCGAGCCGCCCAAGGAAGGCGCCACTGTGCGCTCGGGCGCGCCGAAGGACCCCAAGGTCCCCAGCGCCACCGAAGACGCGGTGATCGAAGCCATGCGTTCGGTCTACGACCCGGAAATCCCGGTCAACATCTACGATCTGGGGCTGATCTACGACATGTCCACCCAGACCAACGGCGACGTTGCCATCACGATGACCCTGACCGCGCCGGCCTGCCCGGTGGCTGGCTCGCTACCCAAGGAAGTCGCCGATGCGGTGGCGCGCGTGGACGGCGTGGGTGAGGTCGCCGTGACCATCACCTGGGACCCGCCCTGGACCCAGGCGAATATGTCCGAAGTGGCTAAAGTCGCCTTGGATATGTTTTGAGAGCCATATGTTTTGAAAGACATATGTTTTGAAAGCCGATGATTTTTAAGAATTGCGGCCTATATCAGGACCATGACCATGGATACCACTCAGACCCCTGCCACCAAGCCTGCGCGCATGCCGCCGCCGTCGGTGATCCGTATTTCGGACGGCGCCGTGAAGCGTATCAAGGACATCATGGGCCGGGCCACAAAGCCTGTTCTCGGCGTACGCATCAGCGTCGCCGCCAAGGGCTGCTCGGGTTTCTCCTATGTGGTGGAATACGCCGAAAGCCGCGGCAAGTTCGAGGATATGGTCGAACGTGATGGCGCGGTCGTGTTTATCGACCCTAAGGCGGTGATGTACCTGCTGGGGTCTGAGCTGGACTACACCGAAAGCAAAATGGAGAGCGGGTTTGTATTCAACAACCCGAACGAAAAGGGCCGCTGCGGCTGCGGCGAAAGTTTCTCTGTTTAAGCGGTCAGTTTAGTCCGCAGCTGGCGGCTGCCCGAGCGGCGAGACGCTTATCGATCTCGGCCAGCAGCATCACCGGATGCACCGGTTTATAGAGAATGCTGACGCGCCCGCTCTGGAAGTCGGGATCATCCTCCACCAGGCTCTCGACGCGGTCCGGCTGGCCGGTGACGAAAATGGTTTTCACTTGCGGCGCTTCGTCCTGCAGCCGCTGGCGGAACTCAAGCCCGCCCATGGTCGGCATCATTACGTCGATGATCGCGAGATCGATGGAATTGGCGCGCACCGCGTCCAGCGCCTGTTCGCCGTCGCCGGCCTGCAGCACATCATAACCGCGATGGCGCAGGAGTTCGGTATACGACTCCCGCACCATGACATTGTCATCCACAACGAGAATGCACCCCAGCACGAGCGTCCCCCTAAAGCTGTCCACGTAGTCCCCGGCAACAGGATAGGCTGCACCCCCAAACGCCGCAATGTCCCTGGGCGGTCGAAAGCAGGCTTTCTCTCGCTTTACGTGCTGGAGGGCGCGCGCCGAAAGCTTGCGCGCAAAAATATTTCGCACGCAGGAAGGTAGGGCTATGCTGTTACAGAACAAGTGCAGGGCAATCGTATGCAGATCGTGCTGAACATTCTTTTGGGTCTAGCCCTGGTGGGTGTGGTGGGCGTGCTCGCCACCGGTCTGGCCGGATTCGCAGCGGGCGGCGAATTCAATCGCAAGTACGGTAATAAACTGATGCGTTTCAGAATCGCGGCACAAGCCTTCGCGCTGCTGGTGCTGCTGGCGCTTCTGCTGCTGCGCGGTTTCGCGGTCCCGTAAACCCGGCAAAAGGGCTTACATCAGGTTCGGTTTTTCCGGGCGATAGACCACTTTATGCGCGTGCTCGAAATCCTCGATCTGCTGGACCAGTTCCTTGCGCCGGTTACGCGTGGCCTGGATCTGCGCCGGCGTGATGTTGGTCTCGCCAAGCTGGTTGCTGGAGATCATATCCTGTACGCGATCGATGAAGGATTTGTGGGTCAGGGCCTCGGCCATGTCGGCGGCAAAGCCGATCACGGCCGCGAGGCGCACGGGGCGTTGCGGCGCCGGGTGGTAAACGGCGATGGCGTAGGACCCGGTCTTGCGGTCGCGGCGCTCCAGGATGGCGGCGCGTAAATATGTGGGCAGCGATGAAAATACGAAGGCGGTCTGGCTGTCGTGTTCCACCGCCAGGTCCTCCAGCGCGCCGAGCACATTGCTCGCGGCTTCCTGCACCAGGGCGTCGGTGACATCGGCGCCGAGCGCCAGGGATTCAATCTCGGCCAGGGCTTCGTGGCCTTCTTCGCTCACGAAGGCCAGCGTTCCGCCCACATGTACCGAGACCCAGGCTTCGCGCACGTAGTCGTTCTCGTACTTCGAGATCTTTCGGCGCCAGAAGGTTTCCCAATCAACGTCCTTGGGGTCCTGCAGCGCATTGGGGTCGCGGCGGATTTCATCCACCACCACACCGGCCATGCGCATGGTGCCAGGGATGTTCTGGCCGCGCACGACCACCGGAACGGTGGCCATCTTGGTCTTTACAGGAATCGTGATGCGGTTGGAGCGCAGTTCCAGCACCGGCGCCTCGCGCGCCTCATCGCCGTCGCCGAGTCCGCTCTCAAGCCTGTGGACCAGGGTTTTTTCGCGGTAGAGGGTGAGGTTGCCGATCTCAAGCATTCGCTGGTGAATTCCTAAAGTGCGCCGGGAGATGATGGGGCAGACGAGTATATTTTATGAGGCCGAAAGGACAACCCGTTTCAACTGTAGCGGGCGTGCGAACACCAAGCCGTGATGTTCAATGACGACGGGTCGAGGGCCGCTATTCCCTGCGCCTATTCCGCACTTAGGCGCTGATAAGCCAATTCCGGCGCAAAGCCCGCCGCCAGCGCCTGCAGCCGGAGCATCAGGCGTCCGAGGTCGGACTTCAGGGTGGCGAAAGCCGGCCGGCGCGCGAAGCTGATCTCGTCCATATAGAGCGCGCGATTGATCTCGATCTGCAGCACATGAATTCCCCCTGCGGGGTCCCCGTAGTGCTGGGTGGTAAAGCCGCCGGCGTAGGGGTTATTGCGCACCACCCGGTAGCCGAGCGCGGTGAGCGTCTCGTCGGCGGTGTCGGTGATGGCTGAATGGCACGACAGGCCGGCCCGGTCGCCCAGCACGATGTCCAGGGTCCGCATGTCGGAATCCATCGACAACGGCAGCCCCGTCGACGGCATGGAATGGCAATCGATCAGGAGGCAGAACCCGAACCGGTCCCGCGCGCGCTGCACCAGGGCGCGGACGGCCTGGTGATAGGGCCGATAGACGTCATTGATGCGGCGCTCGGCCTCGGCAAAGGCAAGTTTGCCACGGTAGATCTCGCGGCGGCTGGCGACGATGCGGGCGATGGTGCCGAGGCCCGCAGCTACCCGCGCCGAGCCGGCGTTGACATGGGCGGGCAAAGGCGAATCGAACATGTCCGGATCGAGTTCATAGGGCTCGCGATTGACGTCGAGGTAGGCGCGGGGAAACAGCGCCCGCACCAGTGGCGCGCCGAGGGCCGGGGCATCGCCGAACAGCTCGTCGACATAGCAATCCTCGGACTTACGCAAGGTGGCGAGATCGAGGGCGGCGGCGGCGACAAAATCCTGGGGGTAGTAGGAGCCCGAATGGGGCGAGGCGAACACCAGGGGCGAGGCCAGGTCATGCGGCTCGCGCACATCAACCGGCGTCACGGGGGGTGGGGAATTGAAGGGGGGCGCCATGGGCCTGAGTTTAAGGGCCGCCGGCCCGGCGGCACCAGCCAAAACCCCGCCGAAAAGCAGCATTCGGGGCCGTCCCCACCCTTGCAAACCGAACCCCGAGGCGATAAACGAAGGGCCCCAAACCGGACGAACCAGTTCCGTGCCGGCGGGATCAGAGACGTGGGTCGGTTAGTTCAGCGGTAGAATGTTCCCTTGACATGGGAAAGGTCGCAGGTTCGATCCCTGCACCGACCACCATCACTAAATAAAAACGCGCCTTAACGGCGCGTTTTTATTTAGTGATCCCCCGGAGGGGCGTCGTCTCATAGCTCAGCTAACTGTGCGCTTTGACGCCTTCGATGTTCAGGCTCATCAACAGTCCGTTTTCCTTGTCGAGATGCGGGATATAGGCCTGCGAAAAATCATCGATATGGGCGTGCTCGGTGGTGCGCCAATCCCAACGCCGGACTTCGTCGAACCCAGCTGCACGCAAGCCTGCGCCGAGAAATGTCTCGTCGAAAATGATCTTGTGAAAGTCGTATTCATCGCGCTGGCCGCCGCTGATGAGGCCGATCAAGCCGGTGAGTCCGTCCCGTAAACCTTGTTCGTAGTAGACCTTCGCGCAGGCGGCAAAATCCGGGACCGAGAGCCGCAGCACGCCGCCGGGTTTGAGGACGCGCGCCCATTCGGAGAGCACGGCGCCGTATTCCTTGCGGCCAAAGTGCTCCAGCACATGGCAGGCGTAAATCAGGTCCACCGATCCGGTTGCAAGGAAGTCGAGGTTCCGCACGTCGGCGACGTGGTCCACATGCGGCGCGGCCAGCAGGTCCACGTGGACAAACCCGGGGATATGGCGACGTCCGCACCCCAGGTGAAGCTTCAACGTTGAGGCATTCTGCATATGATCAGGTCCATCTTCCTGCGCCATACTTAATGGCAGGAACACTGAATTACCATTCCCTAAAACCCATACATGTAAGCGCGCGTTGTTCCGGCTCGTATCGGCATTTTGGGGCGTTTAAACTGGGCCTTCCAGGGAGGCCGCCTCATGGCGAACGTTCACAGCGGAGCATCTGAAGGCACTGGCGGGGCCAGGGGCGCTCCCGTGGATCTGGAAGTGCTGGCCCGCCTAATGGGAAACCCCGGGCCGGACGCCCTCAACCGCATGCTGGCGGTATTCTGGCAGGCCGAACGCGAAACCCCGCGGGTTTTACGAGTGCTGGCCGATGTCCGCGACGGCAAAGCGTTGATGGAGGCCGCCCATGGCGCCAAGGGCGCAGCATCGTGCGTCGGGGCGACACTTCTCGCCGACCTGTGCAAGCGCCTGGAGCTTGCGGCCAAGGGTAATGACTGGGCGGAAGTGGCCGCGGTGATGACCCAGGTCGACCAGGCCTACGCCGACCTTGGCGGATTCATCGGCGAGAATGCAGCGATGATTGGCCCTTAGCTGCCGAAGCTCTGGCGGATAACGGCAAGTCCCGCGAACAATCCCACGATCGACAACACCACAGACGCGGTCACATATACCGCCGCGGCGGTCAATTGCCCGCGCTCGTACAGCAACGCGGCGTCCAGCGAGAAAGCCGAGAAGGTGGTGAAGCCGCCCAGCAGGCCGGTAGTGAGGAACAGGCGCCACGCCGGCGGCAGGTTCGCTTTGAGTGCGAAATACTCGGCGATCAGGCCCATGAGGAATGAGCCGAGGACATTGATCACCAGGGTATGCAGCGGAAAGGTGCCCCCGGCCAGGCGGGGGATCACGATGTTGACCCCGTGACGCATCGCGCCGCCGAGGCCAGCGCCCAGAAAGACGATCAGGTAATTCATGCCCTGAGAATAGCGAAAGCCTAGCCGTTCGCCCACACCGGCTTGCGCTTGCCGAGGAAGGCGTCGAGGCCCTCGCTGGCGTCGGGTTCGAGCATGTTCTTGGCCATGACCGCGCTGGCGTAAGTGTAGGAGTCGGCGAGGCCCAGTTCGATCTGCTCGTAGAACGCCCGTTTGCCGATAGCGAGGATACGCCCCGATTTGCTGGCGATGAGGTCCGCGAGGCCGTCGATGGTCTCATCCAGCTTCTCCGGCGCAGTCACGATATTGACCAGGCCCATGGCTTCGGCCTCACGGGCGCTGACCGGGCGGCCCGTGAGCAGCATCTCCATGGCTTTCTTGCGCCCAACGTTGCGCGACAGGGCCACCATGGGCGTGGAGCAGAACAGGCCGATATTGACCCCCGGCGTGGCGAAGGTGGCGTTGTCGGAGGCTACTGCCAGATCGGCCGTGGCCACCAATTGGCAGCCCGCTGCCGTCGCCATGGCGTGGACGCGGGCGATGATCGGCTGCGGCGCGCGGATCATGGCCAGCATCATGGCGCTGCAGATGTCGAAGATCTCCTTGGTCGCTTTCGCCTCGGCGCGCAGCTCCTTGAGGTCGTGGCCGGAGCTAAAAACCGGGCCGTTGGCGGCAAGGACGATGACCTTGATGGCCTCCGGCGCGGCGGCGATAGCTTCGATCTCGCGGGTCAATGCCGTCATGACGGCTTTCGACAACGCGTTGCGCGCTTCGGGGCGATTGAGGGTCAAGGTCGCGATTTTGCCGCGGTCGCTGCGCAGGACGAGGGAGTCGGTCATGCCCCACCTTCAATTTCAAAAGCCTACATGTTGCGGCGATACTGGCCGCCCACTTCATAAAGCGCAGTGGAGATCTGGCCCAGGGAGCAGCAGCGCACGGCATCCACCAGCACTTCGAACACGTTGCCGTTCTGGATCACGGTCTGCTTGAGTTTCTCGATCATGGCGGGCGCTTCGGCAGCATGGGCGGCGTGGAAATCTGCGAGGCGCTTGAGCTGCGACTGCTTCTCGCCGTCCGTGGAGCGCGCCAGCTCGATGCTCTCGGGTGCTGCCTCGGCTTCCAGGTTGCGGAAGGTGTTGACGCCGATGATGGGGTAGGAGCCGTCGTGCTTCTTGGCTTCGTAGTATAGGGATTGCTCCTGTATGCGTCCGCGCTGGAAGCCGGTCTCCATGGCGCCGAGCACGCCGCCGCGGCTGGAGATGGCGTCGAATTCCTTGAGCACTGCTTCCTCCACCAGGTCCGTGAGTTCGTCGATGATGTAGGAGCCCTGGTTGGGGTTCTCGTTCTTGGCCAAGCCCCATTCGCGGTTGATGATCAACTGGATGGCGATGGCGCGGCGCAGGGATTCCTGGGTCGGTGTGGTCACCGCCTCGTCATAGGCGTTGGTGTGCAGGGAGTTGGTGTTGTCGTAGATGGAGATCAAGGCCTGCAGGGTGGTGCGGATGTCGTTGAACGCCATCTCCTGGGCATGCAGCGAGCGGCCCGAGGTCTGGGAGTGGAACTTGAGCTTTTGCGAACGTTCCGACCCGCCGTACTTGCGTTTGATCGCCACCGCCCAGATGCGCCGGGCGACGCGGCCGATGACTGAATATTCCGGGTCCATGCCGAAGCTGAAGAAGAACGACAGGTTCGGAGCGAAGTCGTCGATCTTCATGCCGCGAGCGAGGTAGGTCTCCACATAGGTAAAGCCGTTGGAGAGGGTGAAGGCGAGCTGGGAGATGGGGTTCGCACCGGCTTCGGCGATGTGATAGCCCGAGATCGATACCGAATAGAAATTCCGCACGGCGTGCTTCAGGAAATATTCCTGGATATCGCCCATGCACTTGAGCGCGAACTCCGTCGAGAAGATGCAGGTGTTCTGGCCCTGGTCCTCTTTCAGGATGTCGGCCTGCACCGTACCGCGCACGGAGGCCAGCGCCTTAGCTTTGACTTGATCGCGCTCGGCCGGGGTGGGCGGGCGCCCCTGTGCAGCGGTGAATTTGTCTACCTGCTGCTCGATGGCGGCATTGAAGAACATGGCGAGGATGGTGGGGGCGGGGCCATTGATAGTCATGGACACGCTGGTGGTCGGCGAACACAGGTCGAAGCCGGAGTAGAGCACCTTCATGTCTTCGAGTGTGGCGATGGAGACGCCGGAGTTGCCGACCTTGCCATAGATGTCCGGGCGCAAGTCCGGGTCGCAGCCGTAGAGCGTCACGGAATCGAAGGCGGTGGATAGGCGCTTGGCGTCCAGGCCTTCAGACACTTTCTTGAAGCGGGCGTTGGTGCGGAAGGCATCGCCTTCGCCGGCGAACATGCGGGTCGGATCCTCGCCTTCGCGCTTGAAGGGGAACACGCCGCCGGTGAAGGGGTAGTAGCCCGGCACGTTCTCTTTCATCAGGAATCTGAGTGTCTCGCCGTCATCCTCGAACCGCGGCAGCGACACCTTGGGGATCGGGGTTCCGGACAGGCTCTCGCGGCGTAAGGTGGTACGCGTTTCCTGGTCACGCACCTTTGTCACCAGTTCGGTGCCGCCGTAGGCGGCGACGGTCGCCGGCCAGGCGTCGAGCAGCTTGCGCGGCTCGGCCAGCAGCTTCTTGTCTGTGACCTCGATCATGGCGTCGAAGTCGCCGGCGGGCTTCTTCTCGGCGTCGAACAGTCCCTTCGAGATGCGCAAAGCCTGGCGTTCGCGGGCGACCTTCACCTGTTCGCGGATCTCGCGGTGGTAGTCCCGCACGGTTTCAGAAATCTCGGCGAGGTAGCGCACCTTCTGCGGCGGAACGATGAAGGACTGCGCCGTGGAGTGGCGGGTCTTGGGCGAGGGGAGCTGTCCGGCGGTGAGCGGCAGGCCCAACTCCTTCAGCTTCGCCGCCAGGGCCTGGTACAGCGCTGTGGTGCCGTCATCGTTGAAGCGCGCGGCAATGGTGCCGAATACCGGCATGGCATCGGGCGGGGTGCCGAAGTTGCCCTTGTTGCGCTGGACCTGCTTGCTGACGTCGCGCAGCGCATCTTCCGCGCCCTTGCGGTCAAACTTGTTGATGGCGACGAAGTCGGCGAAATCCAGCATGTCGATCTTCTCAAGCTGGCTGGAGGCGCCGAATTCCGGGGTCATGACGTAAAGCGACGCCGTTGAATGGTCGACGATGGCGCTGGAGCCCTGACCGATACCGGAGGTCTCGACGATGATCAGGTCGAAGCCGGAATGCTTGCAGGCGGCAATGATCTCGGGAAGGGCCGCGGAGATTTCGCCGCCGGTCTCGCGGGTCGCCAGCGACCGCATGAAGATGTTGGGATGCTCGATAGCGTTCATGCGGATGCGGTCGCCCAGCAGAGCGCCCCCGGTGCGCTTGCGCGAGGGATCGATGGAGATGATGGCGATTTTGAGCCTGTCCTGCTGGTCGAAGCGGAAGCGCCGCACCAATTCGTCCACCAGCGACGACTTGCCGGAGCCGCCGGTGCCGGTGATGCCGAGGACAGGTGTCTTGATATCGGCGGCCTGGTCGATGATGACCTGGCGGGTCGTATTGCCGAGCGCGCCGTTGTCGAGCGCGGTGATCGTGCGGGTGAGCGCAAGGCGTTCGCCGGAGCGCAGACCTTTGAGGATGTCCGCGTCGGTGGTGGCCGACAGCGGCAGCGCGGCATCACAGGCGGATACCAGTTCATTGATCATGCCCTGAAGGCCGAGGGCGGCGCCCTCCTGGGGCGAGAAGATGTGGGTGATGCCGTAAGCGTGCAGGTCTTTGATCTCTTCTGGCACGATCACGCCGCCGCCGCCGCCGAAGATCTTGATGTCGCCGCGACCGTGGCTCTTGAGCTTGTCGTAGAGGTATTTGAAGAACTCCACGTGCCCGCCCTGGTAGGACGTGATGGCCACGCCTTGCACATCTTCCGACAGCACCGCGTTGACGACCTCGTCCACGGATCGGTTGTGGCCGAGGTGAATCACTTCCGCGCCGCTTGATTGCAAAATCCGACGCATGATGTTGATGGAGGCGTCATGGCCGTCGAACAACGCGGTCGCCGTGACAAACCGCACCCGATGCTCGGGCTTATAGACCGTGGATTTGGCCGGCTGGCGCATCTCGTTCATGGCGATAACCTTATGAATAGACTAGGTAAACTACGAATATCCGGAGCGGCGGTCGCGCGGTCGCGGTCGCGGCTCATCCGGCCGCATTTCGCGCAGTTTAGGCCTGCCCAAAGAGCGGTTCCATTGCCGGTCACGCCCAAAATCGTGTAAATTACGACATTATGCAGGGTGACCAGCGCGCATTTAGCAAGGAGCCGCCGCGGGCGACCGTGGCCATTGGTTTCGTGACGGGCATGTTGTCGGGGCTGGCAGCCCAAGGCCGCAAGCTCGCGCCGATCCTGCAGGAGGCCGGGTTACCGGCGGAGGCGCTCAGCGATCCGCGGGGCAGGGTGCCGCTCACCAGCTACGCCGCGCTCTACAATCATGTGGTCGGAATCCTGGAGGACGAGGGCTTCGGCCTGTTCTCCGTGAAGCTCAAACCCGGGATGCTCGAATTTCTATGCCGGGGATTGATCGGCAGCGGTGATCTGGGCGAGGCGCTGGCCCGCGCGGCGCGGTTCCTGGACCTGGTATTGCCGGATCTGGCGTTGCGGATCGGGCGCGACGATGTCTCCGCCTGGATTGAGATCGGCGAAACCAGCACCATCTGGTCGGCGGTCAATGATCCGCGCCGGGTGTTCGCATTCGAATGGTGCTTGCGCCTGCTGCACGGCCTTTGTTGCTGGTTGGTGGGGCGCACCCTGGCCCTCGACTCAGTGCAGTTTCCCTACGCCAAACCGCCCCAGGCCGCCGACTACCCGCTGATCTACACCGAGCATCCGCGCTTCGGCGGCGAGGCGCTGGTGGCGCGGTTGCACGCCAACCTGCTGGCTCTGCCGCTGCGGCGCGATCAGGAGTCCGTGGCGGCCTTTCTCGACGGCGGGCCGGGGAAGATCGCCATGTTGTACCGGCGCGACCACGAGCTCGCGCGCCAGATCCGTGACCTGCTCGCGACGTCGCTCGGCGCCACGCCGCCATTGCAAGAGGTGGCCGACCGGCTGCACCTGTCCTTACGTACGGTACAGCGGCGGTTGAAGCAGGAAGGGGCCAGTTACCGGGGCATCAAAGCTCAACTTCGCCGCGGCCGCGCCCTGGCGATCATGGAGAACACCAGCCATCCCATCTCCGAAGTGGCTGCTGAGTTGGGCTATACCGAGACCTCGGCCTTCTTCCGCGCGTTTGTAAATTGGACCGGCGAGGCGCCATCAGCCTACCGCAGACGCTTGCGGTCGTTTACACCCTGATCGCATGTTCCCACCCAAACGCATCGTCTGCCTGACCGAAGAGACCGTCGAGACGCTGTACCTGCTCGGCGAGCAGGACCGCATCGTCGGCGTGTCGGGCTATGTGGTGCGCCCGCCGGAAGCACGGCGCGACAAGCCGCGGGTAAGTGCTTTCATCTCGGCGGATATCCCCAAGATCCTGGCGCTGGAACCGGATCTGGTGCTCACCTTCTCTGACCTTCAGGCCGCGATCGTCGCCGACCTGGTGCGGGCGGGCGTGAATGTGCATGCATTCAATCACCGCACGGTGGCGGAAATTCTGGGCATGATCCGCATGCTCGGCGCCATGGTGGGCGCCGCGCCGCGCGCGGAGGAATTGGCGCTGAAATTGGAAAACGGCCTTGCGACTGCGCGGGAAGCCGGCCGCAAGCTCTCGCGCCGTCCCAAGGTGTTTTTCGAGGAGTGGAACGATCCTCTAATCTCGGGGATCGCCTGGGTATCTGAGCTGGTGGAGATCGCCGGCGGGCAGGACATTTTCCCCGAGCGCGCCGGCGGCAAGGCGGCCAAAGAACGCATTGTCCGCCCGGAAGAGGTCATCGCCCGGGGGCCGGATTTGATCATCGGCTCCTGGTGCGGCAAGAAGTTCCAGCCCTCGCTGGTCAAGACCCGCCCGGGGTTTGACCAGGTTCCAGCGGTGCGCAGTGGGGATCTTTATGAGATCAAGTCCCCCATCATTTTGCAGCCCGGCCCGGCCGCTTTAACCGATGGATTGAAGGCATTACAACGCATTATCGGCGATTGGGCCGCAACCCAGGACAAAGTATAGTCCGGCGCTCGAAGATCAGGACATTCAGCTCCATGCGTGAAGTTCATCATTTTGTCGCGGGCGTGGCGACCACCGGCGTCGGCGAGCGGTTTGCCGACGTGTTCAATCCGAACACCGGCGAAGTGGCGGCTAAGGTCAATCTCGCTGGCAAGGTGGAGGTGGCCCGCGCCATAGAGGACGCGCATCTGGCGTTTCAGGGCTGGGCCAATACGCCGCCGCCGCGCCGCGCCCAGGTGATGTTCGCCTTCCGCGATCTGTTGCGGAAGAACATGGACGAACTGGCGGCGCTGCTCGCTTCCGAGCACGGCAAGGTGCTGCTGGATGCCAAGGGCGAACTGGCCCGCGGGCTCGACGTGGTGGAATTCGCCTGCGGTATTCCTCATTTGCTCAAGGGTGAGTATTCCGAAGATGTGGCGAGCGGCATGGATGTATTCTCCATGCGCCAGCCGTTGGGCGTGGTGGCGGGCATCACGCCGTTCAATTTTCCGGCCATGGTGCCCATGTGGATGTTCCCGGTGGCCATCGCCTGCGGGAATACATTTGTCCTTAAGCCCTCGGAGAAGGACCCGAGCGTGCCGATCCGCCTGGCGCAGTTGATGATCGAGGCGGGGGCGCCACCGGGCGTGCTCAATGTCATCAACGGCGACAAAGAAGCGGTCGACACACTGCTAACCCACCCCTTGGTGCAGGCCATCAGCTTTGTCGGGTCTACCGATATCGCGCGTTATGTCTACGCGACCGGCACGGCCCACGGAAAGCGCGTGCAGGCCATGGGCGGCGCCAAGAACCATATGATCGTCATGCCTGACGCCGACCTGGACCAGGCGGCGGACGCACTGATCGGCGCGGGCTTCGGTTCGGCCGGTGAACGCTGCATGGCGATTTCGGTGGCGGTGCCCGTGGGTGAGAAAACAGCCATGGCCTTGAGGGAGCGCCTGCTTCCGCGCATCCAGGCGCTGCGCGTTGGGCTGTCCTCCAGCATCGACGCAGACTTCGGCCCGCTGGTGACACGTGCCCATCTCGACAAGGTCCGAGGCTATGTCGATGTCGGCGTCACTGAAGGCGCGGAACTGGTGGTCGACGGCCGCGACATCAAGATGCAGGGCTATGAGAACGGGTTCTTCATGGGCGGCTGTCTGTTTGACCGCGTGACGCCGGACATGCGCATCTACCAGGAAGAGATCTTCGGGCCGGTGCTGTCCATGGTGCGCGCTGACGATTTCGAGAGTGCCTTGCGTCTGCCCTCCGAACACGCCTTTGGTAACGGCGTCGCCATCTTTACCCGCGACGGCGACACCGCGCGGGATTTCACACGCCGTGTGGACGTCGGCATGGTCGGCGTCAACGTCCCGATCCCAGTTCCGGTGGCCTTTCACAGCTTTGGCGGCTGGAAGGCCTCGGCGTTCGGCGATATGAACCAGTACGGCCCTGAGGGCGTGCGCTTCTATACCAAAGTTAAAACCGTCACGGCGCGCTGGCCGACCGGCATCCGCAGCGGCGC
>CANISR010000061.1 GCA_947470105.1 Fidelibacterota bacterium | reverse complement strand
CTGGAACCCAGCGGTCAAATCCCCCGATATCGATTTTCATGCGGCCTTGGGCGACGCGACCCGCTGGCTGCGGCGCGGCAGCCCCGGCACGCCCGCAACATCGGGTTATCTGAATGCCGATCCCGTGCGCGTCGCCGACCTCCGCGAGCGTTATGAAACCCTGGCAGCAGGCCGGAAGATCGTCGGCATCTCATGGCATAGCGCGGGTGTTAACTACGGCGCACAGAAGTCCATGCCGCTGGAAACGCTGAAACCTCTGTTGGACCGCGTGGACCTGTTTTGCGTCAGCATGCAGTACGGCGTGGCGCCCGCTGTGGTGCCGGGCCTGTATTTCGATACCGAGATCGACGTTACATCGGACCTTGAAGCGGCGGCGGCCCAGGCGGCGGCCGTCGATCTGATCGTCACGGTCAGCAACACCACGGCGCATCTCGGCGGGGCGCTGGGCAAGCCGGTGTGGTTGATGCTGCCGAAGGCGGCGGGGCGCTTGTGGTACTGGTTCTCGGACCGGCCGCCGCACCCGTGGTACACGACGCTGAAATTCTATCCGCAGACGCGCCAAGGCGTCTGGGACGACGTCGTGGCGCGTGTCCTAGCTGATCTGGGTAAATAGCCGCAGGTGCTTGGCGAGGTCACGCCAGCCGGCGGGGTTCCACCAGGCTGCTTCGGGGTCGTGGGAATACAGCACCATGTCCACCCGTCCCACCAGATTCTCCGCCGGCACCATGCCCACGCCGCCCGCTACAGCGGCCACACGGCTGTCGAGGGAGTCGTCGCGGTTGTCGCCCATCATGAAATACTGTCCGGCAGGCACCGTGAACTCCGGCGTATTGTCGAGGGTGTCTTCATCAGACATCTCGATGACGTCGTGGTCGCGCCCACCCGGCAGGGTTTCGATATAGTGATGAAGCGTGAAAGACCGCCCGCCGATTTCTGTGACCATGGTCCCGGTTTCGCGGCGCTCAGTCATGCGGCCGTTGATAAACAACCGCCCCTCTTTCATCTGCACCGTATCGCCCGGAAGCCCAATGACGCGCTTCACGTAAGTTACCGACGTATCCCGCGGCAGGCGGAAGACGATGACGTCGCCCCGCTCCGGGGCTGAATCGAGCATGCGGCCCTTCATGGGAAACTCGCCGATGGGTGTCGAATAGCGGCTGTAGCCATAGGCGTATTTGCTGGCCACCAACTTGTCGCCCACCATCAGGGTCGGCACCATGGAGGGCGTGGGGACGGTATAGGGTTCCGCGGCCACCGTGCGCACAACCAGCACCAGGGCCAGCGCCAGGGCGACGCCTTTGCCTTCGCGCCACAGGAACGACAATGTCCGGCTCATGAGAGAACTCCGCAGGTGTCCGATGCGGAAACAATAGACCCGCCTGCTTGCGCAGGCGGGTTACGTGATTGAAACGAAGCGAGCCTGAAAGGTATTACACCAAACCCTTTTCCATCACCGCCGACAGGCGGCGGGCGAAAGCGGCCGGATCGGGCACGGTTTCGCCTTCGACGATGCGCGCCTGATCCAGCAGCAGGAACGCGGCGTCGTCGAATTCCGCGCCATTTAGTTTTTTAATACCGGTGATCAGCGGATGGCCGGGGTTGACCTCCAGCACGCGCCGGATCGGCATGGACGACATGCCGTCACCGTGCTGCTTGAGCATCCGCGCCAGGTGCAGGCTCACGCCGCCCGTGTCGGCCACCAGGCACACCGGACTGCCGGTGAGGCGGGAAGAGGCGCGCACGTCTGCCACATTCTCGCCCAGGCTTTGCTTGAGCTTCTCGATGACGCCCTTGATGGCCTCGGCAGCGGTTTCGTTCTTGGCCTTGTCCGCATCGTCGCCGCCGATGGCGGACAGGTCCGGCCCGGCCTCGGCCACCGACTTGAACTGCTTCTTATCGTAGGCGCCGACAGTCCCCACCCAGAATTCATCGATGGGATCAGTGAGCAGCAGGACCTCGATGCCCTTCGCCAGGAAACCCTCAAGCTGCGGGCTGCCCTTGAGCGCTGCGGTATTTTCACCAGTGATGAAGTAGATGGCGTCCTGGCCCGGCTTCATGCGGCCGATGTAGTCTTTGAGGGAGATCAGATCCTCGGAGGCCGTGGATTTGAACCGCGCCAGTTCGAGCAAGTCATCCTTGCGCTCGAAGTCCTCATAGAGGCCTTCCTTGAACACGGCGCCGAAGGCATCCCAGAATTTCTTGTATTCGCCGGCGTTCTCGGCGCGCTCCTTGAGGTCCTTGAGCAGGCGCTTGGTGATGCCGCTCTGGATTTTGCGCAGGGTGGGGTTCTCCTGGAGCATTTCGCGGCTGATGTTCAGCGGCAGATCAGAGGAGTCCACCACGCCGCGCACGAAGCGCAGATATCGCGGCATCAACGTGTCGATCTGGTCGGAGATGAACACCCGGTTGACGTAAAGCTTCACATGGCTTTTGCGCTCCGGGTGGAACAGGTCGAAGGGCTTCTGGGTCGGGATGAATAGCAGCGCCGTGTACTCGATGGCGCCCTCGGCGCGGAAGTGCAGGGTGTGCCACGGCTCGTCGAAGGCGTGGCCGACGTGGTGATAGAATTCTTTGTACTGATCGGCGGTGATCTCGCTCTTGGAGCGCATCCACAAGGCCGAAGCGGAATTCAGCGTCTCCGGCCCTTTCTCCTCATCACCGTCTTTCTTCTCGCCGGGAACGGAGTCGAGAATTACCGGAATAGCGATGTGATCGGAGTAGGTCTTGACGATATGGCGCAGGCGTTGCTCTTCGAGGAATTCCTTCGCGTCTTCTTTCATATGCAGCACGATCTTGGCGCCGCGGGCGGCGCCCGGTGCTTCCGCCACGGTGAAGGAGCCCTGGCCGCTGCTGCTCCAGACCCAGCCCTTGTCTTCGCCGGCCTTGCGCGAGAACACGTCGACTTTGTCGGCCACCATGAAAGACGAATAGAAGCCCACGCCGAACTGGCCGATGAGGTTAACGTCCTTCTTGTTGTCCTTTGCGCCGACCGCCTTGATGAACTCCGCCGTGCCGGACTTGGCGATGGTGCCGAGGTTCGCGATCAACTCGTCATGGGACATACCGATGCCGTTGTCGCTGATGGTCAGCGTCCTGGCGGCCGGATCGATGGCGAGGCGGATGGCGAAATCCGCGTCGCCTTCCCGCAGCTTCGGCTCCGTGAGCGCCGCGTAGCGCAGCTTGTCGCAGGCGTCGGAGGCGTTGGAGATCAGCTCCCGCAGAAAGATTTCCCGGTGCGAGTACAGCGAGTGCACGACGATATCGAGCAGCTTCGCGACCTCCGCCTGAAAGGTGCGGGTTTCCGGTGTTTTTGCATCGCTATGGGTGGTCTCGGTCATTGAGTCCTCAGGTGTGGTGGCGTCGAGTCGGGGTTTTCGCGGCGGGAGATATGAGATGACAAGGTGTTTATGGCAAGAGGCAGGGGCGGAATTCGCCCGTCAAGAGTTGCCCTCGGGGGTTTGAAGCCCCATCATAGAGATACGGGGGATGAGCTTCTTTCTGCATCAACAGTGGAGCCTATATCCGATGGAAATACCTCTTAAGATTGCCTTCCACGGAGTCGATACCTCAGCCGCGGTCGAAACGCGCATACGCGAAAAAGTGGCAAAGCTTGAACATTTCTTCGACCGAATAACCGGCTGCCGGGTTACGGTGGAACGCATCCACCGGGCCACCAACAACCTCTCCACCAAAGACCAGCCGTTCCACGTCTCCGTGGTCCTGGAAGTCCCCGGCGCCGAACTGGTGGCCGGCCGCGATCCCAAGGACCCCGTCAGCCAAAAAGGGCACCAGGACGTCAACGCGGCTATCGCCGACACCTTTGCCGCCATCGGCCGTCAGCTCAAAAGCTATGCCGAACGCCGGCGTTCCAAACGCGCCACGGAGCGGCGCGCCGAGAAGCTTAACGCAGCCGAACTCGAACTATAGATAAGCTGAAAGTGAGACGCGCACGCCACTGCGGTGGCGTGCGCAGCTACCCAGTATGGCCGACGACCTATCACCTATATCGAAGGCCGGCAGGGCTGCGGTCACGGCGGTGCTCGGGCCCACCAACACGGGCAAGACCTATCTCGCCATGGATAGGATGCTCGGTCACGCCTCCGGCATGTTCGGCTTCCCGCTCCGGCTTCTGGCGCGTGAAAATTACGACCGGGTGGTGCGCATCAAGGGCGCCCGCGCCGTAGCCCTCATTACCGGCGAGGAGAAAATCCTCCCGCCCAACCCCCGCTACTACATCTGCACCGTCGAGAGCATGCCGCTGGATCGGCAGGTGGCGTTTCTGGCGGTGGACGAGATCCAATTGGCGGCCGACGCCGACCGCGGACATATCTTTACCGATCGCCTGCTCCACGCCCGCGGCATGGTGGAAACCATGTTCCTGGGGGCCGAGACCATCAAGCCGCTGATCCGCCGCCTGGTGCCCGGTGTCGCCTTCATCAGCCGGCCGCGATTTTCCAAATTGCTTTACACCGGCGAGAAGAAGCTGACCCGCCTCCCCCGGCGTTCGGCAGTGGTGGCGTTCTCCGTGTCGGAAGTTTACGGCATCGCCGAACTGATCCGCCGCCATCGCGGCGGCGCTGCGGTGGTGATGGGCGCCCTCTCGCCGCGCACCCGCAACGCCCAAGTGGCGCTCTATCAGAACGGCGACGTGGACTATATGGTGGCCACCGACGCCATCGGCATGGGCCTCAACATGGACGTGGACCATGTGGCCTTCGCCTCCATGACCAAGTTCGACGGCCGCGCGCCGCGGGCCCTTGCGGCGCCAGAGGTGGCCCAGATCGCCGGCCGCGCCGGCCGCCATATGAACGAGGGCACCTTCGGCGTCACAGCGGATGCGCCGGAGATCGATCCCGAGATCATCGCCCGGGTCGAGAACCACGAATTCCCGCCGCTGAAGAATCTCTATTGGCGCAACACCGACCTGCGGCTGACTTCGGTGGAAGCCCTTCTTGGCTCGCTGCGTAAAGCTCCGCCCGCGGACGATCTCATTCGTCCCCCTCCCGCTGACGATCAGCTCGTGCTGGAATTCATCAGCCGTGAGCCTGACGTGCGCGATCTGGTCACCGCGCCCGCGCGGGTGAAGCTCTTGTGGGAGGTGGCCCAGGTGCCGGACTTCCGCAAACTCAAGCCGGAGATCCACGGCCGCTTCCTGGCGCAGGTCTATCTTCATCTCGCCGGCGGCGACGGCAAACTGCCGGAGGATTGGGTCGCGGGGCAAGTGGCCCGCGTCGATCGCATCGACGGCGACATCCATGTGCTGATGGACAGGATTGCCGCCATCCGCATCTGGACCTTCCTCGCCCATCGCGGCGACTGGATGGCCGACAGCCTGGCTTGGCAGGACCGCACGCGCGAGGTGGAAGATCGGTTGTCCGACGCATTGCACGAAAAGCTCACCGAGCAGTTTGTCGACAGTCGGACGGCGCATCTGGTCAAACGGTTGCGCGGTGACGACCTGCTCACCGCGGATATCAGCGACCAGGGTGCTGTGGACGTGGACGGGCATCGCCTCGGCCATCTCGACGGATTGCGGTTTCGGGCCGAGCGCACGGGTGCGCGCACCGCCGACCGGGCGGTGTTCAACGCCGCCAACGCCGCGCTACGGCCGGTGCTGGCGCGCCGCGCGGGCGCTCTGGCCGCCGCACCTGATGACGCATTTACCCTCGACGACACCGCCCATGTGATCTGGCAGGGCGAAGCCGTGGCCAGGCTCACGCCCGGCGCGGACCTTCTGCATCCGCAGATCGAGCTCATGGCCGATGAACGGGTGGAGGCCGCCGACCGCCGCCGGGTGGACGAACGGCTGCGGGCCTGGCTCGCCGCCTATCTCGCGCGCAACCTCGCGCCGTTGATGAAGGCGCTCGATGCCAAAGTCAGTCCGGCCGTGCGCGGCATCGTTTTTCATCTCATGGAAAACCTCGGCTCCGTGGCGCGCCGCGGCATCGAGCCCCAGGTCGCGAGCTTGAGCGCCGATGACCGCAAAGTGCTCGCCCGCCTCGGTGTGCGGCTCGGGGTCGGCCAGGTGTTTATGCCCGCACTGCTCAAATCCGCAGCCACTGCGCTGCGGGCGCGCCTGTGGATCGCGCGCTATCCTGGATCGGCGCCCCCCCTTATTCCGGCAGGCCGGGTGACGGTGGCGTTGACGCCTACGGTCGCGGCCGGCTTCTATCTGGCCTGCGGATATCAGCCCATGGGCGACGCGGCCTATAGGGTGGATATGCTCGAGCGCTTTGCCGCCGAAGTGCGCAAGCTCGCCCGGGACAAAGTGACCGTCCTGCCGTCCGCGCATTTGTCCTTGATCGGTGCGCCCCTGACGGCGGCAGTCGCGATCCTTCAGGCCTTGGGCTTTCGCGCCAAGCTCACACCCGAGGGTGTGATGTTCGGCTTCAAGCGCAAGCCTGCCCCGGCGACAGCTCCGGTCGTATCGGGATCACCCTTCGCCAAACTCAAGGAACTGATGCCGTCATGACGGCGCCACGCCGCGACACTAAAGAGGCCGGCCTCCGGCTGGACAAGTGGCTGTGGTTCGCGCGGTTCTGCAAATCCCGCGCCCTGGCCCAGCGCCTGGTGGAACGGGGGCAGGTGACCCTGAACGGCGCGGTGGTCGAAAAGGTCAGCGCCACCGTGCGGCCGGGTGACAAGCTTGAACTGGTCATCGGCTCACTCAAACGCCGGGTCGCGGTGAAGGATGTCAGCGACCGTCGCGGCCCGGCGCCGGAAGCGCGCACTCTATATGAGGAGACGGGAGCGCCCGAACGCCTTGGCGCCCTGGAGGCGGCGCTACCGTTGCGAACGCCTCTCAGGTGAGACCAGCTATTCGAACAACAGCGTTGACGCCCCTCCGTTAAATCGAATACCCAAAGGGCCTTCGCACCCGCGCCCCACCCGCATTAAGGTGGTGTGGGCAGGCCTTAGGGGGAGAGCATCCATGACCTACGTCGTCACCGAGAACTGCATTAAATGTAAGTACATGGACTGCGTCGAAGTCTGTCCGGTGGACTGCTTCTACGAAGGCGAGAACATGCTCGTGATCCATCCGGACGAATGCATCGATTGCGGCGTCTGCGAGCCCGAGTGCCCGGCCGAAGCCATCGTTCCCGACTCGGACGAAAGCGCAGCCGACTGGGTTGGTCTGAATAAGGACTATGCCGAGAAGTGGCCCAACATCACCTCCAAGGGCGAAGGCCCGGCGGACGCCGATGAGTGGAAAGACAAGCCGGGCAAGAAGGCCATGCTGAGCGAAAAGCCGGGCAGCAACGCCTAGGCCACAGGTCTCGAAAAGGCCCCGGATTCAAGGGCCTAAGCCTGTGAATAGTTTGGGAATTAATGGATCAGGGCTTTGAGTTAGCCCCACCCCTTAACACGCCGCGTTAAGGGCTATGACAGGCTTTTGACCTGTATTTTCCCCGCTTTTTATGATATCCATATGCGTAATCCGTCGGGGAACCCGGCGGATTATTTTTTCTCCCGGAATCGGTTCCGGAAAATCACGATAAGCCTTTGATATATCGTGCTTTCGGGGCTGAAAAAGGAGCAATAACAAGAATACGTCTCGGCCCCGGCCGGTTACGGTCGGGTCAGCCACGATCCTTAAAAGAGGAGTGTCCGGTTCACGGCTAGAATCGGGCAAGGGGGGATCAGGCTTAAATCGGGATGCGACCTAGACCCCTGGTGTGGAGTAGGACCCAACATGCCCAAAGCAGCAGCAGCAGCAGTAACTGAACCCGCAGCAAAAAGCCCAAAAGAACCTAAAATCGTCGCCCCGTTCTCGGCGGGCGATTTCGTCGTCTACCCGGCCCATGGCGTGGGCAAGGTCACCAGCATCGAATCACAACTCATCGGCGGCCAGAAGGTCGAGCTGTTCGTCATCAGCTTCGAACGGGACCGCATGACGCTGCGTGTTCCTATCCGCAAAGTCGAAAACTCCGGCCTGCGGAAGCTCTCGACCCGCAAGGTCATGGAAACGGCGCTCACCACCCTTAAGGGCCGCGCCCGCGTGAAGCGCGCCATGTGGAGCCGCCGCGCCCAGGAATACGAAGCCAAGATCAACTCCGGCGACCCGGTGTCGATCGCTGAAGTGGTGCGCGACCTGCACCGCGGCGCGTCGCAGCCGGAACAGTCCTACAGCGAACGCCAGATCTATGAGCAGGCCCTCGAGCGCCTGGCTCACGAAGTGGCCGCCGTGGAGAAGATCAAGCCGGAAGCAGCCACCGCTAAATTGGAAAAGCTGCTGAACGCCGCTTAAGTTTTCGGAGCGATCCGGAAAAGAAAACGGCCCTGGGAAACCAGGGCCGTTTTTGTTTAGGCGCGGATCAACGCGAGATCGCCGGCCGGTGCGTCCGGAAGCACCGTGCCAATCTGCTCCGGCGTAAGGTTCAGGTGCCCCGCCAGCACCGCGGCGATGACACTGCGGAAATCCGTCGTCACCGCCAGGTCGCGCTTTTCGTTGAGCGACGCCGTGTCGAGTCCCGGCCAGCGGCCGTGGACCTTGCCGCCGGCCACGCCACCGCCCATGACCCACATGACATTGCCGTGGCCGTGATCGGTGCCGCGATTGCCGTTCTCATGCACCGTGCGGCCGAACTCCGACATGACGACAATGACGGTGTCCTGATAACTCTTGCCGAGATTTGTCGCGAGGCTCGCAAGACCTTCGGCCAGGGGTCTCAGGCGATTGGCGAGCTGCCCTTCGCCGTTGCCCTGGTTGACGTGGGTGTCCCAGCCGCCCAAGGCAAAGAAGGCGAGATTGACGCGCGGGTCCTGTTTGATCAGACGGGCAAGATGGGCGGTGTCCTCGCCGAAGGTGATCGGCGATGGCGCGCCATTGTCGGCGGCCATCATGTCGCTCTGCAGGTCCTTCATCACCTTTTTATGGGACTCAAGACCTTCGCGGTAAGCGCGGCTTAAACTGTCATCGCCAGTGTAAAGCTGATCGAAGGCGGCGTTGATCAGCGGACGGTCCAGCGGGATGGCGTTGGCGGCGGCTTTGCCAAGGGGGATGGTCGCCACATCCACCGGTCCGGAAAAAATGCGCGGCAGCGTCGGGCCGAAACTCAGCGCGGAGGTGGGGGTGCGCGGCAGCGGCAGCTCACGCAGCAAACGGTTCATCCAACCATCCGCGGTGGACTTCTTTCCCGGGGTGCCGCTCTCCATGTAGTCCTGGGCATCGAAGTGGGAGCGCGTGGTATCCGGTGAGCCGCTGGCATGGACAAACGCCAACGTGCCGTCGCGCCACTGGGGCATAAGGCTCGCCAGGGCTGGATGCAGGCCGAAGTGGCCGTCAAGATCGAGGACGCCGCCGTCGCGGCCCGGTTGCGGAATGGCGATGGTAGGCCGGGCATCGTAATAGGCTGCTTCTGCATGCGGGACGACTACATTCAAGCCATCGACGGCGCCGCGCAACAGCACCACCACCAGGCGTTTACCCCCAGGAGCGGCGCCGGCCGCGGCCGCAAAAGCGCTATGCCCCACGGGGATCAGCACACTGCCGGCGGCGGCAATTTGCAGCAGTTTGCGGCGATCAAATGTGTCCATATGTCTCTCCTAACACCGCATGAAGTCGGGGCTACCCAAAACGAGCGCGGCGCGCAGCTCCGGCGCCGCGCCAGCCACAACGGCTTTTGTCGTGCCGGAGATGCCGCCCAGCGTGGCGACCAACGCGCTGACGTCCGTGGGCGGCTCATTGCCCGGCACGGGCTTACCGGTGCGCTGCGGCGGGCCGTTGGTTTCAGGGATCTGCGACAGAGGCAGGCGTCCGGCGGCGAGCGCCACCGCATAGGTCACGCGCCGGGTCATGGCGTCGGGATTGAGCCATGCGCTCTCCGTGCATTTATAGCCGTCGGGGGTCTGACAGCCGTAGAGCGGCTGACCGAGCTGCATCATCATTCCGTAGATGGGGCGGACATTGCGCACCGTCGCGCCAGTGGCGCGCACGGACGACACCACGTAACGCAAGGGCGTCTTGAACCGCACGCCAAAGGTGGCGGGGTCGCGAAACTCGCCGCGCGCGAACAGGGTCCTGAGGACGGCGGTGATGTCGCCGTCGGTCTTGGTGAAGGTCGCAGCACCCGCGGCTACGGCCGCGGGTGGCGGCTCATCGGCCAGAAAATATTGAGCGAGTTTGTAGCTTATGCGCTGCGCGGTCGCGGGATGGCGCGCAAGCAGGTCCAAGGCCTGCTCGCCTTCGGCTTCACCGGCGCCGGTGATTTTTTGTCCGAGGAAATTCTTGTCGGAAAAGTCGTGACGGTTGTCGGCGAAGACAAAGTCGCCGCCGCGTCCGCGTGGCCGCCGGCCCTTCTGCCCGGCGCGACTGCCATCACCGCCGAAGCCCCAGCCGGTGAGAATTTTCGCGAGCGTGATCACGTCGTCCTGGGTGTAGCCGCCGTCGACGCCGAGCGTATGAAGCTCCATCAATTCACGGGCGTAATTCTCATTGAGGCCTTTGAAATTGCCGCGGGCGCCCGCAGCGCCCGGCGCGGTGTTCTGCCAGTTGTCGAGATAGAACAACATGGCCGGGTGTTTGGCGGTGGCGCCGAGGAGATCGCGGAAGCGGCCCAGCACATAGGGACGAATGGCGTCGCGCTCATAGGCGCCGATCCAGATGCGGTCGAGCCCTTTGCCGACAAACACATTGAAATGGTTGAACCAGAAATCGGTGAGGGTTTCTTCCAATTGGCGCGGGCTGTAGACCGCGCGCAATGTCCGCGCCGCCATGGCCTCGGTCGGAATGATGCGCGCTTCCTGCTGAATGACTTTGCGTTCGTCGGGTGAGGTGCCCCGCAGCGCCGGCGGGCCATACCGCAGGAAGGCATCCTCCGGAGTCATGCTCAAAGTGGCGAACTGCGCGAGACCGGCGGCCAGGTCCTTCGGCACAGGAATGGATGCGGGATGAAGCTGCTGCTCGATCCAGTGGTCCGGACCCATGTGCATGACGTGGTCCAGGTCTCCGGGCCGCGGTCCGTACCCGAGCCGGTCGGCGAGATGGCGTGCGAAGCTGATGTTTTGCATGGCGAACCGGGCTGTTTCGAGGCTCACGTGGCGCCTCTATTGAACGTCACGGGCGCGGGTTTCCTACTCTCCTGGACTGGACGGACGGCCCCAGCCTGAATTAAGACGGCGGCCAATGATCTTAACACCCATACATCCCGAAGCGTTGCCGGACGTACTCGCGGCCTTTGATGCCGGCCTGGCTGGGTATCCGGTGGCGCGCCACGTGTTTCGACGCATCGCCGCGACCGCGCGCCTGTGCCCCGGCTTTACCGCCGACCTCCATGCGGGCCGCAATAAAGCTGTCGGCCTGGCGCAAGACATGGGCATTCCGGTGTGCGACGAGGACCCGGCCAGCGCCTATTCCTGGGATGGCCACGTCATCCGCACGCGCTCGGAGACCAGTGTCGTGTTCCATGAGATCGCTCATTGGCAGATCGCGCCGGCGGAGCGGCGTTCTTTGCCGGACTTCGGCTTGGGCGCCGGACCCGAGACCGGCTGCATCGATGAAGCCAACCGCGCGATCTGCGTCGATTTCGCCACCAAGGAGCGTGAGGAGAATCTGGCTTCGCTGCTCGGTATCCTGTGGGAAACGGAATACGGCGAGCCCGCGATCCTGGCATTCGCTGAACAGAACTGGCTGGAATTGCCTGAGCGCCCCAACACCCAGGCGCATTTCGCGGAGCATTTGGAAGCACTGAAAGTGCTGGGCCTTATCGACGCAGAAGGCCGCCCAATCCGCTGAACTTTCAGCGCAGCGGAAACTTCGCGCGCAGGTTCGCGTCCATGATGCCCCAGGCCGCGCCGATGACGCCGCCTTCCCGCGCGGCCTTCCACGGTTGGTCGTAGGCCTCGCAGATATAGTAGTCGTAGCGTGCGGCGGCGGCGACGCGCGCGAATTCCTTCACATAGCGCGCCTGCGCGGCGGGCGAGGGAATAGCACCTTTGTATTGTGGGCCCGCCGCCGGCCAGCCGGTTTCGGCGATGACGATCTTCTTATTGGGGAAAGCCGCCTGCAGCTCCTTGTAGCGGCGCGTCACATAGGCGGTCGCTTCGGCCTCGGGCACGCCGTCCCAATACGGGAAGATATGAGCACCGATGAAGTCGGCCCTCTCGGCGAGCTTGGGATTGTCGATCCAGTTGTTCCAAGGCTCGGCAGTACCGACCTCGATATTCAAGCCCTCCAGCGCGCTTTTGACCCGGCCCATGTAGGCCCGTAGTGCTGATTCGCCCAGGTCGTGGCGCACCAGGGTTTCGTTGCCGACAAACACCCGGTCCACCGTACCCGGGTTGGCTTTGATGGTCGCCACGGCGCGGTCGATCTCGGGGCCGTTTTTGGTGGCGTCGCGTCCAAGCCAGATGCCCACCGAGACCTTGAGGCCGAGGGCCTTAGCGACGGGCACCACTTGGTCGAGGCCGTTATCCACCGAATAGGTCCGGATGCGAGGTGTCAGGGCCTTAAGGGGCGCAAGGTCCGCGCGGAGCTTGTTGAGGGTGGCGGCAGCGGCGAAGGCGGCCTGGGTCTCGGTCTGCACGTTCGACGGGCTGTAGGCGACCCCGGCTAAGGGCGGGGATTCAGCGCTTCCTGCCGGATTGCTGAGAAATAGAACGCCACAGAGGGCCAAGAGCTTAGGAAAACGCTTTGCCATAACCTCATCCTAGAGTGTTTTCACGCGTGCCGGTCAAGCCTTTGAACATGCCCCAGATTCTTCCTCGCCTCCGGGGAGGCTAAGGATTAGGTTCTGGCCAATTCGAGCCAGGAAAATGAAAAAACCCACCAAGATCGTTCGCGCCGGCCTCAGCAAGAAGCGCAATGGCGGCGTGGTCAACACCCCCATCGTCCGCGCCTCGACCGTGGTGTTCGAGAGCGTGGCGCAGATGCGCGACAGCTACGAGCGCGTCACCAAGAAACGCGAAAAGGTTTTATCGTACGGCCGCAGGGGCACAGCCACCCACTGGACCCTGCAAGAGGCCCTGACCGACCTGGCCGGCGGCGCCGATACGGTGCTCACGCCCTCCGGGTTGTCCGCCTGCACCCTGGCCATCCTCGGCTGCGTCAAAGCCGGCGACCATATCCTGGTGTCGGACTCGGCTTATGAGCCAACGGCGCTGTTCTGCGGCGGGCTGCTCAAGAGCCTCGGCGTCGAGACCACCTATTTCGATCCCCTCATCGGCGCCGGCATCGCTACCTTGATGCGCCCCAACACCACGCTGGTGTTCTGCGAGTCACCGGGCTCGCATACCTTCGAGGTCCAGGACATTCCCGCCATTGCGGCAGTGGCGCATAAACATGGCGCCAAAGTCGCGGTGGACAATACCTGGGCAAGCCCGTTGTTCTGCCGGCCCCTGGCGCTGGGCGCGGATCTTTCGGTTGAAGCGGCGACCAAATATATCGTCGGCCACTCGGACGTCCTCATTGGCGCCATCACCGGCACCGAAGAGGCCATCGCCGGAGTCCATAAGGCCGCGGGCGCCATCGGCATCGCGACCTCGCCCGACGACGCGTATCTCGCCACCCGCGGCCTACGCACCTTAAGCGTGCGGCTCAACCAGCATCAGCAGAACGCCTGGACCGTGGCGCAGTGGCTGCTCGCCCATCCGCAGGTCAAACGCGTGCTGTACCCGCCACTGCCGGGGGACCCCGGCCATGGGCTGTGGAAACGGGATTTCACCGGCGGTTCCGGTTTGATGGGCGTGGTGTTCCACCGCACCTCGCCGGCTGCAATGGCTGCCTTGATCGACGGCATGGAGTTGTTTGCCTTGGGTTTTTCCTGGGGCGGCTTCGAAAGCCTGGTGGCGCCGTCCAACCCCGCGCGTCAGGTAAAACCCTGGGCCGAGCCAACCCCGGGTATACGACTCCATATCGGCCTCGAAGACCCTGAAGACCTCATCGCCGACCTGGACCAGGGCCTGGCCCGCTTCCGGGCCGCGCTCGCATGATCCTCGTCTCCCCCCTAGAACAAGGCGTTCCCGTCCGTGTGTTTTGTTGTGATCCCAAGCTCAAAAAGGGCCGATTTCGCGCCTTTTTTGATGCAGTTCGAGGCTGTTGTCCCTACACTCCCTGAGCTACTGGGAGAGGGACTTTGTGACGTGGTCCGCTGCTCGCGGATTTCACGCGGGAGAGACTGAGTCCATGAACGTTCAAACCGTACCCAAGTCAGAACTCGATTCCATCGTCGTGCGCTTCGCCGGAGACTCCGGCGACGGTGTGCAGCTTCTTGGCGCGCAGTTCGCGCAGGAAACCGCGCTCGCCGGCAACTCGCTCGCGACCTTTCCGGATTTCCCCGCCGAGATCCGCGCCCCCACCGGCACCACCTACGGCGTGTCGGCGTTCCAGATCAACTTCGGCAGCCGCGTGGTCAAGACCGCCGGCGATCAGCCGGACGTGCTGGTGGCGCTCAATCCGGCAGCGCTCATGGTCAACTACAAGGGTCTGCGTAAAGGCGGCCTGGTGATCCTGGACTCCGGCGCCTTCAAAGACCGCGAGATCAAACGCGCGGGCTTTATGGTTGATCCGCGCACCGACGGCACGCTCAAGGAATTCCGCGTGCTTGAATTGGACGTCTCTGCTCAGGCATTGGAAGTCGCCAAGCCCTACGGCGTGTCGCAGAAGGAAGCGCTGCGGACCAAGAATCTCTGGGTCCTCGGTCTGGTGTCGTGGATGTACGACCGCGAACTCAATTCCACCCGCGAATACGTAGCGCGCAAATTCGGCGCCGAAGATCCCGTCGGCCTGGCCAATCTCGCGGCGCTGCAGGCGGGTCACGCCTACGGCGAAACCCATGAGATTTCCGGCGACGTTTCGCCGGTGCAGATGCCTGCGGTCAAGTTCGAGCCGGGCACCTATCGCCTGGTGTCGGGCGCGGAAGCGCTGTCATGGGGCCTGGTGGCCGGGGCGCAACTGGCGGGGCTGGAAGCGGTGCTGGCGTCTTATCCCATCACGCCGTCGTCGCCCATTCTCCATATCCTCGCCCGCCTCAAGCAGTTTGGTATCACCACATTCCAGGCCGAAGACGAGATCGCGGCCTGCTGCGCCGCACTGGGCGCCTCCTACGGCGGCAAGCTCGGTATCACCGCGTCGTCGGGCCCGGGTATCGCGCTCAAGACCGAAGCCATCGGCCTCGGCATCTCCACCGAGCTGCCGCTGGTAATCGTCAACACCCAGCGCGCCGGGCCGTCGACGGGTCTGCCCACCAAGACCGAGCAATCGGACTTGTTCCTCGCAGTGTGGGGCCGCAATGCCGACGCGCCGATCCCGGTGGTGGCGTCGCGCTCGCCCGGCGATTGCTTCGATGTGGCCATCGAAGCGGTGCGCCTCGCCACCAAGTACATGACCCCGGTGATGCTGCTGTCCGACGGCTATATCGCCAACGCCGCCGAGCCGTGGCGCATTCCCTCCATGGCGGATTTCACGCCGTTCCCGGTGGAATTCCGCAAGGACCCGGTAGGCTTCCATCCCTTCCTGCGCGATCCCAAGACGCTGGCGCGCACATGGGCGGTGCCCGGCACGCCCGGGCTGATGCACCGCATCGGCGGCATCGAGAAGGACTACAACTCCGGCAACATCTCCTATGACGCCGACAACCACCAGAAGATGACCGACACGCGCTTCGCCAAGATCAACAATATCGCCAACGACATTCCCGAACAGGGCGTGGAGGCCGGCGATACCAAAGGCAAGCTCGCGGTCGTCGGCTGGGGTTCGACCTTCGGGCCCATCAACCGCGCCGTACAGAATATGCGCGCCAAGGGCCTCGACGTTTCGCATATCCACATCCGCCACATCTGGCCACTGCCCCGCAACCTCGGCGACCTGTTGAAGAGCTTCGACAAGGTGCTGGTGGCGGAAATGAACAACGGTCAGATGCTGACGCTGCTCAAGAGCCAATACCTCGTCGACGCCAAGGGCCTGCTCAAGGTCTCGGGCCAGCCGCTCAAGATCGACGAAGTGGAAAGCGCTATCCGCAGCCACCTTGGCGCGCCATAGGATCAGATGACATGAACGTACAAATCGAACCTGCCAAACTCACCCCCAAGGACTTCGCCTCTGACCAGGAAGTGCGCTGGTGCCCGGGTTGCGGCGACTACGCCATCCTCAAGGCCATGCATAAGTCCCTGGCCGACATGGGCGCCAAGCTCGAGAACACCGTATTTGTGTCCGGCATCGGCTGCTCCTCGCGCTTTCCCTATTACATGGCGACGTACGGCTTCCACACCATCCATGGCCGCGCGCCGGCCATTGCCACCGGACTCAAGCTCGCGCGCCCTGAACTCGACATCTGGCTGGTGACCGGTGACGGCGACGCACTGTCCATCGGCGGCAATCACCTGTTCCATGCGCTGCGCCGTAACATCGACATCAACATCCTGCTGTTCAACAACGAGATCTATGGCCTGACCAAAGGCCAGGCTTCGCCCACCTCGCGGGTCGGCCAGAAGTCGCCGTCCACGCCCATGGGCAGCGTCGACAGCCCGGCCGAAGCCTGCACCTTCGCCTTGGGATGCAACGCGCGCTTTGTTGCCCGCGGCATCGACGTCCAGGCCAAAGAACTCGGCGTTCTGTTTTCCCGCGCCCGCGAGCACAAAGGCGCGTCCTTCGTCGAGATCATCCAGAACTGCATCGTCTACAACGACGGCGTGTTCAGCGGATTCACCGATAAAGACGTGGCCGCCGAGATGCAGATTCACGTCAAGCACGGCGAGCCCATGCTCTACGGCAAGGACAAGACCAAGGGCCTGCGCCTGAATTACAAGACGCTGCAGATCGAAGCCGTGGTCGTCGGCGAGAACGGCGTCACGGCGGCGGACATCCTGGTTCACGACGAAAAGAACCGCGTGCTGGCAGGCATGCTGTCGGCGCTGCGGCCGCCGCAGTTCCCGGAAGTGCTGGGCGTCATCTACTGCGATCCGGCGGTGTCCTATGAAACCCAGGTGGTCGCCCAGAACGCCGCCGCCCGCGCCAAAGGCCCCGGCGATCTGGACAAGCTCATGCGCGCCGGCAATACGTGGGCAGTGACCTAGCGCCTTTCTCGCGGCGAAGATGAATTCAGGCCGGCTCCTCATCAGGGCCGGCCTGAAGCTTTTTTGTCCTGGCAGTCAAACTGCCCCTATGGCAATTGGTGAGGGGTAGAGTTTGGGAGACAGGCCGCAATGGCCACCGGCGACGACCAACACATTCAGAACGTGACCTACCCCAAAGGCAAAGTCCTTTTCAAACAGGGGGAAAAGGGCGCGGCTGCGTTCATCGTAAATTCCGGCGCCGTGGGCGTCTACCGCGAGGCCAACGGCCGCAAGATCCCGCTCGCCACCATCCGCAAGGGCGAACTGTTCGGCGAAATGGCGATGGTCGACAACAGCCCGCGCATGGCGACCGCGTTCACCCTCGAAGAGTCGACGCTGATGGTGATCTCGGTCGATATGATGATGGACAAGATGAAGAAGGCGGACGGCTTTATCCGCGCCCTCATCGGCATGCTCATGAACAACCTGCGTCATGTGCATGATTCCCATACGCCCAAGTCCCGCAGCCTGGTGGACGCCGTGAATACCCTGCACCGCCAGTGCGAAATCGTGACGCGCTTCCTGCAGGCCGACCTGCCTCCGAAATTCCGTGCCGACCTGGAAGCCCAACTCAAGCAGCTTGATGGCGTGCTGAAGGACTTGCGCCGGCTGGCCATGGCCCACCGGGACGACGACCGGCGTGAAGACGCCATCCCGGCGGAAGCCGATCTACCCCACTAAATTTGGATTAGCTGTAGTTCGGAATCTCGCTCCAGCCGTAGCCGATTTCGGTCAGCATCTTGCCGGCGAAGGCGCGGTTGGTTTCCGCCACTTCCTCGCCGCCGAGAATCTCGTAGAACGTCCGCGCCGGATTGTCGGCCAGCACCCAGACAAACAGCCCCCGATAGCCGCGCTCCGACAGGCGGTTGCAGGCAGCCATGAACAGGCGGCGGCCGTGGCTGCCATGCTGATGGCTGCGTAAGACATAGAGCGAGGATATTTCGGCCTGAAAGCGCGGGTCGCGGTGGCGTAAGGGGCCGGCAGCCACAAACCCCACGACGCGGGCATCGTGGTCCTCGCTAACCAACGTTGTGAGCCCGCCGCCTGGGCGTTCCAGCAGGCGCAGCCAGCTTATGGTGCGGTTCTGGATGGTCAGGCTGTCGAGGTAATGCTGCGGGATGATGCCGGTATAGGTCGAGCGCCAGGTGTCCACATGCACCTGGGCTATGGCCGCGGCATCGTCGATTTCGGCGGGCCGGATGGTCAGCATGGCGCCGAGGATAGGCTGTATGCCGGACCGCAACAATCGGGTCGGAATCCGCAGCGGGCAAGAATAGGTTCCCCTGCCCACCTGGAGTGACCAGAATGAATGCCCTGACAACCATGGATGATCTGGAGATGACCGTCCTATCGCCGGGCCAGACGGCCAAAGCCGGTCTTAGCGCTAGAGCTAACCTGAGCGCCAAAGACTACGGCCGGATCGCGCGTGCCATCGAAACCATGGTGTCGGCGGCGTCCCAGGGCGACAGCGCACCGCCCCTCGCGCAACTCGCGGAACAGGCGAGTCTCAGCCCCTTCCATTTCCAGCGCCTCTTCAAGCGATGGGCGGGCGTCAGCCCCAAGCAGTTCTCGGCCTACCTGACTCTGGAACACGCCAAAACGACCCTCGAACAATCGGCGTCCGTATTGGGCACAGCCTTCGATGTGGGCCTGTCCGGCGGCTCGCGCCTGCATGATCTGTTCGTGGCGGTGGAGGCCATGACGCCCGGCGAGTACAAGAGCAAGGGGCGCGATCTCGTCATCCGTCATGGCGTTCACGACACGCCGTTCGGCCCGGCCTTGATCCTGGTGACGGACCGCGGCGTGTGCGGTTTTGATTTCATCGCCGGCAATGAAGCGCGCGCGCTCAAGGAAGCCAAGGCGCGCTGGCCGCTCAGCCGGTTCGTCGCCGACGACACGGCGACGGCCGCAGTCGCTGCCAGTATGTTCGCGCGGTCACGGGACACGCGCCTGCTTCTGCGCGGCACGAATTTCCAGCTTCAGGTGTGGTCGGCGCTGCTGCGGATTCCGCCGGCGAATATTTCCACCTATGGCGCCATCGCCAAGGCCATCGGCAAACCCAAAGCTATGCGAGCGGTGGGCTCAGCGCTCGCCGCCAATCCCATCGGTTATCTGGTG
>CANISR010000060.1 GCA_947470105.1 Fidelibacterota bacterium | reverse complement strand
GTCGGGATTCTGGCCTCCAAGTTCTTCATTTCGTAGCTCTAGAATCCTTCCGAGGTACTTCTTCACATCAGGTGTTCGAGCAACTACCTCCCTGGCCCCGGTCTTACCCTTTACGTGGAGAGCGATGTCAGCTGGTTTATTGGAACCCTTTTCCGCTGAGATTTCGGAGATATCCCGCCACTTGAGTGAGCGGGCTTCTCCTACTCGAATTCCAGTGTTTCCGAGAATGAGGACGTAATTCACCAACATCGTCCGGTCACGAACAACAGATTCGTTTTCGTGTTTGACGAATTCTCGAAGATGACGAGTGAGCGTCTTCCAGTCTTGAGCATCAAAGGCGGGACGCCGATTATTCTCAGCCTTCGGCTTCTTTATCTCTGGAATTACTTTGATGAACCTTTTCCGCTTCGCCCAATGGAAAAACTGCTTCAGCGTGTTCAGTTCCGCTCGAACTGAATTGGCTTGGACCTTGGATTTACGAAGCGGGTTCTGAAAACGCCAGTTTATGAATTCATTGATCTCTTGTTCCGAGATCTTGGAGATTGGCTTTCGTCCGTAGAAACGAACGGGGTAATTCTGGAAATAGGCGATTATCTCAGCCCTCTCCTTCTCGGTCTTGAAGGGTCTTACCTTCAGTTCCTTCTCATAGGCGGCGGCACATTCATCAAATGGATCGTCCCGTAGGCTTTCCCCATTGAGAGCTTTTAGTCTGAGCCCGTCATAGAGTTCTTCCCCAAACTTCCTAGCTTGAAAGAGGTCAGAGGTTCCGCTGGACCGGATGATGTACCCAGTCGTCTTCGGTATTCGGAGCCGGACGGAGTAGTTGGAATTGTCTCCAACGTCCCCACGCCGATAAACGACGAGACGTCCGTCATTGAAGATATGTTTATCGAGGATCGATTCCGCCATCGAAGAGCGACTCCTACGTAAAGTCTACGTAAAGGTACTTTTCGGGGTCTGGGAAGTAAACCAAGTCGGCTAAGTCATTGAAAAGATGGTGCCGACGCGCGGAATTGAACCGCGGACCTACTGATTACGAATCAGTTGCTCTACCCCTGAGCTACGTCGGCATCCGGACGGCCCGATTTTGAGGGCCGGGGTACAGGCGGCGCGGACCATATGCGGTCCGGGCGATTCGCGCAAGAATGACTGCAATTGCCTTAAAATCCAGGTGTCTAAGCCCCACCAGGGCTGGGTATGATGCCCCCCAATGAACATAGTCAACCCCACCAAAGCCGACATTGAAGCGGACGTCGCCATCGTTGGCGCGGGCCTGGTCGGCGGCACCCTGGCCTGCGCCCTGGCGGGCCATGGGGTGCGCACGGCGGTAATCGACCGTCTCGACCCCGCCGCCACGGTCAAAACCAGCTTCGACGGGCGGGCCTCGGCCATCTCCGCCAGCAGCCAGACTTTGCTGGCGGCCATCGGTCTGTGGCCGCACCTGGCCCCCTCCACGGGACCGATCCGTGAAATCCGGGTGTCCGACGGAGATTCCCCGTTTTTTCTGCATTACGACCACGCCGAACTGGGACCCACGCCCCTCGGCTTCATGGCCGAGAACCGGCACTACCGCGCCGCCGTCGCCGGCGCCATGGGCACAGTGCGTGATCGGCTGACGGTCGTCAGCGGCCGCACCGTGCAGGGCATGACGAACGGGCCCGATGACATTTCCCTGAGCCTCGATGACGGCCGTCAGGTGCGCGCGCGGCTGGCGGTCGCCGCCGAGGGGCGCGATTCCAAATTGCGCGAGCTGGCCGGCATCGGCGTCACGGGCTGGAGCTATGCCCAGACCGCTATCGTAGCCACCGTCGGCCACGAAAGGTCGCACGACGGTATTGCACATGAGCGGTTTCTGCCCGCCGGGCCTTTCGCCATTCTGCCGCTGCCCGATGAGGACGGCGTTCACCGCTCATCCTTGGTGTGGACCGAGCGCGCCGATGCGGCGCAAGGCTACCTGGCCCTCGACGACGCGCGATTCCTCGCCGAGATCGGGGAACGGGTGGGCGGCTTTTTGGGGCCTCTGCGTCTGATCGGCCCACGCTTCAGTCATCCGCTCGGTTTGCAGTTCGCGGCGCGCTACAGCAAGGGCCGCCTGGTGCTGGCCGGCGACGCGGCCCACGGCATCCATCCCATCGCCGGCCAGGGGCTGAACCTGGGTCTGCGTGACGTGGCGGCGTTGACGGAAATTATCACTGATGCCCGCGACCTGGGCCTCGACCTCGCGCATCCTGAAGGTCTGTCGCGCTATGAGCGCTGGCGGCGAGCGGACAATTTGGTGATGGCCGGCGTCACCGATGTGCTCAATCGTCTGTTCTCCAACGACATCGCGCCCATCCGCCTGGCGCGCGATCTGGGGTTGGCGGCGGTCAACCGCATTGCCCCGCTCAAGCGCACCTTCATGCGCCACGCCATGGGAACGGTCGGTGATCTGCCGCGGTTGATGCGGGCGCCGAAGTAATCAGCGCGGGTCGCGCGAAAGCCCGCGTTCGGCCAGTCCCGCCAAATACTTTGCCCAGCGCTCATCCTGTTCGCGCCCCAACTCATGCAGCCGCGCCCAGGAAAAGAGTCCGGTGTCGTGACGGTCGTCAAAGGTCAGACGCACCGCGTAGTTGCCCACCGGCTCGATGGCGGTGATGCCGACGTGGCGGCAGCCGGGAACGAATTGCCGTTCGGACGGGTGATGCCCCTGCACTTCCGCCGACGGGCTTTCCACCCGCAGATATTCCGCCGGCAGTGCGAACTGTTTGCCGTCGTCGAATTTCACGGTGAGGATTTTGGCCGCCGGGTCGTAAGCGATGTCGAGGGGCCAGGCGGTGGTGTTCATTCTTCGAGGCGGCGGGCTTCGTCGGGCAGCATGATGGGAATGCCATCGCGCACCGGATAGGCCAGGCCCGCTTTGCGGCTGATCAGTTCGCGCGCGCCGCGATCATATTCCAGCATGCCCTTGGTGACGGGACACACCAGAATCTCCAGCAGCTTGGGATCAATGTCACTGGCGGGCGGGGCTGCGTCTTCGGCCATGATGAACTCCTATTGCCGCGGCGCGTCGGGGGCGCCGGCCTCGAATACGCCCATTTGCAAGAGTGCGAGCAAGATCTTGGCGCGGCCGGCGAGGGTTGGCGCCTCCAGCAACGCCTGCTTCTCGCGCGGATCGAACGGACAGATCATGGCGACCGACGTGATCAATGTCGTATCGGACAAGCCCTTCAATACCTCGATCCCCACCGGCATGGCGTGGGCTTCGAGATAGGGCCCCAAACGCTCGAGGAACCCCTTGCGGTCGAAGTCGATCGGTATTTGCGGCTCCAGATCGGTCTTGAAGTCATCGTACGCCACGCGCACGCGCCGGTAGCCACCAACGGCGCCGACCTCTTCCAGCACACGGAAGCGTAACAGCCCCTTGAGCACGATTTGCAGCCGGCCGTCCTCGGTCTCCTCGAAGGAGGCGATGCGCCCGGCGCAGCCCGTGGCGTAAACCGGCGGCTCGGCGTGTTTGCCGGCAACGCCCTTGGGCGTCTTGTCGTAGTCAGGCTGGATCATCCCGAGAATGCGCCCGGCCCTGAGCGCATCGAGGGTCATGTTGAGATAGCGCGGCTCGAAGATGTTGAGCGGCAACCGCCCCCACGGCAGCAGCAACGCGCCGCTCAGGGGAAAGATCGGTATTTCCTGGGGCAGGTCCTCGTAGCGGGTCTGGACGGGACTGCGCATAAGACGGGAGCTCTCTACGAAAATAGAATCGCAGAGAGCTTGCGGCGGCCTTGAATCGTCAAAGGATCAGCAGATCCGAAAGCCTCGAAAAACTTCACCAACTGTTTGCGCGCGGCGTCTTCGTTCCACTTGCGGTCCCGGCGCACCATCTCCAGCAGGTCTTCGATGGCCTTTTCCTTGTCGCCCGCGCCGAAGCGGGCCATGGCGAGATCGAGCCGCGCCTGCATGTCCTTGGGGTCGGCCGCGATCTTGGCTTCCAGGCCCTCGATCTCGGCGGCGTTGGTGCCGGCCGCTTGGTCCTGCAATTCAAGAGTGGCGCGTACACTGGCGATCTCGGGTGCCGTCTTGACCTGGTCGGGCAGCTTGGCGAGCAGGTCGCGCGCGACACCATCCTGGCCGAGCGCAATATAGGTGCGCATCACACCGGCGAGCGCCTTCACGTTGGCCGAGTCCTGGTCGAGCACTTCTTGATACAGCGCCAGCGCGTCGTCCTTCTCGCCGGCCGCCAGCATGTTCTCGGCCTCGGTCAGCGCCTCGTCGATGGGCGAGCCGCCGCCGCCGGTGAGGCGTTCGATAAACTGCTTGAGCTGGTTTTCCGGCACGCCGCCCATGAAGCCGTCCACGGGACGGCCGTCCTTGAAGCCGTAGACCGCCGGGATCGACTGCACCCGGAACTGCGCCGCCAGCTCCTGGTTCTCGTCGACGTTGATCTTCACCAGCTTGACCTTGCCGGCGTACTGCTTGACCAGCCGCTCGAGCATGGGCGTCAGCTGTTTGCAGGGGCCGCACCAGGGGGCCCAGAAATCGACGATCACCGGAACGGTCTTGGACGCCTCCATGACATCGGCCATGAAGCTGTCCGTGGTGGTGTCCTTGATGAGATCCGCGCCGGCGGCGCCCGGTTGTCCGATCAGCATGCAATATCCTGTTTGGTTCACGGCACCCGGGGGTCGGCTTCGGGCAGCCGAGAGCTTACTTGTGGTGGAATGCGCAGCGAAGCAAGGGTTTTTATCGCCCTGACAGGCATTTGGCGGGTCTGAAGCCGGCCGTATAAATGCCGGCCAAGGCCCTGAAATTCCAGGCTGCGGGCCCTTGCAATGAGGTTTTGAAACGTTATAGTGCCGCCCTCTCCTGACGGGGCGGGTTTACCCCCACTCCATTGCCGATGAGCGGGCGTAGCTCAGGGGTAGAGCACGACCTTGCCAAGGTCGGGGTCGAGGGTTCGAATCCCTTCGCCCGCTCCATTTTCATAAACCTAAGGCGTGGGCTGGTCCGATTGAGGCCGCCACGACCGCCGGGTCGAACCCTCGATTCTATGTTTTGGCGGCCTTCGGCCGCGTGGTTCGAATCCCTTCGCCCGCGGCTTTGTTTTAGGCGGCCCTGTGGGGCCGCCGGTTGCCGAGGTTGCCGGGGCAGCGCAAGATAGCTCCGTACGAATTAGTTCGGGAGTTAGGGCATGCAGCGCTTCTTCTTGAGTGTGGCGGTCATCGCGTTCTTTTCCGGCGGCGCTTATGCCGCCGATGCACCCAAGGTCTACCCCAGGTTCGCGGTCGATCCGCTGTGGCCGAAGCAGTTGCCCGATAACTTCATCATGGGTGATCTGGCGGGCATCAGCGTCGATGCGCAGGATCATGTGTGGGTGATCACCCGTCAGAAGACTCTCGATACCACCGACTATCTCGGCGCCGAGAAAATGCCGCCGGCGTCGGTGTGCTGCCGTCATGCCCCGGCGGTGATCGAGTTCGATCCGGACGGGAATTTCGTCCAGGGCTGGGGCGGTCCCTACACGCCCACCGATACCGGCGCGACCTTCGATTGGCCGGACCATGAACACGGGATCACCATCGACTACAAAGGCAACGTCTGGATTTGCGGGAACGGCAAGGTGGCCGACAAGGGCATCGACGACAACCAATGCCTCAAGTTCTCCAAGGCCGGAAAATTCCTGATGCAGATCGGCCATTCCAACAAAAGCAAAGGCAGTCTCGATCCTGAGAACCTCAATCACCCGAGTCAAGTTGCGGTGTGGCAGAAGACCAACGAGGTCTTCATTTCCGACGGCTATGTGAACCGCCGCGTAGCGGTGTTCGACAACGACACCGGCAAGTTCAAGCGCATGTGGGGCGCTTATGGAAAAGCCCCCGACGACAAGGCCTCAAAGGAGCGCAGCTTCGAAGGCCCGCTGCCGCAGCAGTTCAACCTGGTGCACGGCGTCAAGATTTCCAACGACGGCTTGGTCTATGTGAGCGACCGCCAGAACAACCGCATCCAGGTGTTCACCCTGGAGGGCAAGTTCGTCAAGGAAGCGTTCATCCAGCGGGGCACGCGCAACGTCCGGGGCACTGCGTATAGTTCAGCGTTCTCCGCCGACCCGGAGCAGAGGTTTCTCTACGACGCCGATCTCGCGAATTTCAAAGTGCGCGTCCTCGACCGGCAGACCATGCAGGAGATCCCCGAAGCGGCCTTTGGTCACGCCGGCCCCTACCCCGGCCAGTTCAACCAGCTCCACATCATCGCCACGGACTCCAAAGGCAATCTCTACACCACCGAAGCCATCGGCGGCCGGGTACAGAAGTGGCTCTATAAAGGCCTGTCGCAGTGAATGGTCTCGGCCGCATTAAATGAGTGAACCGGCCAACAGATAGCGGTTTTTCGCATTACCGGCGCTGCCCGCCACGAGTTTTATATAATGCGTTCAGTGCCTTAGGTGCGGGGAGCGATTGGCACGCATCTTGTATTACCAGAGTCATCGTCACCCCCTCGCGAGGATAAGACCGTGTCGCTCATTCTGAACATTCTCTGGCTGATCTTCGGCGGCTTGCCCATGGCGTTGGGCTGGCTGCTGGCGTCGTTCATCATGGCGATCACCATCGTCGGCCTGCCGTGGACGCCGGCCGCCTTGCGCATCGCTCACTACACGCTACTGCCCTTCGGCAGCCGCATCGACGACAGCGGCGCCGGGACCGTGAGCTTCTTCGGCAACATCGTATGGTTCGTGCTGGCCGGATGGTGGCTGGCGATCGGGCACCTCGTGCTCGCCGCCTGTCTCGCCATCACCATCATCGGCCTGCCCTTCGCCTGGGCGCACCTCAAGCTCGCGATGCTCAGCCTCGCGCCCGTCGGGCGCTCGGTCGTGCCCGCCTAACGCTTGATCTTGCTGATCTTCGAGCCTTCGATGTTGATGCCGGCCATGAGGCCCTGCTGCCCGAAGATGAAGGCGTAAGCGTCGTCCTTCAGGGTCGAGGTGGACAGGTTCTTGCCGACGCCTTCATTGACCAGCACGACCGTGGGGCCGACGCCGATTTCCCAGCCCTTCGAGGTGTTGAGATAGTCGATGGCCTTGCTGGTGATGAGGAACACCACATAGCTGTAGGTCTGCACGCCGGCCTGAAGACCCCAGGAGGCGGAGACCGAGCTGTAGTAGTTCACGACCTTGCCGCTATCGCGCAGTTCGCCTTCGCCGTAGCTGCCGCCGAAGATCAAGCCGCCCTTGGTGATCTTCGGGAAGATCAGGATTCCCAGCGCCTTCTGGGAAATGGATTCCGCCACGGGGTTCAGCCGATAAAGCTGCTGCAGGGCCTCGGTCGAGTCCTTGTTGATTTCCGCTGCCGTGGATGCGGCCTGGGCCGCGGGCGCGAGGGCCAGGAGAGGCAGGCTGCCCAATCCCAAAGTCACCATCCGTCGATTGATCATTCTCGGTCTCCTAAAGAGGCTTCAGCCGCAGGTTGCGACATGAGTATGTTCTACAAACGCGTTGCGGCCAAAAGAGGTTTCTGCTGCAATGCAACAAATCGCGCAGCGGGGCAATTATCATGACTATACGCAAGCAACTGGCCTGGACGTCCGTCCTGGCTGTAATTCTCGCGGCATGTTCGCCCGCTAGTCAGTATCCGGTGGCCGAAAAGTCCATGACCGACCTTTCCGCCGAGTTTGCCGCCGGCAAAGTGACCTCGGAACAGCTCACCAATTCCTATCTCGCGCGCATCAAGACCGAGGACAAACAGGTCAACTCCGTGCTGGCCCTCAATCCCAAAGCCATCGACGCCGCCAAGGCGGCCGATGAGCGGCGCAAGGCCGGCAAGTCGCTCGGACCCCTGGACGGCATGACCATCTTGCTCAAGGACAATATTGATTTCGCGGGCATGCCAACCACTGCCGGCTCCCTGGCCCTCAAGGAAAATTTCCCGGCCAAAAGTTCGCCGATGGTCAAACGCCTGGAGGACGCCGGCATGGTGATCCTGGGTAAGGTCAACCTGTCGGAGTGGGCCAACTTCCGTTCCAACTATTCCACCAGCGGCTGGACCGGTGTCGCCGGCCTCACGCGCAATCCCTATGACCTGGCGCGCACCCCCAGCGGGTCCAGCTCCGGCTCGGGCGCTGCGGCGGCGCTCAGTCTTGCCGGCGTCACCATCGGCACCGAGACCAATGGCTCCGTCACCAGCCCCGCCAATTCCAACGGCGTGGTCGGTTTGAAGCCCACCGTCGGCCTGGTGTCGCGCACCGGCATCGTGCCCATCAGTCACAATCAGGATACCGCCGGGCCCATGACCCGCACCGTGACCGACGCGGCGGCGTTGCTCACCGCCATGGCCGGCAGCGATCCGGCCGATCCCGCCACCGCCGAAGCCGATGCCCATAAGGCTGATTACGCGAAGGGCTTGAACCGCGAGTCCCTGAAGGGCGCGCGTCTTGGCGTGCTGCGCTTCATGAAGGGCTACACGCCCAAGACCACTGCCGTTTACGACGCCGCCCTGGAAGCCTTGAAAGCGCAAGGCGCGGTGCTGGTAGATATCAACGACTTCAAGTTCGCCGACCTGTCCAAATACGGCCAGACCATCCTCAACACGGATTTCAAGGAAGACGTGAAGGCTTACCTGGTCAACGCGCCGGCGGCGGTGAAAACCCGCACGCTTGCGGACCTCATCGCCTTCAACAAGGCAACCCCGCGTGAACTTTTAGTATTCGGTCAGGACCGTTGGGAAGCCGCGGAGAAAACCACGGGCTTCGACGACCCGCTCTACAAGGAGGCGCTCGAAGTCTCGCAGCGCGCCACCGGCCCGGAGGGCATCGACAAGATGCTGAAGGACTACGATGTGGTAGCCCTGATCCAGCCCACGGGCGAGCCGGCGTCATTGATCGACTCCGCCACCGGCCTGCGCGCGTCAGGCGGCCCGAGCGCCGCGGGCGCACCCGCCGTGGCCGGCTATCCGCATCTCACCGTGCCCATGGGAAATGTAACAGGATTGCCCGTGGGCCTGTCGTTCATCGGCCCCAAGTGGTCCGAGCAAACCTTGTTGTCGCTCGGTTACGCCTTCGAGCAGGCGACACATGCCCGCATCGTGCCCAACGGGAAAGCCGGGAAGATGGAGTTCTAGTGCTGCCCTCCCGTTCTGAGTAAGCTCGGAACAGGGAGGACCTCACATGAATTCACTGCGTCTGCCGGTTATTGCTCTCGCGCTGTTCGCGGCCGCCACGGCTTTTGCTCAGGAGCAGCGCAAGATCGCGCCCGACGTCAAAGCCGCTTCCGACAAGATGTGGGCCACGGTTCTGGCCACACCGGCCCTGCCGATGGAGAAGATCGAGCTGCATCCCAAGGTGACGCTCGAAGGTATTTCCGCCGTCGCCGCCGACAAGCAAGGCAACGTCTATGTCATCCACCGCCCCACGGCGAAGGATGCGGACCCCATCGTGAAACTGAATGCCAAGGGCGAATTGGTCGCGTCGTGGGGGAAGGGCATGTATGTCATTCCCCACGGCATCCGCATCGATCCGCAAGGCAACATCTGGACCACGGACGCCAACACGTCGAAGGTTTTCAAATACACGCCCGACGGCAAGCAACTGATGATGTTCGAGGTCGGCGAGGTACCCGACGCCAAGCGGCCGTTCTGCAGCATCACCGACATTGCCTTTTCGCCCAAGGGTGACGGCCATGTCTTCATCGGCGACGGTTATTGCAACGCGCGGGTTCTGGAATATGACGCCAGCGGCAAACGCGTCGCGGCCTGGGGCAAAGCCGGCACCGGTCCCGGCGAATTCCGTCAGGTGCACTCCCTCGGCATCGGCGCCGACGGCAATATCTATGTGGGCGACCGCCAGAACGGCCGCATTCAGTGGTTCGATCTCAGCGGCAAATTCCTCGGCGAACATAAGTTCGGCATCGACGTGACGTCCATCGGCATCGGGCCCAGCGGTGAAATCTATGCGTCGACGCATCCCGTCGGCGTGCCGCTGGAGCAGGACAACGTCACCGTTAAAGTTGATCCGAAGACCGGGAAGTTCCTGGGCCACATCGAGACCCGCGCCCATCAGATCGGGGTCGGCCCGGACGGCACATTTCTACCGGCCACCCGCGACGGCCAGCTCGTGATGTACCGCCCCAAAAAATAATATCTACAGCGGCTTGAAGATAAAGTTGTTGATGTAGCGCAGGCCCAGACGCCGTCGCTCGCTCGACGACTCGCGAAAGGCGGCGCGGTTGGCTGCAGGATCGAACGCGGCGATCGGATGCAGCACGCCGTCCTGCAGGAAGAACGCTTCCATACGATGGGCGCAGACGCCGGCGATCAGGTCTTCAATGGTCTTGCCAGTGTGCTGCTCTTCCAGCTCGATCTGCAGAACGGGGCGTTCGCGGGCGATGGTGTCCCTGGCGCCCGCGAGGACGGCCTCCTCGAATCCTTCAACGTCGATCTTGATAAAGCCGACATTGGTAAAGCCGTAAGAGTCGAGCGTGCGCTGGATGACGTTAACAATGCCGGCGCCCGCGCTGCGCTTGCGCGGATTGAGGGATGCGGTCTGGTTGGAATAGCCGCTGCTGTGCAAGGGCACGATCAGCTCCGCCGTGCCCGCCTGGTCCGACAGCGCCACCTGATGGGGCGTGACGTTGGCCGGCAGGTAGCCGGTGAGAAGGCGGTAGATCTTGGGGCTGGGCTCGAAGGCTTCCACCTGGGGGCAAAGGCGCGCCAGCAAATGACTGTAAACGCCCTTGTTGGCGCCCACGTCGATGGCGTTGCGTCCCGGCGGAACCATCTGCGGAAGGAACCGCAGCTCCGGCTCACCTTTACGCAAGTGCTTGCGGACCAACCGCCACATATTGAGCCGCGGCGGTACCAATGTGTATTTGAGCCACTCGCCCAGTGATAACGGCGGTGTCCAGGCAGGGTCTGTAGCCAATGCCGATTCCTCTTGCGCGAATTCCCGCGATCTAAAAGCACGTTTGTTGTGCCCAACCGCGGCCGGAAAGGCAACCCGACCCGGACCGCAACGTTGGGGACGACAATTTTCGCACGCCGACGGTGATCTTTCGTCCACCCCTGCGTTTAAGACCCGTCCTCACCAGGAGGACGCTGTCCTTTCGGGGTTTATATTCATGCGTGTCGCCGCCGCCGTAGTCCTGTCTATGGCCTTTATTTCCGCGTCCGCAAACGCCGCCGACGTCAATGTCGGTCCTGGGCGAACCTACCAGACCCTTGCCGCCGGCGTGGCCGCGGCCAAAGCCGGGGACCGCGTTCTGCTGGACGCCGGCACCTATATGGACGACACCGCCATCATCTCTGTGCCGCTGACCATCGAAGGTCAGGGCGCCGGCGCCACCTTGCGGATGTCCACGCTGCTCGCCAACCACAAGGGCATTCTCATTACGAGGACCTCGACCACCGTCCGCAACATCACCTTCGATGGCGCGCGGATCGCGCAGGACGACGGCAATAACGGCGCCGGCATCCGCGCCGAAGGCGGCAGCCTGACGGTCGAGAATTGCATCTTCATCAACAATCAGGACGGCATGCTGGTCAACGCCATTCCCGGCGCCACCGTCACCGTCAATAACTCGGTCTTCAACGCCAATGGCGCCAACGATGGGCTTAGTCATGGCATGTATATCAACGAAGTCGCCGAACTAACGGTGACTGGATCCACCTTCGACGGCACCAAGGGCGGCCACAACATCAAGAGCCGTGCGCTGGTCACCACTGTCAGCAACAGCACCCTCGACGACGGCGTCACCGGCACCACCAGCTATGCGCTCGATTTTCCCAACGGCGGCGTGGTGACCGTGAATAACGTCAAGGTCAACCAAGGATCGCGCAGCGTGAACGGCGCCATGATCGCCTATGGCGCCGAGGGCAATCTGAAAATCCTCAACAGCCTCACGGTCTCCGACAGCACCTTCACCAACCAGTTGCGCGCGCCGTCGGCGGCGGCGGTGTACAATTTCACGTCGATATCCGCGCGCCTGGTCAATGACGACATGGAAAAGGTCCCCATGGCATTGCGCGGTCCCGGCGAGATTCTGGGCGGCAAGGTCAGCACCACCCAGCGCGCGCCCGCGGTGTTCTCCGCGGGCCAGGCGGCGGGCCGGTCATACTTGAGGATTTACAACAGCGGCGATGCATCAGGCACGGTCACCATCACCCTGCGCGATCCGGTGACCGGCGGCGTGTTGAGCCAATGGAAAAGCCCATTCATTCCGCCCCAGGCGGCGCCGCAGTTCGACATTCCCACCATCGAAGCCGCGGCGAGCGCGGCCTTCGCCATTCCGCCCGTCTACTCCGTGACGATCCACGCCGACATCAGCGGCTATTTCCAGCATGTGCTGTACCGCCCGCAGGACGGCACGCTGTCCAACCTAAGCTCATGCGACACCATCCCCATTTCGGTTCCGATCCCGCGCGCGAGCAGCGTGCATTCGGCATTGCTGAGCGACGGCTTCCCCAGCTCGATCGTGTTTTACAACACCGGCGAAGAGGCCATGAGCGCCATTGTCGGCCTCTATGACGCGCGCAACGGTTCGCGGCTAGGCACTTACACCACCCCGTCCATCGCACCGCTGGGGCAGGTGACAGTGACCGTGGCCACCATGGAAAGCGACATCGGCGTCGCGCCGGGCGCCGGCATGTATCACTACAATGTCAAACTCGACAATGCTTTCACCGGCATGATCCAGCACTTGGTGAACAACCGCACCGCCGGCCTGCTGACGGATATGACCACCGCCTGCCCGCTCAACAATTAACCTGTCGGATTGTAGCCGGGGCTCATTGCTTTAGAGCAACCCCCCGCTATATTTCGGGTCATAGGATGCTTCCTTATTCCCGAAATCAAATGACAGGATCAACCACATGACTGTTTCCCTCTACGACATCAGCGTACCCGCAGTGGTCAATACGCTGGAAAGCGTGTCGGGCCTGATCGACAAAGCTGCAGCCCATTGCGCGGCGAAAAAGATCGACCCCTCGGTCATCGTCAACTACCGCCTGGCGGCGGACATGTTCCCGTTCAGCCGGCAGATCCAGATCATGACCGACGGCGTCAAAGGCATGGGCGGCCGGCTCACGGGCACCGAGGTGCCGAGCTATCCGGACACCGAGACCTCATTCGACGAGTTGAAGGCCCGTATCGCCAAGACCGTCGCTTATCTGAAAGGTTTCAAGCCCGAGCAGTTTAACGACGGCGCCGACCGCGACATCTCGTTGAAGGCCGGCCCCACTGAGTTGAAGTTCAAGGGGCTCGCCTATCTCACCACCTTCGTGCTGCCGAACCTCCATTTCCACGCCACCATCGCCTACGCCATCCTGCGTCACGTGGGCGTCGACGTCGGTAAGCGCGATTTCCTGGGGAAGATTCAGTAAGCGAAGATCCCTCGGCTCTATACAGCTTTTGCCCGGCGGCATGCGCCTGCCGCCGGGCGCTTACACACAGTCGCAAATCCTTCCAAGACTCTCGGACCTTTCCGGCGATATGCTAAGTTTTAGAGTGCTTTGAAGCATATGCTGGGAGAAATGAGATGGACATCGCGACGCCTGGCGCGGCCCTCTCCGACAGCGATATCAGTACGGTCATAGAATCGGCCATCCGCGTCGCCGATCGCAAGGGCGGCGCCAAGAAGACCAAAGATCCCGGTCTCACGCCGTTCATCCGCCAGTTCTATCAGGGCAGTCCGCCGGAAGATCTGAAGGCGCGCACGCCTGAAGCGCTCTACGCGGCCGCGGCCGCAGCCTGGACTTTCCTGCAAAGCCGCGTTCCCGGCAAAACCAAGATCCAAATCACCGAGCGCCCGGACGGCGAACGCACCGTCGTGCTCATCGCCAATGACGACATGCCGTTCCTGGTGGATTCCGTGAGCTGCGAACTGGAGCGCATGGAGGCTAGTCCGCAGCTTGTGATCCATCCCATCCTGACGGTAGTGCGCGACGCCGACGGCCAGCTCGTGAAAATCTGCGCCGACGGCGACGATGCCGTCCTGCCCGCCGGAGCGCATGCCGAATCCTTGATGCATATCGAGATTCCGCTGCATCGGAACCCGGAAGACCTTGCGCGGCTCGCCGACAATATCCAGTCGGTCCTCAACGATGTGCGCCTGGCCGTGCGCGACTGGCAGGCCATGCGGCGCGAGACCATCCGCTTTGTCGCCGATTTCGATGGTCCGTCGGCGGGCGTGTCCGCCGACCAGGCCGCAGAGGTCTCCCACTTCCTGCGGTGGCTGCACGACGACCACTTCACCTTCCTGGGGTACCGCCGCGTCCGCTTCGAGACCAAGGGCGGCAAACGCGTTGTCCGTATCGAGCAGGAGCACGGCCTCGGTGTGCTGACCAAGGCGTCCCTGTCGATCTTCGATGGCGTCACCGATGGCTCAGTCGTTCCGCCCCAGGCCGCCACCTTCCTGGACGCCAAGGATGTGCTGCTCATCGTCAAGGCCAACCAGCGCTCCACCGTCCACCGCCGCAGCCATTTCGACGTGGTGGCGGTGAAGATCTTCGACGCCAAAGGCCATATCGTCGGATTGCATATGCTGGTCGGTCTGTTCACCGCCGACGTCTACACCAACAGTCCCAATTTCGTGCCGGTGCTGCGGCGAAAGATCGACCGCATCCGAAGCCGCGTCGGCTTCCGCAAGCATGGTCACGACGGCAAGATTCTCCAGAACATCATGGAGAACCTGCCGCGCGACGAGCTGTTTGAAAGTACCGACGACTACCTGTTGCAGACCGCCCTCGGCATTCTTCATCTGCAGCAGCGTTCGCGCGTCGCGGTTTTCCTGCGTATGGATCAGTTTGAGCGCTTTGCGTCTGTCCTGGTGTATGTGCCGCGAGACCGGTTCGACACAGCCCTGCGCATCGCCGTGGGCGATATCCTGGTCAAAGCCCTCGATGGGCGCATGTCGTCGTTCTTCACCCAGGTCACCGACAGCCCCCTGGCCCGCATCCACTACATCGTCGCCACGCGGCCCGGAAAATTGCCCGAAGTCGATCTTAAGGACCTGGAAGCCCGCATTGCCAAGGCCGCCCGGGGTTGGGGTGACGATCTGCGCGCGGCGTTGATCAAGTCCCACGGCGAGACCGATGGCACACGCCTGGCGGACGTTTTTGCCCACGCCTTCCCCGCGTCTTATAGGGAGCGTTTTGATCCCGAAGCCGCGCTCGGCGACATTGAGCGGGTATCCGGATGCATCGGCCAGAAGACCGTCTGCATTCACGTTTATCAGGCGCCCGGCTCGGTCGGCGGCACCGTCCACATCAAGATCTACAACCTCGGCACGCCGCTGCCGCTATCGGACGTCATGCCGGTGTTGGAGCACATGGGCTTCAAGGTCATCGGCGAAGAACCGTTTCACATCATGCCGCGCGGATCGGCCGGCGGCGGCGGGCCGGTGTGGATCCACGACTTCGACATGACGGTGGCGAGCAGCCAGTCGGTCGATATCGCCAAAACCAAGACCGAGATCGAGGAAGCCTTCCGCCGGGTGTGGGCGGGGGAGATGGAAAGCGACGGCTTCAACCGCCTGGTGGCGTTCGCCGATCTCGGCTGGCGGGAAGTCACGATCTTGCGCGCCTATGCCAAATTCCTGCGCCAGGCGGCCTTCTCGTTCTCGCAGGCCTATATCGAGAACGCGGTTTCGGCGCATCCCGCCGTGGCGCGGCTGCTGGTGGACCTGTTCGTGACCAGTTTCGATCCCGCCCTCAACACCGGCGCCAAGGCCAAGGCGGCCGCCGCCCGCGTCACCGCCATTACGGACGAGATTTGCGCCGCCCTCGACACCATCACCAATGCGGACGAAGACCGCATTCTGCGGCGCTATCTGAACCTGATCAGCAATACGCTGCGTACCAACTATTTTCAGCGCACGGCCGAAGGCGGCCTGAAGCCTTACATTTCCATCAAGCTCAACAGCCGCAATATCGAGGAACTGCCCTTGCCCCGGCCAATGGTCGAGGTGTTCGTCTATTCGCCGCGGGTGGAGGCTATCCATCTGCGCGGCGGCAAGGTGGCGCGCGGCGGCATCCGCTGGTCCGACCGGCGCGAGGATTTCCGCTCGGAGGTCCTGGGCCTGGTCAAAGCCCAGATGGTGAAGAATGCCGTGATCGTGCCCACCGGCTCCAAAGGCGGATTCGTCCTCAAGCAGCCGCCGCCCGTCGGCAACCGCGAGGCATTCCTGGCCGAGGGGATCGAATGCTACAAGACCTTGCAGCGCGGCCTGCTCGACATCACCGACAATGTGGTGGACGACAAGATTGTCCCGCCGCCCCTGGTGGTGCGCAAGGACGGTGACGATCCCTATCTGGTCGTGGCCGCCGACAAGGGCACCGCGACCTTCTCCGACATCGCCAACGGTGTCTCGGCCGAATACAACTTCTGGCTCGGCGACGCTTATGCCTCCGGCGGCAGTGTCGGTTATGACCACAAGGCCATGGGCATCACAGCCCGCGGCGCGTGGGAATCGGTCAAACGCCACTTCCGCGAAACCGGCATCAACGTGCAGGAGCAGGATTTCACCTGCGCCGGCGTGGGCGACATGTCAGGGGATGTGTTCGGCAACGGTATGCTGATGTCGAAGCACACGCTGCTTCTGGCGGCCTTCAACCATATGCATATCTTCATCGACCCAAGCCCGGACGCGGCCAAAAGCTTTGCCGAGCGTGAGCGGATGTTCAAATTACCGCGCTCCGCCTGGACCGATTACAACGCCAAGCTGATTTCCAAGGGCGGCGGGATTTTCCCGCGCACGGCAAAAACCATCCCCCTCAGCGCCGAGATGAAAGCGCTCCTGGAGATTCCCAAGGCCCAGGCGACGCCCGTCGAGATCATGAATGCTATCCTGCGCATGAAAGTGGATCTGCTGTTTTTCGGCGGCATCGGCACTTACGTCAAAAGCTCGCACGAGAGCCACGGCGAGGTTTCGGACCGCGCTAACGACGCCATCCGCCTGGACGGCGACGATCTGCGCGCCAAGGTCATCGGCGAGGGCGCCAATCTCGGCATGACCCAGCGCGGCCGCATTCAGGCCGCCCAGGCCGGGGTGCGCCTCAACACCGACGCCATCGACAACTCCGCGGGCGTGGATTGCTCCGACCACGAAGTGAACATCAAGATCCTGCTCAATGCGCAGGTGACCGCCGGCAAACTCACCATGGCTGCACGCAACAAACAGCTCGCGGAGATGACCGACGAAGTCGCGCAGTTGGTATTGCGCGACAACTATCAGCAGACCCAGACCATCAGCATGCTGCAGCAGCGGGGACCGCAATTGCTCGACGCTCAGCAGCGCATGATGAAGCTGTTGGAGCGCGAAGGCCTGCTCAACCGCGAGATCGAGTTCCTGCCGGTTGACGAGGAGATCCAGGACCGCATGACCGCCGGCCTGGGCCTGACGCGGCCGGAACTGGCCGTGTTCCTGCCCTACGGCAAGATGTGGCTCTACGACAAACTGGTGAACAGCGATCTGCCGGACGATCCGCTGGCGGAAGAGGACCTGTTCAATTACTTCCCCACGCCGCTGCGCAAGAAATTTGCCGCCGGCATCGAAAAACACAAGCTGCGCCGCGAAATCATCGCCACTGTCATCACCAACAGCTTTATCAACCGCGTCGGGCCGTCGTTCCTGACCACCCTGATGGAGCGCACCGGTCTCGGCCCCGTGGACGTGGCGCGGGCCTATACCGTGACCCGCGCAGCCTATGGCCTGCGCGACTTGTGGGTGGAGATCGAGGCCCTGGATAACAAAGTCACGGCCCAGGTCCAGATGGACATGCTGCTGGAAGTGGTGCGTATGCTGGAGCGCAGCGTGCTGTGGATGCTGCGTCATGTGACGGCGCCCATGGATATGGCGGCCGTGATCAAAACCCTTAAGCCGCGCGTGGAAGCCCTGCGCGATGTGCTGGCCGATGTGTGGACGGAGGAAGTCGCGGGTTACGTCAAACGCCAGGCCGATGGCTACCAGGCCAAGGGCGTTCCGGCTGAACTGGCCTATAAAGTCGCCTCCATCTATCGCCTGGCCGCAGCCAATGACATCGCCACGGTGATGGATGCCACCAAGCAGCCCATCGCCAATGTGGCCAAGGTTTACTTCCTGGTGGGCGAACGTTTCGGCCTCGGGTCATTGCGGGCTCGCACCGAAGGCTTTGCCCGTATCAGTCATTGGGACCGGCTCGCGGTCTCCGCCGCCATCGAGGAGCTGTTCGCGCACCAGATCACCATCACCCGCAAGGTATTGGATATGGCCAAAGGCGCGAAAGTCAGCGGTCGCAAAGCCGTGGACGCCTGGGTCGCCGCCAATCAAGCGCGCATCGACCGCTACGATCAGGTGTTCGCCGAAGTGAAGGCGGCAGATGCGCTCAGCTTGTCGATGCTGACTGTCGCCAATCGCCAGCTCGGAGCCATGACCGCCGGGACTTAGACCCGGCTACGCGCTTCCCACGCCGCGCGCAGCGCGCCGTAGAAGCTTTCGGCAAAGCGCGTCACGTCGCAGACTGGAGAAACGAGGAAACGCGCGCGGGTTTCGGGGCGCTGCGTTGACAGAGCCGACGGATCGCCCGCCAGGACCTGGGCCTTGCTCACCAGGTCCGCCGGCGATGATGCCACCCACTGCGGTGAACCGCCGTTGATCAGGTGGGCGGCCGCGTGACGCCCACAGAAACGGTCACCGGCAATTGTCAGTACGGGCACGCCCATGAACAGGGCTTCGCAGGTGGTGAGGCCGCCCGAATAAGGCGCGGTGTCGAGGATCACATCCACATCGGCGTATTGGGCGAGGAATTCGGCATGGGCGCCCCCGGTGCGGAAAATCAGGCGCGCAGCGTCGATCCCGGTTTCAGCAAAGAGGGCGGTGATTCTTTCCTGCCGCGTGGCGTCTTTGAAGAGATAGCCGTTCAGCAAGAATCGCGCAGTCGGGATGGCCTTGAGCACCGCCGCCCAACGGGTGATGGCCTCAGGGCCGATCTTGGTGACTTCGCTGAAAGTACCGAAAGTGACATAGCCATTGGCGACGGCCGGCGACGCCGTGACGCCCGGTGCGTAGACCGGCGGGCGGTAGCAAATATAGTCGGGCGCGAAACGCACGATCTTCTCGATATAGAGCGTGTCGTCTTCGGGTGGCGTGTGGTGGGCATCGCCGAGCAGCAGATCCATGGCCGCGAGACCACGGGTGTTCACATAGTCACCCCAAGCAACCTGAAGCGGCGCCGGGCGTGCTGCGAATACCGGCAGCCGGTTGTTGGGCGCGTGGCCGGAAAGATCGATCAGGATATCGAT
>CANISR010000059.1 GCA_947470105.1 Fidelibacterota bacterium | reverse complement strand
TCGGTTTACCCTAGGTCAGGACAGAGGGTTGGATGAACGATCTCCAATCCATTCGGCCCGCAGGAAAGACGCCGCCGGTTTCGTCCATTCTCTACCGGCGCGAGAGTCGTCTTAATTTGACCGTTTTTCGCACTTAGGGATGTTCAGGAAGGTTTTTGAAGAGAGGGTGCCTCCATGCAGGATCGTGTCGTAAAGCCCGTTGTCCGCCGCTCCAGCGCCAAGAGCATTACGCTTACCCACATGCGTCCGGCAGCCGCCTGTTTTTTCAACGGCGGCGTCGAACCGCACCTCTCGGACATGCTCAGCGACCCGATCATCGCCATGGTCATGCATCGTGACCGGGTCAGCGCCGACGACGTCCTGTCCATGATGCGGACCGCCGCCCAGGCACCTCGGTCAACGACCTAGGCCAACTGGGGCAGAACAACAGCCGCTAACCGGCGTTACTGGGGTATGCTGTTCCGGCGTTCATGGAACTAGTTACTTCAGGCGGGACATGCCGTTCTTTTCTCTTCGCAGCTTTCGCCCCAGCGGTGCGGAAGATGCTCTGCGACGCTTGGGTGAGGCTTCGACTGAGGCTTTCGGGCCGACCCTCAAGCTCATCAGTTGGAACATCTTCAAGTCCCAGCGCCGCGGCTGGTTGTCGGATCTCACCACGCTGGCCACCGGCGCCGACATGGTCCTGCTGCAGGAGGCTGTGCTCCACGGCGGCGTCGCCCACCCTTTCCATCTCTCCAGCGGCCTGGAATGGATCATGGTGGAAAATCTGCGATCCTTACGCGAACACGTCACCACCGGTCCCAAGACCGGCTGCCGCGTGGCGTCCTCCGCCTCCGCCTTCGTGCGAACGCAGGATTTCGAGCCGATCATCGGCACACCTAAAACCTTCCTGCACACAGAATACCCTTTGGCGGACGGCCGGCGCTTGCTGGTGCTCAACGTGCACGCTATCAACCTGGTGTCGAACGCCAAGTTCGCCCGCCAGGTAGAGCAGATCACCGCTCCCGTTGCCGCCCATGACGGGCCCTGCATCATTGCCGGCGACTTCAACACCTGGAACGAGCCGCGCTGGCATCTGCTGCTGAAGGCCATGGGCAATGCGGGCCTGACACGGGCTCCCGTGGCCGCGCCCCAATGGCGGCATTTCAACCAGACCCTCGATCATGTGTTTTACCGCGGCGTGCGGCTCATCAGCGCCCGGGCGCTCACCCATGTGCGCAGTTCGGATCACATTCCGCTGGCGGCGGATTTCGATCTCACGGCTTCCTAGGTATCCAGAAAGTCGCGCACGATCTTGGCGGTTTCCGGCACCTTGCTGTCGACAAAACCGTGGGTCCAGCCGGGAAGATCCATGACCTTACCGTTTTTGATGGCCGGACCGACGCGATTGGTGCGCTCGCGCAAGTCATCCTCGGGATTGAGCACCAGCACCGGCTGAGACAGCCCGTGCAGGACCGCCGCCAGGTCATAAGCCGCGGCGGCCTGTTGGCCCCAGGCGGAGGAATGAGGGTTACGCTGGGCTTCGAGATAAAGGTTCCAGGTGCGGGCGTCGTCGTTGCCCATGCGCCAGAAGTTGGTTCTGAAATTGAGCCACTGCTGGCCGAAGACACTGGCGCGGTCGTCGACGCTGCGGCTCGCGGCTCCGGCCTTGAGCCGGGCGCGCTCCTCGTCGGTGAAAATCAACGCCGAGATCATGATGACCTTGCGGACAGCGGTCTGCTGCCGCGCCATCTCGGCGGCGATCAGTCCGCCGGTGTGGTAGCCCAGGATATCGAACATGCCGAGGCCAAGGGTTGCCTCGAGGGCGAGCAAGGTGGCGGCGTATTCGCCGATGGTCGGGGCGTCCGGCGGAACGTCGGACATGCCGTGTCCCGGCAGGTCCGGTGCGATCACCAGGCGGTCCCGGCCCAGGTCGGCCATGAGTGGTTCGTAGACGAAGCTGGACGAGGGGCTTGGGTGAATCAGCAGCAGGGGGCTGCGGGCGCCCTCAGGCCCCGCTTGGCGGTAGTGAATCTGGCCGCCGGCTGCCGTGGCGTAGGCTCTGTGGATGGCCGCCTCTGACGTCATGGAAAGCCCCCTTGAGAGGGCTAGAATGTGCCGCAATCCCGTACCCACGTCACCGGGAATGATCTAAAAAAGGGGGCACCACATAAACCGGGGGTTACATGCCGTCTTTTTCCATTTCCCGCACCTCATGGCTCCTGATGTGCGCCGTGGTTTTGGCGGCATTGGGCCCGATTACGGCGCGCGCCGCCGATAAGGCCCTTAACCTTTACATCTGGTCCGACTACCTGGCCCCGGACACGCTGGCCAATTTCACCAAGAAGACCGGCATCGCCGTGAATATGGACGTGTTCGACTCCTCCGAGATGCTGGAGGCCAAGCTGCTGGCGGGCGGGTCGGGTTACGACGTGATCGTGCCCAATGGGCCGGTCCTGCGCCGCTTCATCCAGGCCGGGGTGGTGCGCCCCCTCGACAAGTCCAAGCTGCCCAATATCGGCACCCAGGACCCGGCCATTACGGCCGGGGCCGCCGGCCTCGACCCGGGCAACGCCCATGGCATCGTCTACATGTGGGGCACCTCCGGCATCGGCTACAACGCAGCCAAGGTCCGTCAGGCCCTGGGACCGAATGCGCCGGTCGATAGCTGGAGCCTGCTGTTCGATCCCGCCAACGCCGCCAAGCTGGCCAAATGCGGCGTCTATGTTTTCGATTCCCAATCCGACGTGTTCGAGGTGACGCTTAACTACCTCGGCCTCGATCCCCATTCGGCGACACCCGCCGACTACGACAAGGCCGCCGAGCTGTGGAAGAAGATCCGGCCCCATGTCGGCAAATTCCATAACTCCGAGTACATCTCGGCGCTCGCCAACGGCGACATCTGCGTCGCCATGGGTTTTTCGGGCGACGTGTTCCAGGCGCGGGACCGGGCGGCCGAAGCCAAGAAGGGTGTGGAGATCAGCTACAGCATTCCCAAGGAAGGCACTGTCATGTGGTCCGATTTCATGGCCATCCCCAAGGACGCGCCCCATGCCGACGCGGCCTATGCCTTCCTCAACTACATCCTGGATCCGGCGGTGATCGGCCCCATCACGAACAAGGTCTTCTATGCCAACGGCAACGCCAAGGCCGCGCCGTTCATCGACGAGGAGATCCGCAAGGACAAGACGGTCTATCCCGATGCTGGCGTCATGAAGAAATTATTCGCGGAAGCGACGCCGAACCCGGAGATCGAGCGCCTGCGTACCCGCACCTGGAACCGCATCAAGGCCGGCAACTAGGCGTCCTCTTGGATAAGTGGGCATGACTCCGGTGATCCGCATCGACGGCGTGACCAAACGCTTCGGCGATGTGGTCGCGCTGGATGGCGTGTCCCTCGACATCTTCGAGAATGAATTTCTGGCGCTGCTGGGCCCGTCCGGCTGCGGCAAGACCACGCTGCTGCGCGCCGTCGCCGGCCTCGAGACGCCGGACACGGGTCACATCTTTATAGACAATCGCAGCCAGGACGGCCTCGCGCCCTATGAGCGCCCAGTCAATATGATGTTCCAGTCCTATGCCTTGTTCCCCCACATGACAGTGGCAGGCAACGTGGCGTTCGGTTTGAAGCAGGACGGCCTGCGCGGGGCTGAACTCGCGGAGCGGGTGCGTGAAGCCCTGGCGCGGGTAGAAATGGAATCCTTCGCCGACCGCAAGCCCCAGCACCTGTCCGGCGGTCAGAAGCAGCGCGCGGCCCTCGCCCGGTGCCTGGCCAAGCGGCCGCGGGCGCTGCTGCTCGACGAACCTCTGGCCGCCCTCGATAAGCATTTACGCGAACGCACGCAGCTCGAACTGATGACTTTGCGCGAACGTCTCGGCATCACCTTCGTCGTGGTGACTCACGACCAGGACGAGGCCATGGGCATGGCCAGCCGAGTAGCGGTGATGGAGAAGGGACGTTTGCTGCAAGTGGGAAGCCCGCGCGATCTCTACGAACGGCCGGACAACCGGGCGGTGGCGGGCTTCTTCGGTCATATGAATCTGTGGGACGGGACGGTATCCACTGGCGATACCGTGACCTGCGCCGTAGGCGCGGTAAGTGCGGCAACGTCGCTGCCCGCCGGCACACCGGTGGCGCTGGCGGTACGGCCCGAGCAGATCGTGCTGCACGCGGCCGGCGCGACGCCTGACTCCGGCCAGCTCGCGGGAACGATCGCCGATGTGGTCTACGGCGGAACGGTCTCCACCTATTTCGTTGCTCATGGCGCGACACGCATTCGCGTGGTGCGTCAGAACGGCGCCGGGCCAGCACTTGAGCGCGGGCAGGCGGTTGTCCTGTCCTGGCCGGTATCGGCTGTGCGGGTGTTGCCGTCGTGAGGAAATTTCGCCGCTGGATGCTGGGCGCGCCGTGGGCGTGGTCGGCAGTGCTGTTCCTGCTGCCCCTGGCCATCGTCCTCAAGATCAGTTTCGCCCGCACCCAGATCGGCGTGCCGCCCTACACGCCGTTGTTCGAGGGCGGCGCGCTCCGGGCGACGCTGGACAACTACCGCGATGTTCTGACGGACTCGTTTTATTTCGGGGCCTATTTAAGCTCTCTCAAGATCGCAGCCGTTGCGACGGTGGTGGCGCTACTGGTGGGCTATCCCATGGCCTATGCCATCGCACGGGCGCCGGAGTATCGCCGGGGCCTTCTCCTGCTGCTGGTCGTGTTGCCGTTCTGGACCTCGCTGCTGATCCGGATCTACGCCTGGATGGGCTTGCTGCGGCCGGGCGGGGTGATCAACAGCCTGCTTGAGTCCTTGGGCCTCATCGACGAACCGCTGCGCCTTATCAACACCACCGGCGCGGTCTGCCTGGGCATGGTCTACGCCTACCTGCCGTTCATGGTGCTGCCGCTTTACGCCCGGCTGGAGCGGATGGATCCATCGTTGCGCGAAGCCGCGGGCGATCTCGGCGCCAGGCCGTGGCGGGTATTTCTGTCGGTGACGTTGCCACTGTCCATGCCGGGGGTGGTGGCGGGCGCGCTTTTGGTGTTCATCCCGTGCGTCGGCGAGTTCGTGATCCCGGACCTGTTGGGCGGGCCCGATACGGTTATGATCGGCAAGGTCCTGTGGAGTGAGTTCTTTTCCAGCCGTGACTGGCCGCTCAGCGCCGCCCTGACCGTGACGATGGTTGCAGTGCTGGTGATCCCCATTTTACTGCTGCAGCGCGTGTTGCACCGGGAGGCGTCGTGAAGCGCATCCCCTGGCTGACGGTGGCGCTCGGCGCGGGGATTGCGTTTCTCTATCTGCCGCTGGCGGCAGTGATCGTCTATTCCTTCAACGCCTCGCGCCTGGTGACGGTCTGGACCGGCTTTTCCACGGTCTGGTACAGCGAACTGATGGGCGACCGCCAGATCATGGCCGCGGCCGCCACCAGCCTGACCGTTGGCGTTTTGTCGGCGACCCTGGCGGTGATCGTTGGCACCGCGGCGGGCTACGCCTTGTCGCGCTTCGGCGCGTTTCGCGGACGGTGGCTGTTCTCTACCGCAGTGGTGGCGCCAATGGTGGTGCCCGAGGTCATCACCGGACTTTCCTTGTTGTTGCTGTTTGTGGCGGCCCAGGAAATGCTGCCGTTCCTGCCGGGCCGGGGCATTGCCACCATTGTTTTGGCGCATGCCAGCTTTACCATGGCCACGGTGGCGCTGATCATTCAGGCGCGCCTTGCCGGCATGGAGCGGGATGTGGAAGAGGCGGCGAGCGACCTGGGCGCCCGGCCCTTCACGGTCTTCACCCGCATTACGTTGCCGATGATTGCGCCGGCCCTTGGCGCCGGATGGCTGCTGGCTTTCGTGCTGTCGCTGGATGACCTTGTGATCGCGAGCTTCGTCGCCGGCCCTCAGTCCACCACTTTACCGATGGTGGTCTATTCGAGCATCCGCCTGGGGGTGAGTCCCAAGATCAACGCCCTCGCGGCGTTGCTTGTGGCGGCGACCGCGGTGCTGCTCGGCTTGGCGGCGCTGGCAGCGCGCCGCGGCGCTAGCCTCCAACGGTAATCTTACCCCCTGCGATGACCGCTGTGGCGCGACCGCTGGCTTCAATGGAGCTGTCGCCCACCAGAATGACGCAGGCGGTGCAAATATCGCCAAGGCGCTGGCCGGGTTTGAGGGTGACCACGACACTGTCGCCGTTGCTGTGGTTCACCACCGCCTCCCGCACCACCTTGTCGCGGTTGACGAGATCGACGGCGAACGCCGGCGCGGCCACGTAGGTGACCGCAGCGCCGGCCAGAACCGCGGGCGCCAGGTTTCTGGAAGTAAGCATAGACGGGGTCCCCTCGTTGGCCGCTACAATAATACAAATCTCAAAGCGCCAAGGGGAGCCATGAACAACATCATCTTGCACGAATTGGCGTTCCAGAACGACGTGCGGCCGTCCCCCTTTTGCTGGCGGGTCAGGCTGGCCCTGGAACACAAGGGATTGGACTACAGCACCTTGCCGGCGGCCTTCACCGCCATTCCAAAAGTCGCCGGAGGGGGCCACAAGACGGTGCCGATTCTCGAACACGGCGACGGCGCCTTGGCCGATAGCTGGGCCATTGCCAATTATCTGGAGGACACTTATCCCGACCGGCCGTCGCTGTTTGGCGACGGTGGGGCCCAGGGCCCGGGTTGGACCTATGCCCTGGCGCTGCATACGTGGATTCAGCCCGCGGTTCACTTTCCCGCCTTGAAAGTGGTCGTGCTCGACATCTACGACCGCATCCAGCCCCAGGATCGCGCGCACTTTCTCGACACGCGGGAAAAACGTTTCGGCATGAGCATCGAGGCGTTCTGTGCGGGCGACCTGAACGAAAAGGTCGCGGCTGTGCGCAAGGCGTTGGAGCCGGTGCGCGCCGTGGCTAAGGAGCGTCCGTTCCTGTCCGGCGCGGCGCCGCTGTATGCCGACTACATCGTCGCCGGCTTCTTCTTCTGGTGCCGTGCCGTGAGCCTCGCGCAAGTTCTGGCTCCAGACGATCCCCTGACGCCTTGGTTTGAACGCATCCTCGCGCGTTTCCCGCGGATCGCACAGGAGAGTACCCGCACCTGGCAAGGCCCTTGAACGTCCGCGGCCTGATCGCGGCCCTATGCCGCTGGTTGCCCGCGTGGTTGATCCGCGCGCTTCTGCGCACAGCCAACCCCCACTTCATCGTCAGCGCCGCGGGTATATTCCGCAACGCGCAGGGAGAGGTGCTGCTCCTGCGTCACGTCTTCCGCGACCGCTATCCCTGGGGCTTGCCGGGCGGATTTCTCAAGGCCGGCGAAACCCCCGAGCAGGGCGTGGTGCGGGAGTTGCGTGAGGAAACCGGACTCGATGTGGCGGTCGGCGGCGTCGCCGGGGTCAATCTGATCTCACCTCGGCATATGGAAGTGATCGTCCTCGGCACGGGGAGCGTGCAAATGCCGTCCAGCCTCAATTTCGAGATCTTCGAAGCCCGGTTCTTCGCCCCGGATCAATTGCCCGAAGACATGCCGCCAGGCCATCGCAGGCGCATTCGCGAATCTGCACAGAGGACCTCCTGACAAAGGTCTTGCGGATCAAACACCATCTGCGTTACCCACCGCTCCCAGGCATAAGGGGTTCGCTATGGCGGTGATCAACGTAACCGACAGGTCCGGGCGTAAGCATGTGGTTCAGTCCGCGCCGGGGGCGTCGCTGATGGAAGTGCTGCGCGACGCCAATATGGACGTGGAGGCCATCTGCGGCGGTTGCTGCTCTTGCGCCACCTGCCATGTGCTGATCGACGACGCCTGGACCGCCAAGACCGGAACGCGCTCCGAAGACGAGCAGGAATTGGTGGAGCACACCAGCGCCTATAAGCCGGCCAACTCGCGGCTATCCTGCCAGATCAAATTCACCGACGCTCTCGACGGCATTTCTCTCACCATCGCCGCGGGAGATTAATTCGGCCAGCGGCGGTGCATCCACAGCCACTGCCCCGGTTTGCGCCGGATCCAATCTTCCAGCCGCCGGTTCACCTCCGTTAAAGCCGCGCGCACGGCAATGTCGTCGCCGGCAGCAAACGTGAACGGCGCTTCCAAGGATACTTTGTAGCGGCCCTCGGGCAAGCGCTCGGTGCGCACCGGAAACACCGGGCAGCCGTAACGCATGGCCAGGCTCACCACCGCCGGGCTCGTGAAGGCGGGCCGGCCGAAAAAGGGCACATCGAGGCCGGTGTTGAGCTTCTGATCCACCACCATGATGACATGGGCTGCGTCCTTCAGCGCGCGCACGATTTGCCGCGCACCCATGACGCCTTTCGCCAGCATCGCCGCGGTATATGGCGCGCGGGCTTCGGCGATCAAGCCGTCCACCAGCGGGTTATTGGCGGCGCGGTAGACGATGGTAAGCGGCTTGGTGAGACCCGAGAGCGCCAGGGGGATCACTTCCCAGTTGGCGAGGTGGGCGCAGAACAGGATCACCGGCTTATGGGCCGGCACGGCGGCCAGGTGTTCGACGCCTTCAACCTCGACGCGGTTCTCATGGTTGCGGTCCAGACGCCCCAGAATGGCGTACTCGACCATGGTGCGGCCGAAGTTGTCCCAAGCCTCCAGCAGCCAGGCGTCGCGCTGGGCGGCGGCGGCCTCCGGCAGAGCAGCGGCCATGTTGCGGGCGGCGACCCCGTGCGCCGACGTACGCGGACCCACGGTGCGCCCCAGCCAGCCGCCGAAATCCGAAGCACCCCGCGTCGGCAACAACCGCAACAGGGCGAACATCAGCCGCGCGGCCAAGGCTTCGAGGCGGTAGCGGACGGGATATCGAAGGGGGGCTTTTTGGGACGCGGCGGCCATGCAGTATTCTTAGGAAAAACCGGAGGGACTTATAGCCCTTATTGGGCTACGAGTGTCCGCAATTCCATCATCTGGTGATGCTGCGTTGCGCGTATTGCAAGTCATGGCGAGCGGCCTCCACGGCGGCGCCGAACTGTTCTACGAGGACCTGGTGCCGGCGCTGACCAGGGCCGGCGTCGACCAGGCTGGCGTCATCCGTCTCTATCCCGACCGTGCGGCCATACTTCAGGCCGCCGGATGCCGGGTGACCATGCTGCGTTTCGGCGGCCCGCTTGATCTGCTCACCCGTTTCCGCCTGAATAAGATCGCCAAAGCCGAACGCCCCGACATCGCCATGGGCTGGATGAACCGCGCCTGCCGCGACTTGCCCAAGGGGCCTTGGGTGAACGTGGGGCGCCTCGGCGGCTACTACGATCTCAAATATTACCGCCGCTGCAGCCAGCTCATCTGCAATACGCCCGATATCGCCGATTACGTGGTGCGGGAGGGCCGTCAGGCGGGCACGGTTCACTACATCCCCAACTTCTGCCCGGTGCGCGATGAGGCGCCGGTGGATCGCGACGCCTTGGGCGGCGGCGGCGCCAAGGTGCTGCTGATCCTCGCCCGCCTCCATCCCGCCAAGGGCATCGACGTGGCGCTGCGGGCGCTGACCGACATCAAGGACGCGGTGTTGTGGATCGCCGGCGATGGGCCGGAGGAAAGCCGGCTCAAGCGTCTCGCGGACGACCTCAAGCTGGGCAACCGTGTGCGCTTTCTCGGCTGGCGCGATGACCGCTCGGCGCTGCTCAAGGCCGCTGATGTCTGCCTGCTGCCCTCGCGCCATGAGCCCTTTGGCAACGTGGTGCTCAACGCCTGGTCGCATGGCGTTCCCCTGGTGGCGACAGCGAGTCAGGGTCCGGGTTATCTGGTGCGTCACGGCGAAGACGGCATGCTCGCGGCGGTGGATGATCCCGTTGCGTTGGCCGCCGCCGTCAGTACGGTGCTGCGGGACACAGCTCTGGCGCAGCGCCTGGTGGACGGCGGCCGTCGGCGCACCACGGCGGAGTTCTCCGAGGCCGCCGTTGTCGCGCGTTATCTTGAGACCTACCGCGCGATTCTGGGCTAAAGACCCGTCTGGGTCACGCCCTCCGTCGATTGTTCCCGCCCGCAAGACAAGGCATAGTCTGGCGCATGGCCCGACAAGCCCCCAAACAAACTGCCGCTGAGAAAGCCCTGCCGCCGGATGTGCATGCCGGCCGCGAGGTGAGGGACCACCTCGGCCTGCTGGCCGAAATGACGCGGGAATTCACCGCCAGCTCCGACTACAAGACCGTCGCCCATTCGGCGCTGGCGCGCATCTCCAACTACATGGGCGCCGAAGCCGCCTCCCTGTTCCTGGTGAGCGATACCGGCGAAGCGCTGGTGTGCTCTGCCTGCTACGGCCCGGTGGACATCACCGGCCTCAATATCTCCGCCAACACCGGCGTGGTCGGCGCCGCGGTCGCTGCCCGCGAAGGCGCCCTGGTGCGCGACGTCAGCGAGAACGTGGACTTCGGCGCGGCGGTCGACGCCAAGACAGGGTTCAAGACTCGCTCGCTGCTGGTGGCGCCGCTGGTGCTCGGCACCGACTGCCTTGGCGCCATCGAAGTCATCAATCGTATCGGCGGCGACGGGCTGTTCGATTCCGAGGACCTGCTGCTGCTCGAAACACTCGCCGGCGCCGCGGCGCTCGCCATCAGCAATTTTCGCCTCACCCATAAAATCGTCCAGCAGGAACGCAATCAGCACGAACTGGAGCTCGCCGCCGAGATCCAGCGCGACCTGTTGCCGCAGCCGTCCAGCCGCGATTTCCCCATCCACGGCATTAATATCCCGGCGCGGTCCGTGTCCGGCGACTTCTTCGACATCATGCCCATGCCCGACGGGCGCATCTGGTTCAATGTCGCCGACGTCTCGGGCAAGGGCATGAACGCGGCGCTGCTGATGGCCAAGACCTCGAGCCTGTTCCGCTGCCTCGCCAAAAGCGCGGAGGACCCCGGCCAGCTCCTCAACGCCATCAACAACGAGCTGTGCGAGACCAATTTCCACGGCATGTTCGTGACCATGGTCGGCGGCATTTTCCATCCCGGTACCGGCCTGCTGCAGATCACCAACGCCGGTCACGAGCCGCCTTTGCATTTCGACCTGCGCACCGAACGCTTCATCGCCATCCCCGCCGACGCGCCGCCCCTCGGCATCGCCCAGGACATCGCAGGGCCGGACGGCTTCCCGGTGACCGAGCTCTTTCTCGCCGGCGGCATGCTTTATGTGTTCACCGATGGATTGACCGAAGCGACCACCTTCGGCGGCGGTATGCTGGGAATCGACGGCGTGCGCGCGCTGATCCGCGACCATGCCGAGGAAAGCCCCGACCTGCGCCTCAAGAGCATCGCCGGCGCGGTCAAGTTGCCCGGGCAGTCCTTGCGTGATGACCTGACATTGCTGGTGGTCGAGGACATGGGCATCGCGCCCATCGGCGCCAAGCCGCCCATTGACGCCCAATTGTCGGTGGAGGACGGCCAGATCATGCGCGTCCGCATTCCGGCGCGCCCCGACCGTTTGAAACTGATCCGGTCCGCCACCGAGCAGGCGGCCAAATACTGCGAAGCGCCCGAGTCCTGGATCTTCGACCTTAAAATGGCCGTGGACGAGGCCTGCCAGAACATCATCCGCCACGCCTACGGCAACAAGGGCGATGGCGACATCATGATCGACTACTCGCGCGAACGGGACGCCCTGGTGGTGGACATCATGGATTTCGCCGATGCGGTGGACCCCGAAACCGTCAAATCCCGCAACCTCTCCGAAGTCCGGCCCGGGGGCCTGGGTGTTCACCTGATTAAATCGGTGTGCGACGACGCCCGTTTTGTTCCGCCGCCGCCGGGTGTCGGAAACTTATTTAAATTGACCAAAAGCCTGCCAAACAAGGTAAGTTAGACCAACCCTGAATAGTATTTTTGCTCTGAAAGAGACTGTTATTGAGATGAGCTATGAGATTCGAAATGTGAACGGGGCGGCGGTGGTGGCGCTGAACGGCGACGTCGATCTGCAGACCTCGCCGCTAGTCCGCCAGAAGCTGCTCGAGAGCCTGGAAGGCAACACCCGCGTCGTGGTCGACCTGTCGGCGGTAAACTACATCGACTCGTCCGGTGTGGCGTCGCTGGTGGAGGCGTTCCAAGTCAGCCGTAAGAAGGGCGCGTCCTTCGCCCTGGCCAGCGTGTCGTCCGCCGCCATGCGCGTGCTGTCCCTGGCGCGCCTCGACAAGGTCTTCACCATCCACCCGTCCGTCGAAGCGGCCACCGCCGCTCAAGGCTGAGAACCGCCGCCATGGCCGAAGCCCCGACCAAAGGTGGCGAGACCGGCCTATCCGCACGGATTACCGCGATTCTAGGCAACCTCGGGAAGAAGGGCGTCGCCGCCATCGCCGAGATGGGCCTGGGCGCCGTCCTGTTCGGCCAAAGCGTATTCTGGATCTTCGTCGGCCATCGCCGCGGCCAGCCCGTGCGCCTCAAAGCTGCCTTCGACCGCTGCATGGAGATGGGGATCCAGGCCCTGCCCATCGTCACCATGATGTCCGTCACCATCGGCATCATGCTGGCGATCCAGGGCATCTATGCCTTGCGCGTATTCGGCGCCGAGGAACAGGTGACCGTGGGCCTCGGGCTTTCCGTGGTCCGCGAGTTCGGCCCGCTCATCACCGGCATTCTCGTTTCAGGCCGCACCGGCTCCTCGCTCGCCGCCCGCATCGGCACCATGCGCATCAGTCAGGAAATCGACGCCCTCGAAGTCATGGGCATCAACCCGGTGCGGTTCATCGTCGCACCCGCCCTGATCGCCATGTTCCTGATGGTGCCGCTGCTCGCCTTCTGGGCGGATATCGTGATGCTTGCTGGCGCCGGCTGGTACGTGTCGGTGGACCTCGGCATTTCCTTTTCTGCCTTTGTGCAGCGGCTGTCGGAGACCATCACCGTCAATGACATCATGCATGGCCTGTCCAAGGCCGGGCTGTTCTCGATTCTCATCACCCTGGTGGGGGTGATCAACGGCGCCGGAGTCTCGGGGGGAGCGGAAGGCGTCGGGCGCATGACCACGCGCTCGGTGGTGCTGTCCATCAGCGCCATCATCGTTACCGACATGGTCTTCGCCTTCGTGACCACGCGCTGAGCCCAGATCCAGCATATGAATCACCCCCTCGACGCCGCACCCGCTTACCAGCGCCCCGACCTGACCGGGGCGCCGCCGGTGATCGAGATCAAAAATCTCGTCACCCACTACGGCAGCCGTAAGATCCTCCACGGCATCAACCTCGAGGTCCGCGAGGGCGAGGTGATGGTGATCATGGGCGGCTCGGGTTCGGGAAAAAGTACCTTACTTAATACGCTGCTCGGACTCCTGCGCCCTACCTCGGGCGACATCAGACTGCTTGGCCAGCACCTGTGGGAAATCTCGGACGTGGAGCGCTCGCAGCTTCGTCAAAAGATGGGCGTGGCTTTCCAGGGCGGCGCGTTGTTCAGCTCGCTGAGCGTGCTCGAAAACATCATCCTGCCCTTGCGCGAGCACACCAAGCTCGACCTCAATACGATGCTCATCATGGCCCGGCTCAAAATGCAGGTGGTGAACCTGGCGGGGTTCGAGAACCTGATGCCGTCGGAGTTGTCGGGGGGCATGATCAAACGCGCCGCCTTCGCCCGCGCCATCGTCATGGATCCTAAAGTTCTGTTCTGCGACGAGCCGTCCGCCGGCCTCGACCCTATCGTGGCCTCGGCCATCGACGATCTGATCCTATCGTTGCGGGACGCCATGGGCATGTCGATTGTGGTGGTGACCCACGAATTGGAAAGCGCTTTCCGCATCGCCGACCGAATCTGTGTGCTCGACAAGGGCCATATCCTCATGATCGGCACCGTGGACGAGGTTCGGGCCAGCGACAACGAGCGCATCCAGAATCTGCTCAATCGCAGGACCGAGGAGGAAATCCTCGACCCGGACGAGTATTTAAAGCGCCTGACGGCGGTCAACGAGTGATGCAAACCGCTGAGAATCACTGTAATCATGATCACTAAGCACGGGGCGTCGAGGGGTTATGCAAGATAGCCGCATAAATTACGTAGTGGTGGGCGCGTTCGTCGCCGCCATGCTCGTGGCCTTCATCACCGTCATCACCATGCTGGCGGGCCGCTCGGGCGCGACCGATCCCTATTTTACCGTCTACGAAAACGTCGGCGGCCTCAAGGTCGGCACGCTGGTGCTGTACGAGGGCTTTCAGATCGGCAATGTGGACAGCATCGAGCCGGTGCAACGGGGGCGTCAGCTCACCTTCAAAGTGAACATGGAGATCAAGGAAGGCTGGAAGATTCCGACCGATAGCGTCGCTCGCGCCATGGTCTCAGGTCTGCTGGCTGCGGTAGCGATCGACATCCGCGGCGGCAAGGCCGACACCGTCCTGCCGCCGGGCTCGGAGATCAAGGGCCAGCCGTCCGGAAATCTGTTCGCAACCCTGGCCGACGTCGGCGCGGAGTTCGGCGAACTCAGCACCACCTCCATCAAGCCGCTGCTCAACAACCTGAACACCCTTGTCAGTCAGCTCAGCACGGCGACCGCCGGCAACCTGCCCACCATCCTCGACAACCTAAATAAGCTCTCGGGCAGCGTCGAGCGGTCCGCCGCCGTGATCGAGAAGAGTCTCCTGAAGCCCGAGAATGTCGCCCATCTCAACAGCGTCATTGCCAATGTCGATCAGGTCACCACCAACCTCAATGAATTGTCCAAGGGCCTTGACGAGACCCGCAAGCTTCTCAATGAATCCGTGGCGCGGGTGAACAAGGTGGTCGACAGCAACAGCGGTAATGTGGACGAGGCCATGCGCAGCTTCCGCTATACCGCCGATACCATCGCCCGTTATGTGGACGACATCGCCCATAACGCCGACGCCACCGCGCGCAACATGGCGGAATTCAGCCGCTCCGTTCGCCAGAATCCGGGCCTCCTGATCGGCGGCTCAACGCCCGAAGACCCGGCTGCGGCCAAGAGGGGCAATTCCAAAAAAGAAGGCGGTAAATGATGTGCTCTCGCCGCTGGATCCTCGCCGCCACCCCTGTCTTTCTGGCTGCGACCGTGCTGGCCGGATGTTCGTCCGACCCGGTGCCGCGCGACACGTTTTATCGCCTGGGCGTACCGGCGGCCCCCGCGGCGCTCGCCGGCGGCCCGATCCAAGGCACCGTCGAAGTGCCGCTGTTCCGCGCGCAAGGCATCATCAACGAGCGCGCCGTGCTCTACCGCGAAAGCGCCCGCGAGCTGGCGCAGTACAGCTATCACGCCTGGCTGGAGCCACCGTCGGTGATGCTGCAGCGGGTATTCACCGGCGCCCTGCGCGATGCCAAAGCGTTCACCGGCGTGGCTACGCCCGAGATGCGCCTCGACCGGAATTATGAACTGACCGGAAATATTCTCGAGTGGGAACACGTGCTGCCCCAGGGCGGCAACGGTCCGGCGGTGGCCATCGCGCTTGAACTCGGCGTGCGCCGCGTCGCGGGCAATCAGCAGGTTCTCGCGAAGGTTTATCGCGTCACTGAGCCGGCCGCCGGCGAGAGCGTGGACGCTGCCGCGGTGGCCTTCACCAGCGGCCTCGACAAGATCATCGGCCAGCTTCTCGCCGACCTTGCGGCCCTGCCGAAAAACTAGCCACACCCTGTCCGCTGCGTCTGCCGCGAAGCCCCTGAAAACGCGGGCCGAATCGCGCTCGCTGTATGGCTCAAACCCTTAAGTTGCTGTGCATTTCCCCAACCATTAGTATCCGCCGCCTTCAATCGGCACCGATGGAGTGAGACCAACGTGCGTTACGTAAGTACCCGAGGCCGCGCCCCCGAACTGGGCTTTGACGACGTGTTGCTGGCGGGACTCGCCACCGACGGCGGTCTTTATGTGCCGGCGGCCTGGCCGCGGTTCTCGGCCGCAGAGATCAAGGCCCTGCGCGGCCTCGATTACGCTGCACTCGCTGAACGGATCATGGCGCCCTTCATGCAAGGCAGTGTGCTGGCGCCGCATCTCGGCGCCATCTGCCGCGAGGCTTACGGGCGCTTCTCCCATCCGGCGGTGGCGCCCTTGCGCCAGGTCGGCGCCAACGAATGGATCATGGAGCTGTTCTGCGGTCCGACCTTGGCGTTCAAGGATTACGCTTTGCAGGTCGTTGGCCTGATGTTCGAGCGCCTGCTGGCGGCGCGCGCCAGCCATATCACCATCGTCGGCGCCACCTCGGGCGACACCGGCTCGGCGGCCATCGAGGCCACCCGCGGCCGCAAGGGTATCGATATCTGTATTCTGCATCCGGCAGGGCGCACCTCCGATGTGCAGCGCCGCCAGATGACCACGGTGCAGGCGCCCAATGTCCACAACGTGGCGCTCGAAGGCACCTTCGACGACTGCCAGGACATCGTTAAAGCCCTGTTCGCCGACGCCACGTTCCGGACCGACGCCAATCTCTCGGCGGTGAACTCCATCAACTGGGCTCGGATCATGGCCCAGGTGGTCTACTACTTCTGGGCGGCACTTCATCTCGGGGCACCTGATCGCGAGATCGCCTTCGTCGTGCCCACGGGTAACTTCGGCAATGTGTTCGCGGGTTTCGTGGCCAGCCGCATGGGCCTGCCGGTGGCGAAGTTCGTGGTGGGCTCCAACCGCAACGATATCCTCACCCGCTATTTCGAGACTGGCACCATGAGCGCGGGCGGCGTAGTGCCGAGCCTGAGTCCGTCCATGGATATCCAGATTTCGTCCAACTTTGAACGCCTGCTGTTCGACATGGGCGGCCGCGACGCCGGCGCGGTGGAACGCTCCATGGCGCAGTTCAAACAGAGCGGCAGCTACGCGGTGAACGAAGAGCATCACAAGGCCATGGCGGCCTTGTTCACCGGCCGCCGTCTCGACGACGAAGGCACGCTCAAAGTGATCGGCGAACACTTCCGCGCCACCGGTGATCTGATCGACCCGCACAGCGCCGTGGGCGTTTCGGCCATGCGCGCCGCCGGGATCCCCAAGGACATTCCGCGCGTGGCGCTGGCCACGGCCCATCCGGCCAAGTTCCCGGATGCGGTCGAAAAAGCCACCGGCGTGCGCCCGGCGCTGCCCCCGGCCCTGGCCAACCTGTTCAATCTGTCCGAGCACTTTACAACGCTGCCGAACGACCTAGATCAGGTGAAGCGGTTCCTGCGCACCAACGTCATGGCCAAAGCCCAATAATGTCAGTCGAAGTCACTGTTCTCCCCAGCGGCCTGCGGGTTGTCACCGATCGCATGGATTCGGTTGAAACCATCGCTGTGGGCGCCTGGGTGGCGGCCGGTACGCGCCACGAGACCGCCGATGTCAACGGCATCTCGCACCTGCTTGAACATATGGCGTTCAAGGGCACGGCCCGGCGCACCGCCCAGGGCATTGCCGAGGAGATGGACAATGTGGGCGGCCAGCTCAACGCCTACACCAGTCGCGATCACACCGCCTACTACGCCAAGGTGCTGAAAGAGGACGTGGCCCTGGCCGTCGATATCATCGCCGACATCCTGCTCAACGCCGCCATGGACCCTGAGGAATTGGCGAAGGAACAGCATGTGGTGGTCCAGGAGATCTACCAGGCGGACGACACGCCGGACGACATCATCTTCGATCATTTCCAGGCCACCGCCTTCAAGAACCAGCCTATGGGCTGGCCGGTGCTGGGCAAGGAAAAGCTGGTGCGGTCCATCACGCCGGAGCGCCTGAAAACCTACCTTGCTACCAATTATGCCGCCGACAACATGGTGGTCTCCGCCGCCGGCGCCGTGGACCATCAGCAGTTCGTGAAACTGGTGGAGCAGGCCTTCGCGCCCCTGACCAAACGCGCCGCCGTCAGCGAGACCTTGGCCGCCTATAACGGCGGCGATTTCCGCGAAGCCCGGGATCTCGAGCAAGTGCACCTGGTGCTTGGCTTCGGCGGACTGCCGTTCGACGATGTTGATTTCTATAACCTGGGCGCGCTCTCGACTTTGCTGGGCGAAGGCATGTCCTCGCGTCTGTTCCAGGAAATCCGCGAGAAACGCGGTCTTGCCTACACCGTGTTCTCCAGCACCCAGTCGTTCTCCGACTGCGGCCTGGTGCAAATCTACATGGGCACGGGGCCGGAAGATGTGCCGCAACTGATCCCGGTGCTGTGCGGTGAGATCAAGAAAATGGCTGACGGCGTTTCCGCCGATGAAGTCAAACGGGCCCGGGCCCAGATCAAGGCCGGCTTGCTGATGTCGCTGGAAAGCCCCGGCTCGCGCTGCTCACAGCGCGCCCGCCAGATCATGATCTACGGCCGCCCCCTGAGCACCGCCGAAGTCATCGCCAAAGTCGAAGGCGTGGATGCCGCCGGCATTGCCCGGACGGCAGGGCGGGTGTTCTCCACCGCGCCCACATTCGCGGCGCTGGGGAATCTGAAGACGCTGGAAGAGTTCGCGGCGATTAAAGCGCGGCTGAATTAATCAGCAGTGGCCGGCGACCGGTGACAACACCGCCGCGTTGACGCCGAGCTTGGCGAGCGCACGTTCCCACTTATTGCTGAAGTCGCTGGCGAACAGCAGATCGGGATCGGCCGGCACGTTGAGCCAGGCGTTGCGCTTGATTTCCTCATCGAGCTGACCCGGGCCCCAGCCCGAATAGCCGAGGGCCATCAGCTTGGACATGGGTCCAGTATTGTTGGCGATGGATTTCAGAATTTCGGTGGTCGCCGACAAGGCGATCTGGTCGTTGAGAACCAGGGTGCCGTCGCGGTTGTAGTCGGACGAATGCAGCACGAAGCCGCGCTGGGTTTCTACCGGTCCGCCGCGGTGCACATGGATCATGCTGCAGAACGACGGGCTGGCGGTGATGTTGAGATTTTCCAGGACATCGACGAAGCGCAGGTCCTGCAGCGGCTTGTTGATGATCAGGCCCATGGCGTTTTCAGGGGTATGGGCGCAGAGGTAGATTACCGCGCGGTGAAAGCGCTGGTCGGCCATGCCAGGCATCGCCACGAGGAAGTTGCCCGCCAGCGAACCCGGCGCAGCGGCGAGCTGCCCAGGGATGAAACCGGTGGAAGATGCTTTGGCGAAACCTTGATTCATAGCGGGATTCATAAAATCAGTGTTCATTATGTCACCGTCCTTCATCTTACAGATGGGGGCGGCCAAAAGCGAAGACAAGCGCTGCCAAAATAATGCCCTATTTGTGCATAACGCGCTTCAGGAATTATCGCTTTTTATAATTGTGGCGGCGGTTTCCCATATTCTGCCGCGCAGCAAATTATCCCAAGCCGTCGCGGAACTTTTCCGCTTCGGCGCGCGCCAGTTGATCGACGCGTTCATTCTCCACATGGCCGGCGTGGCCTCTGACCCAGAGCCAGGTGACGTCGTGATCGGCCTGCACCTGGTCCAGAAGCTGCCACAGGTCGGCGTTCTTTACGGGCTGTTTGTCGGCGGTGCGCCAGTTGCGCCGCTTCCAGCCGTGG
>CANISR010000058.1 GCA_947470105.1 Fidelibacterota bacterium | reverse complement strand
TAACCTCAGGCCGACAACCCCCACCGCCAGAAACAGCACCGGAGCAACCCGCCGCAAAGCCTCGACGGCTTGTCCAACGGCACTGGCATCCAGCGGCCGAGGTGCGGCCGCGGCAAAACTATTCATCCAAATCCCCCGTCCGAGGGCGGTCGGCTCTTCCGGCCGGCCGCTCCTGTTCCGGCATTGGGACGCCGCGGCGACGCCCTTCCCCTACCTCACCGTGGCGGGTTAGATGTTGCGCGTGACGGGGGGCGTGGCGAATGCCTGTGAGAGACGAGTTGCTCGGCGCCTACCTGGCTTTGCGCGCCGACCTTATACGGTTCTTGAAGGCCCGCCTTGGCGATGCCGCTGCGGCCGAGGACCTCTATCAGGACCTGTATTTGCGCCTGCAATCCGCGGATTTGCCCGAAGCCGTGGGGGAGCCCCGGGCCTTCCTTTATAAGATGGCCTACAATCTGGCGAACGACCGCGCCCGAGCCTCAAGACGCCGCGGGGTTCGTGAACAAGGCTGGCAAGCCGCCAATACCCATAGCCTGGGCCACAGACCGGCGGAAGCCATCCCCGTCGCCGACAGCCCCGCCGTGGAGGACGCCATCGACGCCCGGCGGCGCCTGGAGCGGGTCATGGCCTGGATCGCCGAACTACCGCCCCGGTGCCGGGAGGTTTTCACCCTCCACCGCCTGCGAGGGGTACCCCATCAAGAGATTGCCGCCCAGCTTGGCATCACCACCAAGGCTGTCGAAAAGCATATGGCCAATGCCTTTCGCCTCCTTGGACAGAAAGATGCTGAGTCCGAGGGAAAATCGACAGGTAGGGGGACCGATGGGCCGTGACGTCCAATCAGATAGAGGCGAAACTCTTTTCCTGCCTCGAACCCTTTTGGCGAACCGCTGATGACCGCGTTTGAAAACCCTGCCGAAGGCCTGCCGCGTACCGCCGCCGACTGGCGCGCCCGCCTGGATTCCGGCGATGCCGGGGAACAGGACTGGATTCAATTCACGGCCTGGCTGGAGGAAAACCCGGATAACCGCGCCGCCTTCGATCGGCTTGATGAGGTGCTGGCCGAGGTGGACCTGCAGAATGGGCCATTAACCCAAGACAAGACGGCCGCCACGAACATCATCCACTTCCCCAAGTGGAAAAAGGCGGCGGCGGTGGTCGCCATCGCCGCCTCCATTCTGGCGGCATTCGTGATGACACGTCCCGCACACGAAGCCACGTGGGCTACCCGCACCGGTGAGCACAAGGACGTAACGCTGGCGGATGGGTCCGTCGTTCATTTGAATACTGCCACGCGCATCGCGGTGTCCGTGGACGGGCGCCAGAGAAAAGTACGCCTGGAGAGCGGCGAAGCCCTGTTCGAAGTTCAGCCCGATGCCGGCAGACCCTTCACCGTGGCCGCGGGTAACCAAACCATCGAAGTCGTTGGGACCGCCTTCAACGTCCTGCGTCATGACCAGACGGTTTCCGTCACCGTGTCCCACGGCGTTGTGCGTGCCACGGCCACCGGCGCCGCCCCTGCCCGCCTGGTCGCCGGCAATCAGTACACCCGGCGCGAGGATGAGACCGCCTACACCGTCACCATGGTCGACGCAGGTGCGGCGCTTGCCTGGCGTGACGGCCGACTAGCATACGACAATGCGGAACTGTCCAAAGTTGTGTCCGATCTGAATCGCAACTTTGAGAAGCCGGTGATGATCGCCGAGCCGGCCTTAGGCAACCTGCGGTTTTCGGGCGTCTTGAAGCTGGACGGGGTCGAAGACGTGGTCAGGCGCCTTGAAGGCTTTCTCCCCATTGCCGCGGAGCCCCTAGGCAATGGCATAGTGTTGCGGGCCCGATCAGAAAAATAGGGCCCATGCACTGGGGAGTGCCGGGGGCTTGTTTTCATCCGCGAACACATCCGTCCGATTCCGGACGCGCCTGCTGTTGGCGTTGGCCCTGGCGTTCGCCCCAGTCAGTCTGCGCGCCGCGGACGCCCTCGTTTTCGATCTGCCCGCACAACCCCTGGCCCAGGCGTTGCGCGGCTTCGCCGCGCAGGCCGACGTCTCCATCGGACTCAGCGGCGCCGACACAGGCAGCAAAGTCAGCCGCGAGGTCCGCGGCGCACTCTCACCGGCCGACGCCCTGGCCCGCCTGCTGGAGGGTAGCGGCCTCAGCTTCGACATGGTGGACGCCGCCACTTTCCGCATCTTCGCAACACCCGCCGCCGCGCCGAGCCAACGAGCCGCAGCGCTGCCCGCTGAAGAACCTCCGCCCCGCGTAGAGGTGATTGTAGTCACGGCGCCGAAGCGGCTCACACCCCTTCAGATCGTGCCGTTCTCTCTGGTGGCAGTGACCCATGCACCGCTGCGCCACTACGGTGTGCGTTCAGCCGACGATATACCGGCCGTGGTCGCAGGCCTTTCCGCCACCAACCAGGGACCGGGGCGAAACAAGTTCTTCATCCGCGGCCTGTCGGACGGCGCGTTCAGCGGCAATGCGCAATCCTCGGTCGCCACGTATATCGACGAACAGCGTACGTCCTTCAATGGCCCGGATCCCAATCTGCGCCTGGTGGATATCGACAGGGTCGAAGTGGTGCGCGGCCCCCAGGGCGCCTTGTACGGCGCGGGTCCCATCAGCGGGTTGGTACGTATCGTCACCGCGGCCCCCCAACTCGACACGCTGCTGGCCGAAGCCGAAGCCTATTCCGGAGCAGGACCGGACATCGGACTCTCGGGCGGCGCCTCCGCCATGATTAACGCTCCGCTTGTGCAAGAACGCGCCGCGCTGCGGGTCGTCGCCTACGGCGACCATGCCGGCGGCTTCGTCTCGGATATGCGGCTCGGAAAGACAAAGGCCAACCAGGCCAATACCGCGGGGATGCGCGTGCAGTCCCGCGTCATCCTGTCCGACGATTGGAGTGTGCACACCGGCGTCACGGCCCAGTGGATCCACGCCAAGGACACGCAATATTTCGATCGCTCCCAACCACGCTTCCGGCGCGGCAACTATGTGCGCGAGCCCTACACCAACGACTTCCTCAGCACCAACCTCGCCGCCGAGGGTGATCTCGGGTGGGCGTCGCTGCTCTCGACCACTGCCTGGTCGCGCCAGGACGTGGCCACCCGCTTCGACGCTTCGCTGGCGGTGCCACTGCTGTTGCGGGCGCCGGTGGCGCCGGCAGCGTTCGATGAACCCAGCACCTACTACACCCTGGATCACGAAACCCGCCTGGTGTCGGCGTACGGGGGTGACTTCGACTGGCTCGCAGGCGCCTTTGCGTCGCGCAGTGTGCGCCACGTCACTACCCGGATCGCCTTCACGCAACCGGCCGAGACGTTCTATTTCAAGACGCGCCGCGATACCGGGTACGAACTGGCGCTGTTCGGAGAAGCCACCTACCGATTGGATTCTGCCTGGGAGGTGACGACAGGACTTCGCTTCTACCGCGGGCTGATCGACGTCACGGGCGAAAATTCGGAACTGGACGACGGCCCGCCCAAGGCCGTGGGCCAGAGTACCGGCACCGGATTCACACCCAAGGCGTCCCTGAGTTATCGCCTCGACGGCGACAATCTTCTCTACGCCCAGGTTGGCCAGGGATTCCGCCTGGGCGGCGTCAACGTCAACAACCGCGTGTCGCCCGGGGTACCCCAGCGCAATGCGCGCCTCACCGTCACCAACTTCAATTCAGACCGCCTCTGGAATTTCGAGCTGGGCTCCAAGTCGGAACTGCTGGACGGTACCTTGCGCCTCAATGCGGCGGCGTACTATGCCATCTGGGAGCATATTCAGGCCGACCTGACCCGCTCGACCGGCCTGGCGTTCACGGCCAACCTGGGCTCGGTCCGCAACACGGGGTTCGATATGGACCTGACCTATGTGCCGGTGCGCGGCTTGGAGATTCTCGCCAACATTTCCTTGAGCAACCCGGTGCTGCGCGAGGACCAGATGCTCGCTCCCGGCACCACCTCACGTCTGCCTCAGGTGCCGAAGTTCGCCGGTCTGGTGGCGGCGCGCTACCAGCGCCCGGTCACGGCTGAAACCACCATCTATGGCAGTGGACGCCTGGAATTCACGGGCAGGACAAACCTGGGCCAGGGGATGGGCCGGGGAATTATTTCCAAACCCTACGCGGTGCTCGACGCAGAAGCCGGCGTGCGGCGCGGCGCGTGGGACCTTTCGCTCTACGTCGACAATCTGTTCGACTGCAGCGCCAACACCTTCGCCTTCGGCAATCCCTTCAACTTCGGACAACTGGGCCAGGCGACGCCGCCGCGCCCGCGCACCATCGGCTTGCGCCTCGGATGGTCAAGGACGCCAGCGCGAGACTAAGGCGGTACCGCGCGCGAGCCGACCTGGCGCGGGAGGCTCAACAAAAGAGGTGAGGCCAGCAACATGGCGCCGACGAATATATACATCGCCACGTCGAAGCTGCCGAGATTTTCTCTACTCCAGCCCACCACATAGGGGGCAAAGAAGCCGGCGAAGTTTCCAATAGCCGCGATCATGCCGATGACGATCGCAGCAGACGCGCCGCTGAAAAGCCGCGTGGGAAGATTCCAAAGTAACGGCAAAGACGCCATATTTGTGGACATGGCAATCACAAGGCCCACCAACGCGATCATCCCGCTTCCTGCAGCCAGCATCAGCGCAAAGCCACCCGCGGAAACCACAGACAGCGCCACCATCACACGCCGTGAATTCCCCCTGCGCCCCGCATAGGAAGCGAGCGCAATCATTACGATGATCGATACGCCCCAGGGAATGGCGGTCAGCAAGCCAATGGTGAGTGGGTCCTCGACGCCGCTGCCCTTGATCATTGTCGGCAGCCAAAACACGATTCCATAAAAGGCCACGCCATAGCAAAAATAGGTAAGGCTTATGCCCCAGGCGGCTGGAGAACTCAAAACTCTCGCCAACGCGCTGCGCTCCCCGGTATCGATGACCAGGCGACTTTCCTGATCGAGGGTCCGTGTCAGTAGCCTCTTCTCGTCCTCGCTCAACCAAGTTGCCTGCGCCGGGCTCGTGTCGAGGTAAAGCCAGCACATAATTCCTAGAAATGCCGCCGGCAGCCCCTCGATTAGTAAAATCAGCTGCCATCCTCTGAGACCAAGCCAACCATCGAGGTTGCTCATGATGGCCCCGGACAGCGGGCCAACGATCACGCCAGAGACGGCAATGGTCGCCATGAAGATCCCTGTGACCTGGCTGCGTTGCCGGGCGGGAAACCAGAAGGTCAGGTAATAGATAACGCCCGGAAAGAATCCCGCCTCTGCGACGCCAAGCAGGAACCGCATCATGTAGTAAGACTTGGAATCAAAGATAAACAACGTCGCGGCGGATAGAATGCCCCACGTCACACCGATGATCCCCAACCAAAGCGGGGCGCCTACGCGCTTGAGAATGATGTTTGAAGGAACTTCGAAGAGACAATAGCCGACAAAGAATATGCCGGCGCCCAAGCCGTAGACCGTGTCGCTCAGGTTCAGGTCCGCCACCATCTGGAACTTGGCGAAACTGATGTTGACGCGGTCGATCTGCGAGAAGAGATAGCAGACGCTGAGAAAAGGCACCAATCGCCAGGCGATTTTGTGAAAGAGAGAGCGCTGTGCCGTATCCGCGCCCAAAGCAGCCGGCGGCTCAGTCTCAGCGACGCTCATGCTGCGCTTCTCCTCTCCATCCGGGCCGATCAGCACATTGTAAGGAATGTATTTGCATGCTGGGTAGGAAAACAGCATAGCGGTTCAAAAGTCGCCGTGGCCCGCACACGAAAAAACCCGCCCTGTCGCCAGGGCGGGTTTGATCGAAAAACGGCTTTCGCCGCCTTACATCTTGAAACGAACGCCCGCACGGAACACGCGACCCAGCACGTCAAACTGCTGGTTGGCGGTCGGGTAGAAGGTCCAGCTCGAGTTATTCGGGCCGATATATACGGTCGACGGATCCTTGTTCATCAGGTTACGCACCGAGAAGAACAACTCAGACGTCGCCGTATCGCCCACGTGGATCTTATATGCGGCATTTATGTCGAAGAAGGTCGCCCCATCGATGTGGTTATAGCTGACGGTGGTGTTGTTGCCGGTGGAGACCGGGCAGCCGGACGTGCACTCGATGAAGTTATTGTTGATCTTACCGCCGGTGATCCCGCGGATGGTCAGGCCCACCGTGATCGGATCGAGCGAATAGTTCATGGCCCCTTCGAAGCGCCACTTCGCCGGCGCGCCACCGGAGAGCTGGCCCGCGGTGTTGATGGGAATCGATCCAACCGCGCCGGAGTTGGTGGTGTATTCGATGGCGTGGGTGGTCAAGAAGCGGAAGCCGAGCTTGCCGGCCCAATCGTTGTTGACCGTATCAAGCGCCAATTGATAGCTGGCCTCGATGTCGAAGCCCTTCGCGTTTTCGAACGCGAAGTTCTGCGGACCGGCGATGAACGCCAGCGTCGGCAAGCCGCCATTGGGATCGGGCGTCCTGGTGAAAGTTGAACAGGCAGCCTGGTTGCCGACAAAGCAGAGGTTGATCAGCTGCACCGGGCTGAAGGTCTGAATCGCCCCTGTAATGTTGATGTGATAGTAGTCGAACGACACGCTGAAGCCGGGGAAGAAGCTCGGCTGGTAGACCGCGCCCAGGCCGGTTGTCATCGCCTTTTCCGGCTGCAGGTTCGCGTTGCCTTGCGTAGTGCCGCGGTACGTGACCTGGGCATTGTTCAGGAACGGATCGGTCAGCGAGTTGGTCTGGGTGACGGCCGCCGAGAACAGGTCGACCAGCGTCGGCTCGCGGATGTCGTGCGAGCGCACGCCGCGGAAGCGCAGGTCGTCGGTCAGGCTGTAGTTGACGCCGATCTTCCAGGTGGCGGTGGTGCCGAAGGTCGAATAGCCGGTGGCGCGCACCGCGCCGTTCACTTCGAAGTTCTTGGCCCACACGGTGTCCTTGGCCAGCGGGATCACGGTTTCCACGAAGCCTTCGTTCACTGTGAACTTGCCGGCGAACGGCACGCCGGAGGCGAGCAGCCAGGAGCCGGTTGCTTCGAATGGATCGGAGGCGGCGCGGGTCGATTCTTCGCGGTGCTCGATGCCGGTCGCAATCGATACCGGACCGGCCCAGGTGGAGAAGGGCTCGCCGCTGATGCTGACGGCGGCCACTTTCTGCAGCATACGATTGGTAAACCACGGGTCGCCGCCGCGCACGTAGGTGATCGCGGCCTGGCTGTTCACGCCGATGCCGAAAAGATTGTAAGGCACGCAGCCGTTGGTCGGAGCGGTCAGAGTCGAACGGCAGACGATGGCCCCGGTCGCCGGATTGCGCACAGCGTCGATAGCCAGGGCATATTTCGGACTGAAGACCGAGCCGATGGCGGCGCTGGTGCCCATCGAGAAGCCAGTGGAGTAATAGGCATCCCACTTCCAGCTGGTGTCGAAGGCGTCCAGATTGCCGTCGATCCCCACCAGGAAGCGGAGTACGCGGCGGTCATAGGTCGGGTGTTCCGTGCCGATGTCGTAGTTGGTGGTGCCCACGGAGATGGTGCTGCCCGGCGCCAGCTGCGTGGCCAGCGCGGCCGGCAGGAAGGCGTTGTCGGACTTCACGGCCAGCGAGCCGGTATAGAAATTCGGCACGGCCGCGGAGACGTTGTGCGAATGGCTCCAGCCGGCCTGGCCGTAGATTTCGATATCGTCGGTGATCTGGAAGCTCGCACGCGTGAACAGGTTCTGGCGCGAGGTGACCGGCACCAGCGACTGACCGAAGGTGTCGGCAACCGCGGTGGCGCGCCAGCCGCCGCCCGACATCAGCACCCCGGATACCAGCGAGCCGTATTGCAAGTTGCTGTAAGTGCCGCCCGGTCCAAAGATCACGCCCTTCAGCGGGCCCGCGGTGATCATGCCGCCGGGGGCAGCGTTGGAGAGCGCCACGTTCTTGGTCGCGATCTGCGCCGGCACTGAAGTGCTCTGCCCAGCCGCTGTCCCGTAAGCGGGGTTGTTGATGAAGCTGTAGCCCTGCTGGTTCCAGGGGCGGTTGTTGACGAGGATGCCGTCGTTGGCCGCAATTTCGCCGGAGATCAGGAAATGGCCGCGGTCGCCGCCGAAGGTGGTGCCGCTGGTGAGGCTGATCTTCCAGTTGCGGTCGTCGCCGTAGGTGGTCACGCCGCCCGACGCTTCGCCCTTGAAGCCGACGAACTTGGTGTCGAGCACGAAGTTGACCACGCCGGTGAGCGCGTCGGAACCATAGGCCGCGCTGGCGCCACCGGTCACCACATCAACGCGGCTGATGAGCTGTTGCGGCAGTTCGGTGACGTCCACGACACCGGTGTTGATGGAGCCGACGGTGCGCTGGCCGTTGAGCAGGACCAGGGTGCGCACGGCGCCGAGGCCGCGCAGGTTGAGGCCGTTGATGGCGCCGTTACCGCCGTTGATGACGGTGGTGGTGGAGGTCGGCGTGGTGGAACCGGAGATGCTGGGCAGCGTGTTGACGTAATCGGCGAGGTTGTTGGTCGCCGTATTCTGCATTTCTTCAATGTTGATGACCGACACCGGGGTCGGCGCTTCGTACCCGTCGCGCACAACGCGCGTTCCGGTGACGACGATTTCTTCCACGGCCGGGGCCGCGGCGCTTTGCGATTCGGCGGCGGTGGCGGAGGCCGCACCCGCGGACAGCATGGCGGCCACGACAGGCGTGGCGCTCAAAGTGCAGAGGATGCCCTGCTTCAGGCGCGAGGAAATGCGGTGAGTGGAAACGACGTTCATTCGAGTAGCCCCCATGTGGAAAGTGATGCGCCGCTTCCTGGGGGCAACCGGACCGGCCCAGGAAGGTAAGAACTCAAGCCGCCAAAACTAAAATCAAAACTCTCGTTAGCCGCCGTGCGGGCCGGACCTCAGCTGTCGTCGCCGGTCATGCCGTCCGCGATCACACTTTTTTGGCAGTGCAACACGCAAGTTTCATCGCGGGGCCACTGCAACTGTCACTTTAATGTTAAACTATTAAACTGACAACGTTGTTTGACACTTCAATTAACAACCGCACTGCGGAATTTCCGGGAGCGTCACCGGGCCGCCACACTTCGCGTCCGGGGCATTCGATCGCGTTTGTTGAGAGGGGCCGGAGGCCGTGTTTCCGCCTCCAGCGCCGTTCCACGGTCGGGCCCCGATAGAGGCGTTACGGGGTGGGCCGGGCGCTCTTTGCGCGTGGGCCCCGCGATGACGACGCCTTGCGGGGCGGATCTTCCAGGCCGGTGGAACGCACTGACTGCTTGGTTTTGGCCAGCAGCTGCATGGTCGCGGCAACATCGTCCTCGGACAATTCCGAGAACATCTCGTTGATCCAGCCTTCGTGTTTCTCGGCCATGTCCTGGAACAGCAGAGCGCCCTTGCGCGACAAACGTACGACGAACGAGCGTCGGTCGGTCTTGGCAATCTCCCGCTCGACGAGCTTGTCGGCCACCAGCCGGGCGACGATGCCAGTAACATTGCCGTTCGAAACCATGAGACGTTCGCTGAGCGCGGTCATGGTCAACCCTTCCGGAACGCGGTCGAGCTGAGCCATCAGATCGAACTGCGGCAGGGTCACCGAGAAGTGGCCCTCCAACTGCATCCTGATCTTGGTCTCGATCAGCATGGTGCAGGTGAGCAACCGGAGCCACATGCGCAGGTTCGTATGGCGCCCGGACCCCGCGGTCTCGTAGTCGTGTGTCTGCTCAGGTGGGAAGACAAAGGCCGGCTTCATGTCGAGCACACTATAAAGGATATCGCCTGATGTGAAAGCGTTGCCGCAATGCGGCACCAGGTCTAAGGCCGCACTGCGGGCCCACCCCAAAAAGAAGGCGGCGGCGGAGCGCCGCCCCGCCTCCGTTTGTGCACCGCCTCGTCTAGCGCTGCTGGGCGGCGTCGTCGGCCTCGATCTGGATGTCGAAACCGTCCGGGTCCTTGATGTGCCAGCTGTTGTTGTCCTTGCGCGGGGTGTGGCCGCGGCGCTCCAACTCCGCCTTCACCTTGGCTTCGTCCCAATTGGCGATGGCGTAGGCCATGTGATCGATGGTGCCCTTGGCTTCCGGCGTGCGGGCATTGCGCACGACCAGGATCGAATCGCCGAACGACAACAGGGCTTGCTTGCCGTTGTCCTTGGACACCGTCATGCCGAGCAATTCGGAATAGAAATCGCGGCTCTTGGCGTAGTCGGCGACATTATAGGAGATGTGGTTCACCGAGATCGCCTTGAACGGCGCCGCCGGAGCGGCCGCCTTGGCAACCGCTCCGCCCAGGGTCGGCACGGCCGCCGAAACGGCCGCCGCCATGGTCAATTTTTTCACCAGATCCCGGCGCGAGACGCGCCCGTTCTCGAACTCGCTCAACAAGCCGCTGACGATGGATTCCATGACGCTCCCCGATGGATGATGTGACAAAGAAAACGGCCGGTGAAGGATGCCCCCACCGGCCGGATGAATGTTTCGCTAGTGCGTGGACTTCCGCTCGGCGGTCTTGGCGGCGACCTGCTTATCCGGATACTCGATGAAAACCTGCGCGAATTTGACCAGCATGGCGCCGGAAATTCCAGTGTTGGCGCCGGTCTTGGGATCCGGGTGACCGTCCGCCAGTTCCGTCAGCTTGTTATACCAGGCGTGGGCATCAGAACGGCCATAGGCCTGCACGAAGGTCGCGAATTCCCGGTTGAAGTTCAGGTAGAAGCGCCGGAAGTCCACATATCCCGCGATGACACCTTCGGCGCGCTCGGCCGTGAGCTTGAGCTGGAACCGTCCGTCGTACATCAGATCCTCCACGGGCGTGCGGTTGCGCGCGTTCAGGATGCGAACCAGTCCCGGCTCGGTCATCAGGACGCCGTTCACGATCTTGCCCTTATGATGTTGGACGAATTTCTTGGTCCAGCGGGTGTCGACGCGTTGGGTGCCGCCCGGGAGCACGATATCGCCGCCGGCGTCAGTCACCCACTTGTCGAGGCCGCGCGTGACCGTGACATCCACCTCCGGGTCGTTGGTCAGGTCGTCGACGTTGGTCAGCTCCAGCAAGACTTTGCTGAAGGTCCCGTTGCGCAAGTACGAATGGCCGATGCCGTAAACCGGGCCGCTGGGGCCCCGCATGTTGTCGTCGCAGCCGATGACGCGGAACAACTGGTTGTCGATGCCCGTGTCGCCCTCCGGGGTGGTGAAATCGTTGGGGCCGACCTTGCCGTCCAGGTTCAGCCCGTAGGAGATCTTCCCGCCGGCTTCCGCGTAGTCGAACTTGTCCGGTCCCGCCTTCGGATTCCAGATGGAGCCTTCGAGCGCGATCTGCGTTTCCTTGAGCGTGTGCTTGGTGCCGTTGTCGGGGAACATGACCTTGAAGCGCTCGCGCGGTCCCCACTTGCTCAGGCCATTGGGGCATTCATCTTTCGCCCCGGCGGTTTGGTAGATGGCCCACTGGTTGTCGGTCATGAGGTAGCCGATGGTGCGGTTCTTCAGAGTCTGCTCGCCCGGCGAACCCGCCATGGCCGCGACGCCTGTGCCCAGCACTCCCGCCGTGGCGATGCAGGATAGGAGCACCGCACGCTTCACGCTCAAAGACAACGACATGGAAAACTCCTGCTTCAAGGTAAATGACTGTATCGCAGCTTGTTCAGGTCAAAAATCTCACTCGCGGCCGAAATAGACGTTCTTCAGGAAGAACCCGACATAGCCGTTATTCAGCCCTTCGGATTCCCCGAACTGGTGCCCCAGGATATCGCCTGGCTCCTCGTCCCTGTAGGTGTAGACCGGCCGTTCGCGGTAGGCCCACACCGACTTGGCGCCCGTCTGGCCTTCCTTTGCGCGGTGGCCGGTCATGGGGTCGATCCACATGACGGTCCACAGGCGGCTTTCGGCTTTCGCGTCCTTAGCGGCCGCCACATAGGGGAATTGCTCCTGGCACCGCACCGGGTCGCCGCCGCCGCAGATGGCCAGGCGATAGTCCTGCACGGCGTCGGGGTAATCGCAGGCCAACTGGTCCTGGGTGTCTTCCATGCAGCTATAGACGTAGATCGTCTTGCCGTTGCGGTCCGCGAGGACGTCCCCGGTTAACGTATCCTGCACCGTGAACTCCTTCGGCGGCGCCAGGACTCTCTGCGTATACACATCGTGCCATCCGGCGACCGAGCCACCCTCATCGTTCACGTCCGGCGCGGCGCCGGCCCGCCCGCGGATGTAGAGCGGTTTGCCGCGGAAGGCCCACTGCCTGATGCCGGGAACGCGCTCGAACACGGTGAACTGGCCACGGGATTCAGCCAACGCCGACGCCAGCACCGGCGTCCAATCCTTCAGGCATGTTTCGCTGCAATTGGACTTATTCACGCCGTCTCGATCTGAGGTGTAGACCATGGCGCGATCGTTTCCGCGCTCCGCCCTCAGCACGCGGCCCCTGACGGTCGTCGATACACTGAAAACAGGCGGCATATTGATCGCCGGCGCGACGATATTGCGGCCGCCGGACCTGCCGCCCGGGCCGGCCACGGACGTGCCCAGCACGTCCCCGGGCTGATGATCCAGCCATGAGGTGTAAATGGCCTGGCCGCGGAAGGCCCACTGCTTCTTGCCGTCGTCGCGGGTGATTACGGTCCAAGCGCCCACGGGCTGCGCGCCCTCTTCCGCATAGACCGGCGGCCACACCTGAACGCAGGTTGGGCGGTTCTCGGCGTTGGGCACCACGAGCCCGGGCGGATAGGGCTCCATGAAGCCGCCGGTTTCGGTCACGCGCTTATCGGTGCAGTCGGATTTGCCGGGGTAGTCACCGGCGGCGCCGATACGCAAACCCCTGCGCGGCCAGTTGTAGAGCGTAAGCCCATTGGCGTCGGCGAACACCGGCCCTTCCCGCTCCGTCAGGATGACCTGGAAGCCAGGCGGCAGAGGCTCCGCCACATAATCATCGGCCAGGACCTGAGGTTGTTTCGGCGCTGCGGCGGCGTTTGCACAAGACCCAGCGGCAGCGAAAGCCAGCGCCGCCATTGTCAAACCCGCCACCTTGCTCATCATGCGCATGCGCTTCTCCTGGCTTGAGCGGCTGGTTACGCGACGATCTCGCCGATGGGCGAAGATGCTTCGTTGCTCTTGGTGCCGAACGACTTCACGTCCAATCCCATGAGGCGCATCACGGTGTAGCCGATCTTGCCGTGGGAGGTGCCCTTACCGTCGAAATGAAGGCCGGTCTTCATGCGGCCGCCGGCGCGTCCCGCGGTGAAAATCGGGATCCCGTCGTTGGAGTGGATGCGCGCGAGGCCGGATTCGGACGTGCAGTAGATCAGGCAGTTGTCGAGCAGCGTGCCGTCGCCTTCCTTGATCTTGGTGAAGGCTTCGACGAAATCCGCCATCTTTTCCATGGCTCGCAGGGTGAACCAGGACACCACCGGCTGATACTGCAGCTTGTCGTCCACCGGCTCTTCATGGGTGGTGGTGTGGTGCGGCTTCTCGTAGCCCACTTTGATGGTAGCGGCCTGGGCTTCGGAGTAGGCCATGTTGAATACGCGGGTCTGGTCGCAGGCCACCGCCATGACCATCAGCTGGGTCATGAGATCGTGGCGCTCGGCCACCAGTTCCGACGGCATGCCGGTTTGCGGGTCCTTGGGGGCTTTCTCCGGCACACAGGCCGCGATCGGCGTGGGCTTGGTCAATTGCAGATCGAACTGGCGCTCCAGGCCGCGCAGGCCGCTGAAGTATTGATCAAGGCGGACTTTGTCCTCGGCACCCACTTCGGCCATCAGCGACTTGGTCTGCTCCATGACGCCCGAGAGCACGCTCTTGCGCGCCATGACGCGCGGGCTGGGCGTGAATGTTGCGGCGTTAGGATTCTGGAACTCAGGTCCGAACAGGCGGGTGTAGAAGTTGAGCGGCGACCATTCGGCGGGATTGGGCGTGCCGTTCTCGTAGCTGAAACTGGTGTTCGCGCTGCCGGTCGCAGTGGCCGTCAGCAGCGGAAAGCGGGTGGTGCGGCCAATCTGGCGGGCGACCAGGGTGTCGATGGTCGACGCCGGCCGGTCGGTGCGGCTTTCCGGCGCCTGCCCGGTCTTGATAATGACCCAGCCCGAGTAATGGCAGAGGTTCGGCGCGCCGTCACGGTAGGCGTTGTAGTTAGAAAACATGTTGAGGTGCTTCTTCACCTTCGTTAGCGGCGCGGATTCCTCGGGGAACTCGAAGTTGGCGCCGAATTTCGCAGGGGTGAAGATCCGGGCATTCATCCCGCAGCCCCAGAACCAGTTGCCGAAGCGCACCGGCATGGGCGCCCCGGAGGCCAGCGCGTTGCCATTGCCGTTGAGGAAGCAGTTGAGCAGCGGCAAAGCGACCGTGACCGCGCCGCCGTTCAACATGCCCCGGAGAACACGACGTCGATTGAAATTGGCCATGGGAACCTCTTTCTGCATTTGGCTGCGGTGGTGGTCGTACGACTTAAGGCGCCGAGAGACTTGCGGTCTTGGCCGCCGGCGGCGGCACATTGCGAATGGTGACGAATGCATCGCCGAGAGCGATAGACCGCAGCAGCGCCGGCAGGCGGTAACCTTGCGCCGCAAAGCGGGTATCGAGGTATTCCAGCGTTGTCCTGTCGTCGGCGGACATGGTGCTGCCGGTGGCGTAGCTGTAGACGCGTTTGACCAGGCAGGACGACAGCGCCGGAGAGTCATGCAGGCTCTGGCCCAATCCTACCGTGTCAGTGAACTGCCTGTTGTCGAGCGCACCGCTCGCATCGATGGGGGCGCCCTTCTCGGTCTCGCGGTACTGGCCGCTGCCGTCGAAGTGCTCAAGGGCCAAGCCGATGGGGTCGGTGATCTTGTGGCACCCGGCGCAGACCGGGTTGGTGCGATGGAGCTCCAGGCGCGCGCGCTGCGTCTTGATGCGCGGGTCGGGATTCTCCAGCGCGGAGAAATCCACGTTGGCCGGCGGGCTCGGCACCGGCTGGCACAACAAAAGTTCACGAAGAGCCTTGCCGCGCAAGGTCGGGGAACTGCGGCCGGGATGGGAGTGCAGCGCCAGGAAACTGACCTGGGTCAGCAGCCCGACCCGCGGGTCGCCGGCGGGCGCTTCATAGGGAACCCAGGTGGACGCCGGAACGCCGTAAAAGGCGCCCAGCATCGGCGACAGGAAGGTCTCGCGGGTGGTGTAGAGGTCGCGGTAGTCCTTCTTCTTCACGATCAACTGATCCACGACCGTGCGCAACGTCTGCTCGCGCGCATCCGCCGCCATCTTGCCGGTGAACGCCGGATAGATCATCGGATCCTTGGCCAGCGCGGTGAATTGATCGAAACCGAACATGTCGTCGAAGAACGCGCGCACGCCGGCTTCCAACCTGGGACTAGCCAGCATGCGGTCGACGGCAAGGGTGCGGCCCTTCTCGGTCTGGAGTGCGCCGCTTTCCGCCGCCTTCAGCAGCGCATCATCGGGCGCCGCGTTCCACAGGAACAGGCTGAGGCGCGACGCGAGGGAATAGGCGTCGAGACGCTGGCGCCCGGGATTCATCGGGTCCGGCTCAGCCGTATCGGCTACCAGCAATACGCGCGGGCTCAGCAGCATGCCTTCCAGGGCGAGCTGCAGGCCGGCGTAGAAGTCCTTCAGCCGCACAGCGGTCTCGCCGGCGTTATCTACCGCTTCCTTCAGCAGCGCGTCGCTCAACGGGCGGCGATACAGAAGACGGCCAACTGCGGAGAGGAATTTCGCCGCGCAAACCGCGTCTGCGCCTTTGGCATCGGCGGGCGCGCAGCCGACGATGAAATCACGGTGGCGCCGGTCGACGGCGAGCGCCGAGACCGCGGCGGCAACACGCTGATACTGCTCGACCTGGCTTTCGGTAATGCCGGCCTTACTGGCGCCCACCACCAGCAGACCTTCGGTGCGCGGCAGCGGCGCAAAATTCGCATCGACCTTGACGTCGTCGCCGAAAATATAGGCGAGCGTATTGATATACTGATCCGAGGTCAGGAGGCGCAGGCGCCGCAGGGAATCGCCTTCCGGCTCCTTCATCGCGCCCGAGGACATGACAGCGTTTGGCGTCACGGCGGCGGCGTGATCGGACGAGGGCTGAGCGCAACTGGTCAACGCCACTGAAATCGCCAGCGCAGCCATGCCTCGAACCAACCGCATCTCGATATCTCCTCTACCGCAACAACCCTACTACCGCCTGCTCAAACTCTGAATACCACGTCGCTAAGGCTTCAAATTACCGATCTCCCGTCGATGGACTTCGGGCGATCTCAGCCTTTGGCCACTTTAGTGTTAAACCAAAGATCTAGCAATATTGTTTGACACTTCAATTATCGGCGAGCGACAGAATTCACGCTCGAATTGTAACGCCAAACGCCACAGCGGGAAGTGCCCCGCACGTACCCAACAGGCTCTGCCCCGGGAGGCGGGCGAGTCGGCGCCAGCGCCCTACTGCGTCACGGCGCCGACGTTCCGGTCCTTGCGCAGCATCATGACCGATACCGCGCTGATGGCGCACAGCACGCCCATGTAGATTGCCAGCGGCACCGGCGACCGGTAGGCCTTGAACAGCGCGGTTGCGATCAACGGCGCGGCGCCCACGATGATGGACGACACCTCATGCACGATGCTCAGGCCCGAGTAACGTACACGGGTGTTGAACAGCTCCGTGAACAACGCCGGCTGAACGCCGACCATAGCGGCGTGGCAGATGCCGGTGCCGAATATGATCGCGGCCATAATCAACAGGGTCGAGCCGGACCCGAGCATCAGGAAAAAGGGATAGGCGAATAGCGCCAGCGAAATGGCCCCAAAGGCATACACACGGTGGCGGCCGATTCTATCCGACAACGCCCCGAACACCGGCATCATCAGGCTGTCGACAATCATGCCGACAGTAATGGCGAGGAGCATCATGTCGATCGGCGCCCCGACGAAGCTCGCATACGCCACGGAGAACGTGATCATCAGGTGCGACCCGCCCTGCTCCGCCAGCCGCACGCCGACGCCGAGCAGCAGCACGCGCGGATGATTGCGGATGAGGTCCCTCACCGGGCTCTGGGCGATCTTGTGGCTTTCTTCGGCAGCGCGGAAATCGCGGCTCTCTTTCAGCCGGAAACGAACGATCAACCCGACGATGAAGATCAGAAAGCTGGCGAGGAACGGCAACCGCCAGCCCCAATCGAGCATGTCTTCCTTGGGCAGTTTCTGCACGAAATAGAACGACATCGACGCCAGCACGAAGCCGAAGCCCACGCCGGACTGGGTCCAGGCGCCGAAGAAACCCCGCCGCGCAGGCGGCGCGTTCTCCGTGGCGATGAGGACGCCGCCGCCCCACTCGCCGCCGGTGGCGATGCCCTGAAGGATGCGCAAGCTCACCAGCAGGACCGGGGCCAGCATGCCGGCGGTCTGATAGGTCGGCAATAGTCCCATGGCGAAGGTGGCGATGCCCATGAGCGTCAGAGTCCACACCAGTGCGGCCTTGCGACCGAACCGATCACCGACGTGGCCGAACACAAGTCCGCCGAGCGGGCGCGCGAAAAAGCCCACGGAATAGCCGACGAACGCCACCAGGGTGTTGATCAGCGGATCCTCCCCCACCGGGAAGAACAATTGCCCGAACACCAGCGCCGAGGCCGTGCCGTAAATGAAGAAGTCGTACCACTCGAGGGTATTGCCGACGACCGACGCGAACATGGCGCCGCGCAGGTCCTGGCGCGATACCGCAGCGGTCCCAGAGTCCTGGCTCACAGCAGATGTGTCCGTCACGGCGGCGTCCCCCTCAGCCTCTTGTTCCCCGCACGGGCGATCAATCGCCCCGGGCCTTGCGCGCAGCGTCGGCGGCGTTCTTCAATCCTTGGCCGAGGAAGATGGAATCCGCGCCCAACGTAAGGAAGGTCATTCCCTGCCCGATAGACTGGGACAAGTTCTCCGGCGTCATGGCGAAGATGCCGACCGCGCGCCCGTGGCGTTTGCAACAGTCGACAACCTTGGCGATGGCCCGCTCCAGGACCGGGCGCCCCTCGGGGCCGAACGCGCCGAGGGAAACCGCGAGATCGCCGGGACCGATATAGACGGCGTCGATGCCCTCGACCGCGGCGATGGCGTCGATATTGTCGAGCCCTTGGGCGGTCTCCAGCTGAACCGCGAGCACCGTATTGGCGTGAGCGGCCGCTACCGTCTCCTCGATCTTGGCGCCATAAGCCGAGGCCCGTCCCGGCCCCACACCGCGCTCACCCTGCGGCGGATAGCGCGTCATCGCTACGGCGGCGCGCGCGTCGTCGGCAGTACTAATGCGCGGCACGAGGACGCCGGTAGCACCTGAATCCAGCGCGGAGCTGATCCATATCCGGTCATTGTCGGGCACCCGCAGCAGCGCCGGGGTACGGGCAACATCGGCCGCGCGGAAGAGATTTTCGAGATCCCCACGGCCAATCTGAGAGTGCTCGGCGTCGATGACGATAAAATCGAAGCCGGCGCCCGCGACCATCTCAGCCACTGGCGGGTGAGCGATAGCGCAGAACGTTCCGACCAGAATGTCCTTGGCGAGGATCCGGGATCGCAGTGTTTTCATGTACTCCACGCGATGCTGATGAAGATATTTTACGTGTAAACTGTTTTGGAGCAACACAAGAAAGCGTCAGGCCTCGGCTGCGAATGCCGTCATCCGTTCGCGCAGATCATCGGGGATTGGCAAAGGCGCCAACGGCTCCAAGCCTGCGTAGACCAGCGTCGCCGCGGCCTTGAAGCGTGTCTCACCGCCGCAGGTGCAGGTGATATCCAGGTCGAATGAAGTTCGGCCGATCTTGGCGAGGCGCAACGTAAAGGACAGCCTGTCGCCCAGGCGGCTGGGTTTCAGAAAATCTGCCACCACCCGCTTGGTCGGCGCGCCGTGCCGACGCACCACGTGCAGTTCACTGAAACTGACACCGAGGGCCTCCTCGAACCAGCGCTCGACGGTCTCGTTCACCATTTCCAGGCAACGGGGATAGAACACGATGCCGGCAGCATCCACATGGGCAAAGCGCACGGTGATCTCGATCGCGAAAGTCTTGGGGGTGAAGGTCATGATGCTCGGCGGGATCTTTTCAACGCGCGGGCCGGCCGCGCTTGCGGACCCCGGGCTCCACCCGAAGGATTTTCTTCGCGCCCACAAAGTTCGCCCCGCGCACCTTCTCCTTGGTACCCGCGAGGAGGGTCATGAGCTGGGAAATTTCCGGCGCGGACAGTTCGGCGAAAAGCGCGTTGACCCAGGACTCGTGCTTCTCCGCCATGTCGCGGAACAGCACCTGGCCCTTGCGGCTGAGCGAGACCACGAACGACCGCCGGTCGGTCTTGGAAATCTGGCGCTCCACCAGGCCTTCGGCGATGAGGCGCTTAACGATGCCGGTGACATTGCCGTTGGAGACCATCAGCCGCTCGCTCAGCGTGCTCATGGTCAATCCGTCGGGCACACGGTCCAATTGGGCCATCAGGTCGAACTGGGGTAGCGTGACCGAGAAGTGGCCTTCGAGCTGGCCGCGGATCTTGGTCTCGATCAGCATGGTGCAGGTGAGAAGGCGTAGCCACAGACGCAGGTTCTCGTGCCGGCCATAGCCGACCATCTCATAGTCACGAATCTGCACAAGATTGTCGGGCGCGGCTGATGTCATGGATTCATATGTCGCAGAAAATGCGTGAAATACTCTAGGGTCGTTTGGCTTTTGGCGCAACAACG
>CANISR010000057.1 GCA_947470105.1 Fidelibacterota bacterium | reverse complement strand
GCGGAGGGGGCGGCCGGGGTCATCACTTCCGCGGAGGGTTGCGGCGCCTGAGGCATCGGCGCGGGCTGCACGCCGACTGGCGCCGACAACGGCGCCGATGAGATCCCGCCGGCAGAGGCGCTGAGCGGCGCGGCCCCCGGCAGCGGCGGCAGGTTTTCGCTGGTGATGGGCCGGTTATTGCGCGGCGCGGCCGTGACCGGCGGCAGGTCGCTGCTGCTCATATCCGCACGTGCTGTGCGGACAGGACCAGCGGCGCTCGTGAAGGGATCGGGAATCCACACTTCGGTACCCGCGCGCAACTGGCTGCCCACGGGAAACTCATTTGCCGACGCCAGCGTAACGGGATCGACGCCGTAGCGCTGGGCGATAGAGGTCAAGGTGTCGCCCTCCCGCGCCACATGGGTGCGGGTGGGATCAAGGATCAGGGACTGTCCAACCGTCAGGTAATACGGCGGCACCAGGCCGTTACGGTCGGCGATCACTTTGGTCGGCACGTCGTAACGCCGCGAGATGACATAGAGGGTGTCGCCTGCCTCCACCGTCACGGTGCGCGAACGGTCGGAGTTCATCAGGAACCCGCCCTGGTAATCGGGCGGCGGATTGAACTCAGGCGCGCATCCTGTGAGCAAGGGGACTGTGAGCGCGAGAGCCGCAAGGCTCACACAAAGATTTTTCCGCATATCAAGCCCTCGCATCGGGAACGCCTTGTACCAGGGGAACGAACCGCACCGGGAACAGGCGTTCGCTCTCGAACCGTTTGCCGTCCTTGCGCACGCGGATGACCTCTTGGCTCTGCCCGCTGCCGTCGCCGACCGGAATGACCATGATGCCGCCCTCGTCCGACAATTGCGCCACCAGATCCGGCGGCACGATCCGCGCCGCGGCGGTGACGAGAATACGTTCGAATGGCGCCTGCGCCGGCCAGCCCTTATATCCGTCGCCCACCATTGTGGTGATATTATGAAGCCCCAGGGCGGTGAAGCGGCGTTCGGCTTCCACCAACAGGTCACGGTGGCGCTCGACGGTATAGACCCGGCGCGCAAGCTTCGAGAGGATCGCCGCCTGATAGCCTGAGCCCGTACCCACTTCGAGCACCTTCTGGCGATCGGAGATTTCCAGGGCCTGGGTCATGAGCCCCACCACCAGCGGCTGGCTGATGGTCTGGCCGCAATTGATGGGTAGGGCCTGGTTGGCGTAAGCCTGATCGAGGAAGGCCTCCTCGACGAACTGCTCGCGCGGCACGCGCTCGATGGCCGCGAGGACCTTGGTGTCGGTGACCCCTGCGTTGCGCAGGTCCATCACCAGGCGGATTTTCCTGCTCTCTACACTCACTGCTTTTGGTATTTTTTGACCAGCGCGTCCAAGGTCGGCTGATGGGTCAGGTCGACGTTGAGCGGCGTGAGGGAGATATAGCGGTCGTCCACGGCCTTGAGGTCGCCTTCCACGTCACGGTCCACGTAGCGCTGCTCACCGATCCATAGATATGGGCGCCCGCGCGGGTCATGCCGCAGCAGAAAATCCTCGCCGGTTTTGTGCCGCCCCTGGCGTGAGGGCTTCACGCCGCGCACGTCGCCGACGGCGCAATCGGGGAAATTGATGCTGACCAGCACGTCCTTGGTCCACGGCAGCGCGCAAACGTCGCGGATCAGATCGGGGCCGTAGTGTTCGGCGGTCTCCCACGGCGCTTTCGTCAGCTCGCTGAAGGCCTGGGACAGTGCGATGGCGCGCACGCCCAGCAAGGTGCCTTCCATGGCCGCGGCAATGGTGCCGGAATAGTGCACGTCCTCGCCCAGGTTGGAGCCATGGTTGATGCCGGACAGGACGAGATCGGGCGGATGATCCTTGAGGATGTGGTTGATGGCCACCATCACGCAGTCGGTGGGCGTACCGCTGAGGCTGTAGCGGCGCTCGCCGAGTTTCACCGGCCGCAACGGTTCGTGGATGGTGAGCGAGTGCCCTGCCCCGCTGCGTTCATGGGCGGGGGCCACGACCCACACATCCTTGCTCAGCGTCAGCGCCAGGCGCTCCAGCACCGCGAGGCCATGGGCGTGGATGCCATCGTCGTTGGAAATCAGAATGCGACAGCCCGCAAGGTCGGTCAGCGGCCCATGGGCGCGTGAACCCTGGCTGGTCATTTTCCAATGACCTCGAGGCCACCCATATAAGGCACCAGCACATCCGGCACGCGGACCGTTCCGTCCACCTGCTGATAGTTCTCCAGGATCGCCACCAGCGTACGCCCGACCGCAAGGCCGGAGCCGTTGAGGGTGTGCACAAAGCGCGTGCCCTTGGTTTCCCCCGCCGGGCGGCAGCGGGCATTCATGCGCCGCGCCTGGAAGTCGCCGGTGTTGGAGCAGCTCGAAATCTCGCGGTAGGTGTTCTGGCCGGGCAACCACACATCAATATCGTAGGTGCGCATGGCGCCGAATCCGATATCGCCGGCGCACAGCGCCATGACCCGGTGCGGCAGTTCCAGTTTTTCGAGAATACCGGCGGCGCAGGCGGTCATGCGGTCGAGCTCGGCGGCGGAGTCTTCCGGCGCTACGACGCTGACCAGTTCCACTTTCTCAAACTGGTGCTGGCGGATCATGCCCTTGGTGTCCCGGCCCGCCGCGCCGGCTTCGGACCGGAAACACGGCGTGAAGGCGGTGAGCCGCATGGGCAGTTCGCCCGCTTCGATGATGCGTTCGGCGGCGAGGTTGGTAAGGGACACTTCCGATGTGGGAATCAGCCACAGGCCGGCGGTGGTGCGGAACAGGTCGTCGGCGAATTTCGGCAACTGGCCGGTGCCGAGCAACGCTTCGTCCTTCACCAGCAACGGCGGATTGATCTCGGTATAGCCGTTCTGCTCGGTGTGGGTGTTGAGCATGAACTGGGCGATGGCGCGCTCAAGACGGGCGAGCGCGCCTTTGAGCACCACGAAACGCGCGCCGGAGATGACGGCCGCCTGGTTAAAATCCATCAGGCCCAGGCCGGCCCCGATATCGCCGTGCTCCTTGGGCGCGAAATTGAAGGTCTTGGGCGTGCCCCATTTGCGCACCTCGACATTGCCGGACTCGTCGGCGCCCTCGGGTACGTCAGCCTGAAGCACGTTGGGGATGGTCAGGAGCAGATTCCTGACCTCTTCGCCCAACGCAGCGCCTTCGGCTTCCAGCGCGGTCATCTTGTCCTTGATGGCAGCGACTTCGGCCATGAGGGGGGCAGCGTCGCCGCCCTTGGCCTTGACGCCGCCGATCTGCTTGGAGGCCTCGTTGCGCCGGCTCTGCAGGGCCTGGAGCTCCGTGACCGTGGCGCGGTTGCGCTTATCGAGGTCGACGATGGCAGCGGCGGCGGGAGCCGCGCCGCGGCGGGCCAAAGCCGCGTCCAGGGCGTCGGGGTTTTCCCGGATCCATTTGAGGTCGAGCATGGTCAAAAGCCTTTGATTACGATGCCCAGGCTTATACGGGCGGCCCCGGATTCAGTCCAGGGGACACGGGCCAGGGGACAGGCCTTAGGCCGTATTGAAATCCGTGTCTTCGGCGCTGGTGTCGTTGCCGTCGGCGGAAGCTTCCTCCTCCCGCTTCTTCTCAACCATGCGCGCGCCGATGATGGAGAGTTCATAGAGAATGCACATGGGGACGGCCAGGCTGAGCTGGCTGACCACGTCGGGCGGCGTGACCACCGCGGCGAAGATGAACATGAGGATGATAGCGTAGCGCCGCTTGGACGCGAGCCCGGCGGAGGTCAGGACGCCTACCCGCGCCAGCAGGATCAGCAGCACCGGCATCTGGAACGCCAGGCCAAAGGCGAACAGCAGTGTCATGGCGATGGAGAGGTATTCGCCCACCCGGGCTTCGAGCTGAATCGGCAGCACGCTCTCAGAGGCTGTGGTCTGGAAGCCCAGCAGGAACTGCCAGGCCAGGGGCATCACCACGTAATAGGCCAGCGCGCCGCCCATGAAGAACAGGATGGGGGCGCTGAACAGGAACGGCAGGATGGCGTTCTTCTCGTGGCGATACAGCCCGGGGGCGACGAACTTCCAGATCTGGTTCGAGAAGATCGGGAAGGTCAGGAACGCGGCGGCGAAGAAGGTCACTTTGATCTGGGTGACAAAAGCTTCGGCCAGATGGGTGTAGATCATGCGCTTGGGCCCGCCGATCAGAGCCTCTGCGTCGGCCAGCGGCTGCACCAGAAAGCCGTAGATGTGCTCGCTGAAGTGATAGCAGCCCAGGAACGCCAGAATCAGAAAGGCGATCGAGAAGATCAGCCTGCGGCGCAGCTCCATCAGGTGATCGATGAGCGGCATGACGTGGCTGTCGGGGTTGTCCGCAGCTTTGGCCGGAAGGTTGGACTTGGTGCTCATGCCGCGGGCGCTGCAGGAGGCCCAGCAGGTGCGGCGGCCGCCGGGGCGGCTTGCGCCACAGGGGCCGGCGCGGCAGCGGCTTCAACCGTCGGCGATGGAGCGGCCGGAGCAGCCGCCGGAGCGGGCGCCGCAGGGTCGGGCACCAGGGTAGTCTTGTCCGCTTCGATGGCGGCGGTTTCCACGGTCAGGTGCTCGGCTTCGGCGGCGGGGTCGAGCTTTAAGGCCCCCCCGATTTCGCCGGTGGGATCGATGATCTTGTTGGCGTAGTCGGAGACGCTGGTGGAGGACAGCTTCTGGACCTGGGCGCGGAGCTCTTCCAGCTCGGCTTCCCGGACCATTTCATTGATATGGCCTTGGAACTCGGCCGACAGGCCCCGGATCTTACGGACGGCCTTGGCCAGGGTGCGCATGGTTTCGGGCAACTGCTTGGGACCAAGCAGCAGAACCGAGAGGGCGCCGATCAGCGCCAATTCCGACCATGCGAAATCGAACATCGTTTAAGGACCGTCCCAGGGCGCGCGGCTTACGACCTTGTCGCCCGGTCTTTTTCCTTGGCCGCATCGGTCGCCGAGGTGGCGTCGATGGTCTTGTGGCCGGGGGCCGGAACGTCGTCGTCTTCCTTCATGCCCTTCTTGAAGGCTTTGATGCCCTTGGCGACGTCCCCCATGAGGCCGGAGATCTTGCCGCTGCCGAACAGGAGCAACACCACCACCAGGACGATGAGCCAGTGAACGAGACTGAATGAACCCATGGTTCAATTACTCCAATGGTTTAGCGGGCAGCGTGAATGTACGATCGGTAGTCTCGGATCATTGCAAATACGCCCTCCCCCCGCAATGTTTAACGCCCTGCAGTAGCCCAAACCAAGCGCACATTGTCGTGCCTTTTCCTGGGTGTACGGGCTCTATGTATGGTGTCGGCGAGTCAATTGCCAGACCACCTAGTCCTCTTTCTTCTCGGCGGGGGCGTCATCATCGTCATCGCCCTCATCGTCGTCTTCATCCTCGTCGTCGTCCTCGAAATCGCCTTCGTCGTCCTCATCGTCCGCGTCTTCCGGCGCCTCTTCGGCGGCGGCGGTCTCAGGCGCGGCTTCACCCTCCTCGCCCGTGACCAGGGGTTCGAGGGCTTCGTCGGACTCTTCGGTGTCGAACAGCAGTGTTTCCGCGCCGCGGGTGCTGTAGGAGGCGCCACGGGTGCTATCGAGCAGGCCGGCGGCCTTCAGTTCGTCGATACCCGGCAGGTCTTCGATGGATTCGAGGCCGAAGTGATCAAGGAAGGCGTTCGACGTGCCCCACATGACCGGGCGCCCCGGCACCTGTTTACGGCCGCGGGGCTTGAGCCAGCCCTCTTCCAGCAGGATATCGACCGTACCCGTGGACACCACCACGCCGCGGATCTCTTCGATCTCGGCGCGGGTGACAGGCTGGTGATAGGCGACGATGGCGAGAGTCTCGATGGCGGCGCGCGACAGCTTGCGCGGCACCAGCTTTTCGAGGGCCAGACGCTCGACCAGGTCCGGCGCGGTGCGGAACGACCAGCGGCCGTTGCCCTGGAGCAATTCAACGCCCCGGCCTTGGTAAACAGCGCGCAGTTGCTCGAGGAGGCCCGGAACGTCCGCCCCTTCCCCTAATCTCTCGGCGATCACGCGCTCGGACACGGGCTCGGCGCTCGCGAACAGCAAGGCTTCCAGCAGGCGCAGCTCTTCCGCCATGCGGCGCGTGCGGTCCGCGTCCTGCTCGGCGATTTCCTCGGCAACGGCCGCCGGCACCACCGGCAGGTCGTCGTCCTGGTCGTTCTGGACCACCGTAAGCTCAGGTCCGTCGTTGTTCGGTGAATCAGTCATTCGTGGAAGACCGGTTCGCGGGTTTCAGATAAATCGGTGAGTAGGCGCCGCCATCCTGGCGAAGGTCGGCTTTACCCTGACGCACCAGTTCGAGCACGGCGATCAGGGTGGTGGAGATCGCAGAACGGCGCATGAGGGGTTGGCGGATGCCCTGGGGCAGGAACGACTTGAGGTCGGTCCAGTCGGGCACGCCCGGCAGGATCTCCCTCAGCCGGTTGATGGCGTCGTCGATCGAGTAAAGGTCGAAGGGCTCGATTTCAAGCGCCGTGACGTTCTTTTCCTTATGCTGGCGGGCATAAGCCCGCAGCAGATCATAAAGACTGACGTCGTAGACCGCCCGGAAGGTGGTCGGCAGGCCTTCCGGCGCCCCACGGCCCCAGAACCCCATGCCCCGGCGGGGCAGCTCGAACAGCTTGCGGCCAGCCTCCTGCATGGCTTCCAGGCGGCGCATCTGGAACCGCAGCGCCTCGGCCATTTCCTCGGCAGAGGGCTGGTCGTCGTTCTCCTCCTTGGGCAGGAGCAGTTTGGACTTCAGGTAGGCCAGCCAGGCGGCCATCACCAGATAGTCGGCGGCCAGTTCCAACTGCTGCGCGGCGGCGGCGTCGACGAACAGCAGGTACTGGTCGGCCAGGGCCAGGATCGAGATGTGCATAAGGTCGACTTTCTGGTCGCGCGCCAGCACCAGAAGCACATCGATCGGGCCGTCAAAACCACCCAGCGACAAGACCAGGCGCGACAGCGGATCGGACTCGTCGCGGTCGGGGTCTTCCTCGAAGGTCAGGTCGGTCGGAAAATCGGAAGCCATCAGCAGGTTAGCCAATCATTCTAGAAGTTTTAGGTGAATCGGCCCGGGAGGGAAAATCCGCCCCCCTTTTAAGTCAGTCCGGCGACGCTGGCGATAAGTTCCACCACGCGCTCGACGATGGGCAGGATGATCCAGGCGAAAAGGTTCAGGTCACGTCCAATCAACGACCCCAAGGACGGTAACGCGACCAGGAGAACGATGAGGGCCAAGATGCCGTATTTTTCCATGCGCGCCAAGGCGCGGGCGGGGCCCAGCGGCAGCAATCCGACAGCCACCCGGCCCCCGTCCAGGGGCGGCAGCGGGATCATGTTGAAAACCGCCAGCATGACATTGAATAGCAAGCTATTCGTTAGCATGGCCTGGACGAACGGCTGCCACCCCTCCGGCAGCGAGGCCAGCCCATGGAACAGCAGCGCCGAGATGATGGCCAGCGCCAGATTCGTTCCCGGGCCGGCTGCCGCCACCCAGACCATGTCGCGGCGCGGATTGCGCAGCCGCCCGAAATCCACAGGCACGGGCTTGGCCCAGCCCATGAGGAACGGCGCCTTCGACAGCATCAGCAGGCCCGGCAGGATGATGGTGCCGAACAGGTCCACGTGGCGGATGGGATTCAGGGACAGCCGCCCGCGTTCCTTGGCGGTGGGGTCGCCGAACAGCAGAGCGATATAGCCGTGGGCCGCCTCATGGAGGGTAATGGCCAGGATTGCGGGGATGGCCATGGCAAAGATGGAGGCGACAGTCGAAAGCTCGGCGGCGTCATCCATGAGGATTAAACATGACGGAGCGCGTCCAGAATCCTGAACTCGGACGCGGGGGTTTGGGCGATTTTGGCGCGGGGACGACGGGCGCCGGTATCGCCAAGAGCAGCCAGCCCCCTCGCCCCCAGGGTACCGGCGGTGCGGGCAACGGCTTGCATGTCGGCCAGGTTGCCGTCGCAATGAAGCATCAGGTCGCAGCCGGCCACCCGGGCTGCGTCGGCCCGTTCGTCGAACGGGCCCGCCAGGGCCTTCATGCCGAGATCGTCGCTAATTAGGATGCCCTGAAAGCCGATTTCACCCCGGATGATATCGGAGATGACCTTGGGCGAAGTGGTGGCCGGCAGACCGGGATCGATGGCGGTGTAGACCACATGGGCGGTCATGGCGAACATGAGTCCGGGCTGGGCGGACAGGTGCTTGAAGGGTACGAAATCCGTCGCCCGCAGCTCATCGAGGCTGGCCGTGACCACCGGCAGCTCCAGGTGGCTGTCGCTCATGGCCCGGCCATGGCCGGGGATATGCTTGATGACCGGCACCACGCCGGCATCGCGCAGGCCCTCACAGACAGACACCGCGAGGCGGCCCACCACGGCGGGGTCTTTCGAGAACGCCCGGTCGCCGATGATGTCGTGGGCGCCGGCCACGGGCACATCGGCCACGGGCGCGCAGTCCACGTCGATGCCGAGCGCCCGCAGCTCCTCGCCGATGAGCTGGAGGTTGAGGCGGACGATTTCTTCCGCCCGGGCCGGATTGCTTTTAAACAGCGGCTCGAACTCGCCGCTGGCCGGCGCATGCCGCCAGTGGGGCGGCTTCAGGCGCTGCACTCGGCCGCCCTCCTGGTCGATCAGGACGAAGGCCTCAAAATCCGGATTAAGTCCGCGCAAATCATTAACTAACGCAATGACTTGCTGAGGATTTTCAATGTTACGTGCGAAGAGAATGTAGCCCGCAGGGCGTACCTGTTTGAAGAACGCCCGCTCGGCATCGGCGAGCGTAAGGCCCGCCATCCCAAATACCGCCGCGAGCGGCGCACCCGTCATGGTCATGAGTGGTGGCCGGCTACGGCTTGATCACGATGCAGCCGACTTTGTCGGCTGCAAGTGTGGCGCAGAGCTGGTCAGCGGCGGCCTTGTCAGCCAAGGGGCCGGCGCGCAGACGGTAATAGATTCCCTTCTCGCCCAGGTCGGCCTTGGTGATGGCTGGAGCCAGAGCGGCGAACAGGTCTTTGTGGCGGCCGCTGATGCGCTTCCATTCCGACTGGGCGGCGTCCTCGGTCGGCACCGACACCAACTGAATCTGGAAGGACCCGGCGGGCATGACCGTGGGGGCCGTGACGGCGGGGGTCACAGCAGCGGTCTGGACCGCGGTCTTCGGTTCGGGCGCCTTGGGGACTTCCACCGCGGACGGCTTGGCGGTGGTCGCGGCGGCGACGGCCGCAGCCAGGGAGGCGGCGTCCGATGACGGAGCCGGAGCCGCCGGTGCCGTAGACGCGACCGCCCGGGACGGGTCTTCATTGGCGGCTTTGACAATAGACTCCATTGTCTTTTCCGGGGCCTTGGCGGGAGCCTTCTCGGCGACCTTCTCCGGCATTTTTTCCGCTGAGGGGGCAACCGGCGGCGGCGCGGCGGCTACTTCCTTGGGCGGCGCTTTGGGCGGGGCCTTGGGTTCCTCGGGCGGCGGCAGCAGGCTTTCCACCCGGTTGGGGGCGGCGCCCTTGGCGACGCGGTCGTAGACCAGCTTGTCCTGGTTCTCGACCTGCATGCCGCCCGGATTATCGGGCCGCATTTTATAGGGTGTGGTATCGGCCTTGATGGTCTGGGTTTCGCCCGGGGCCAGGGCAACGCCCGCCGGGTTCTGGAAAGCGTACCAGCCGACACCGCCCACCAGCACGACGCCGAGGACGACGCCGACGATCAGGCTGACGGACGTTCCACTGGAGCGGGCCGCCCCATCGTCGCGGTCGGCGAAGACCTCGTCTGTGAACGGGGTCGCGCGCAGCGCGTCGCCCCTCTCCGGGGCGTCACGCTTGGTATCGTCCCGCCGCAAGCTGGGCTCACCCCTCTCGGGGGCGCCATCGCGGTCATAGGGTCCTATAGCCATCGTGTCAGCGCATTTCCTCAAGGGGTTCGACGCCGAAAACCGTCAGCCCCGACGCTATCACCAGCCCCACGCCGCGGACAAGCGCGAGACGCGCCAGCGACACGGCCGCATCGTCGGCCTGGAGGAAACGCAATTCGGTGGCGTCGTTGCCTTTGTTCCACAATCCATGGAACTGGGACGCCAGCTCGTACATGTAGAACGCGAGCCGGTGCGGCTCGTGGGCGAGCGCCGCCGCCTCCACCGTCCGGGGCCAGTTGGCCAGGAAGCGCAGCAGCGCCACCTCGTCCACATCGGCCAGCCGCGACAGGTCGGCCTTGGCCAGGCCGGCGTCGGACAGGTCCGCCTGCGGGAACATGGTGGCGGCGTGGCGGAAGACGCTGCGGCCGCGGGCATGGGCGTACTGCACGTAGAACACCGGGTTCTCGCGCGACTTCTCCATGACCTTGGCGTAGTCGAAATCCAGCGGCGCGTCGTTCTTGCGGGTGAGCATGATGAAGCGCACCACGTCCTTGCCGACTTCGTCGATGAGGTCGCGGAGCGTCACAAACGTCCCGGCGCGCTTGGACATCTTCACCGGTTCGCCGTTGTTGAGCACCCGGACCATCTGGCAGAGCTGGACGTCGAGCTTGCCTTCGCCGTTGGTGAGCGCCTTCAGGGCGGCCTGCACGCGCTTGACGTAGCCGCCGTGGTCGGCGCCCCAGATGTTGACCAGGTTCTTGAAGCCGCGGTCCACCTTGTCCTTGTGGTAGGCGATGTCGCTGGCGAAATAGGTGCCGACGCCGCTGGACTTCTTGAGCGGGCGGTCGACTTCATCGCCGAACTGGGTGGCCTTGAACAGCAGTTGGGGCCGGGGCTCCCAGTCGTCGGGGGTCTTGCCCTTGGGCGGTTCCAGGACGCCGGTGTAGGTGAGCCCGGCATCGGCCAGGAATTTCAGCGCGTCATCGACCTTGCCGGTTTCCACCAGGGCCTTTTCCGAACTGAACACATCGTGGTGCACGCCGAGGTCCTTCAGATCCTCGCGCACCAGCTTCATCATGTATTCCACGGTGAAGTCCCGGAGCGGCGGGATCCAGGCGGCAGGGTCGTTGACCTCGGCCCATTTGTCGCCGTCGCGGGTCTTGAGGGCCTCGGCCACCGGAAGCAGATAGGCGCCGCCGTATTGGATTTCCTTGCGCTCCAGGGCGCCTTGCACATCGGCCTCGCTAATGCGGCCCAGGGCCTGCAGGTAGCGCATGCGCAGCGCCGCGGCGACGTTGTCCACCTGTCCGCCGGCGTCGTTGATGTAATATTCCTTGGTGACCGCGAAGCCGGCCTTGGCCAGGAGGCGCGCGAGCACGTCGCCCATGACCGCGCCGCGGGCGTGACCCACATGCATGGGGCCGGTGGGATTGGCCGAGACATACTCGATGTTGACCGGTTCGCCGGCGCCGGTGGTGCTGTCGCCATATGCGCGGCCTTCTTTCAGCACATCCAGCAGGGCCCCGCGCCAGACGGCGGCATTGAGCTGGATGTTGATGAAGCCAGGACCGGCGGTGGACGCTGCGGTCACGTCCTCAACGCCTTTCAGCGCCTCGACCAGCAGCTCAGCCAGCACCTTTGGCGCCATGCCGGTGGGCTTGGCCAGCACCATGGCGGCGTTGGTGGTGAGGTCGCCCATGCCGGCCTCGCGCGGCGGCTCCACCGAGACGCGGGCGAGATCGAGCCCGGGCGGAAGTTTACCCGCGGCCATCAACCCGCCCAGGACGGCGTCGAGGCGGCTTTTCATGACGGCGAAGATGTTCATAGGACGATGCGGCCAGGCCCGAGGAATGATGAGAAGTGGAAAACACGCAAACGAGCGCGGACATTATAGAGCGGGCCCCGACGGAGCAATAAGCTGGGGGCAATAACCAGGAGCCAAAAGAAATGGCGGACCCTGGGGCCCGCCATTTTCCGCATCGCCTTGAGACTAAAGCCTATTCGTTCGCCTTGCGGTCAGAGGTCTTGGCGCGCCCATAGTCCTCATTCGGAGCGGAAACCGCGCTGTCACGCTGCTGGCCGGCGATTTCGGCGTCCCGGTTACCTTGGCCTGCCGCCGCGGCTTCGTCGAAGCTGCCTTTGGCCGGACCGGCCGTGGCCGCCGCGCCCTCGGCCGGAATGCTCTCGGTTTCGGAACTCCGGCTGACGCCACGGCGGCGCGGCGCGGGTTTGGCCTCGCCTACATTCCCCGGGACAAGGGTGCCCGGCGTAAAGGTCTCATCGGCCGACTGCCGCGCGTCACTTTCATAGACATATCCATCGGGCGCAGTCAGGGGTCGCGGGCTCTCCCGGGTGCTGCGGCTATTCGGCAGCAGGTCTTCAGTGCGGGTCTCGACACCGATCTTAGCCGTGCGCTCGAACCCCGGCGGGCGGCCGCCCTTGGTGCGGCGCGGGCGGCGGCCCTGAATGGCGGGCGCGGTGCGGCGAGGCGCGGGTTTGGCGGCGGCGGGTCGTTTGGTCTTCGCAATCTTGGCGGCAGCCTTTTTCCCGGCCGCCGTCTTCGCCACCGGCTTTTTCTTTTTCGGGGCGGCGCGCTTGGGAGCCGCGACTTTAGACTTCATGCTTTTGGTTTTTGTCTTCGCGGCCTTGGCCTTTGCAGCCGGGGCCTTGCCGCGGCTGCTTTTGGCCCGGGAACTTTTGGTCTTGGAGCTTTTAGTCTTGGAGCTTTTAGGCTTGGAGCTTGGGCTCCGGCGCTGCGCCATGGGTGTCTCCTGCTGATTCCGATTGAGGACGCAGGACCGCATAGACCCCAGCGTCAGTGACGGAAAACGCAACAGATGGCGGAAATGTTTTCTGGCCGCCTAAATATAGCAGACAGCCGGACTACTGCCGTTCGCTATATATAATGTGTGTCAGGGTTTGACCGCGGGATCGAACAGCCGGGCGTGTTCGTCCAGGGCAAAGCGGTCGGTCATGCCGGCGATGTAGTCCGCCACCCGCCGGGCGGTCTTGAGGGATTTGGGAGCGATGGTGTCGTCGCGCCAATCCTCGGGCAGCAACTGCGGCTCCGCGAACAGCAGTTCGAACAGATCGTGGACGATGCGTCGCGCCTTGCTGGTCATGCGGTTGACCTTGGTATGGCGATACATGCGCGCGAACAGGAATGCCTTCAGTACCCGCACATGAGCGGCCATGCCGTCGGAAAAACCTACCAAGGGCGCGCCAAGCAACCGCACCTCGGCAGCGGTCGTTGGTTTGAGCGAGGACAAACGCCGGCGAGTCTCGGTGATGATGTCGTTCACCATGGCGGCGATGACATCGCGCAGGGCCTCATGGATGAGACGGTTGCGGTCCACGTCCGGGTGGCGTTTCAATACCGCGCGCACGGCGTCGCCCACCACCGGAAGTTCGGTGACGGCTTCCAGCGTGAAGAGGCCCGCGCGCAAGCCGTCGTCGAAGTCGTGGGCGTTGTAGGCGATATCGTCGGACACCGCAGCCACCTGCGCTTCTACCCCGGGCCAGGTGGCGAGTTCGAGATCGTGGCCGGCGTTGTACTCGGTGATCGCCAAGGGCACCGGCTTCGATCCCTCGCCGACAATGGGGCCATTGTGTTTGACCAACCCCTCGAGCGTTTCCCAGGTGAGGTTCAATCCATCGAATGACGCATAACGATGTTCCAACTTTGTCACAATGCGCAGCGATTGAGCGTTGTGGTCGAAGCCGTTGTAGTCGGCCATGCATTCCTTGAGCGCATCCTCGCCCGCATGACCGAAACAGGTATGGCCCAGGTCATGGGCCAGCGCCAAAGCTTCCGCGATATCTTCGTTAAGGCCCATGAACCGGGCCAGGGAGCGGGCGATCTGCGCCACTTCCAGGCTATGCGTCAGGCGGGTGCGGTAGTTCTCGCCCTCGCTGTAGACGAACACCTGGGTCTTGTATTTGAGGCGGCGGAAGGCGCCGCAATGAATGATGCGATCACGGTCGCGCTGATACACCGTGCGTGTCACGGCTTCGGACTCACGATGCAGGCGCCCGCGGCTCGCGGCGGGATCGCACGCGACGGATTCGAGAAATCCTTTTAGCCCCGCCAGCTCTGAACTCATCGCGCCCGCATCCCTTCAGCCCCTGCCACGACGATAGCACGCCGCTGCGTCGTCGTCCTGTGGTTGCCTTTTAGCCTTATTTTAGCCGCGATCACACCCGTCGATTGCCACGCACCAGTTACGACGCCTACCGACACGGGCAGAGTCGCAACAAACTACGGTACGGGACGTTGGGCTTAGGTACGCCGACTGAGGTGTGCACTTTCGTCAGTAAGTACTCGTCAAGTAATGGAGATGGTTTCATGAATCAGAACGTGAACAAAGACACGCAGAACCAGAGCAAAACCTCCAAACCGACTCAAGGTCAGCAGTCGCAGGACAACCAGCAGGACCGCAGCTCACAGATGGGCTCGGACCAGACGCGCCGGCCATCTGAAAAGAGCGGCCAACAGAGCGCGCAGAATTTCGACCAGGATGAACGCGCGCGTTCTCCACAGACGGACCGTTCGCAGAGCGGCCAAAAGGACCCGCAGAGGTCCAAGGATAGCGAGATCGATTCATCGCGCAACGACTAGCCCTTCTTGATCCGCGCGGGCGCCGCAGAACGCGGCCCCCGCGCTTCAAGATCATTTTCAATCGCTGAAAGACGGGATGGGAGTTTCGGCGGGGACAGCGAATACGGCCACCGCAGGAGATAAAACCATGACGCAGATTAACCAACCCAACGTTCCATTCACCGGCACCGACTCAAAGCCTGAAGCGGCGGCGGTGAAGCCGAAGTCAAACCGCGGCTTTGCCTCTATGGATCCCGCGCGGCAGCGCGAGATCGCTAGCAAAGGCGGCCATGCCAGTGGCGGCAATTTCGCCAACAACCGCGAACGTGCAGCGGAAGCCGGGCGTAAGGGCGGTCAATTGTCGGGCGGTAATTTCGCCAACAACCGCGAGCGGGCGGTAGAAGCTGGCCGCAAGGGTGGGCAGCATTCAAGCGGCAACTTCGCCAACAACCGCGAACGCGCTGCCGATGCAGGACGTAAAGGCGGGCAAGCCAGCAGCAGTCAGCGCCAGCCCTTCCCGCCCATCGTTACGCCTGGCGACAGGCAGCAATAGCTTCACCCAATAAGGCCAACTTTCAGGAGGTCACCATGCCGACGAAAGATGGAATCTCCGGCACGGGCGCCATGCCCGGCCGGAGCCACGTTCGCCGTGAGTGGAACGCGAGTTCCAGCCCCCGGTCCCAGGAATGCGATGCAATGCCTGCAGTCCGACAAAAGGCCCCTGTGCCAGAAGCCGAGGCTTCGCACGGGATAAAAGCCTACGTTCAGCGCATCAAGGATGCTCTAACGCACTGAACCAAGGGACTTTCTCCCCTCACCTTGAATCTGACGCTGGCGCCACCTACATTGGGGGCGCAAGCTTCAGGTTGTTCATATGAATCAAGTCGTCGACGCCCCCCTCGTCCAACTCACCAAGTCGGCTGCCGACCGCGTCATCGTATTGGCCGCGGCCGAGGGCAACCCGGCCCTCATGTTGCGCCTGGCGGTTTCGGGCGGTGGCTGTTCGGGCTTCTCCTACGGGTTCAGCCTGGACAATGCCGTTACCGGCGATGACAAGGTCTATGAATTCTTTGGCGCGAAGCTGGTGATCGACGACGTATCCCTGGACCTGCTCAAAGGCTCCCAGATCGATTACGTGGACGACCTGATGGCGGCGTCATTCCGTATCAGCAATCCCAACGCCACCTCCACCTGCGGCTGCGGTACTTCTTTTTCCGCTTAGGGGCGCTTCTTCGGCGGTGACTTCTGCGCCCCGTCCCAATCGCTGCACATTTCACCGATAGCGCTGTAATTCGAAGCCGTGTCGATGCCGCCGTTGCGCGTGGACATGGCTTGCTGAAAATTATCGAGCACGCCGTTCATGCGATTCTGGATGGCGGTCAACGCCCGGTCGGCGCCGCCGGTGGCGCTGGCAATATAGATCGGCTGTTGGTCGCGTAAAATGCCTTCCATGGTGGCCCGCACCCGGGGCGCGGTCTCGCGCAGGACCGATTGGTTGATGGAGACGTGCTGGTTCTCATGATCCAGCACCGTGCGGTATTCGCAGCTCCCCGGCTTGTACTCGGAGGCGACATAGACCTCCATGCGGTCCCAGCCGAAATCCACATCGACGCGATCGACGTAGACGCAAAATCCACGCCCCGTGGGCTTGATGTTCACGGCGCCCTGGAGTGAGAACACGGTCTCCACATAGGTGACGCCCAGGGCCTTCTCATGGGGGCCGCTCACGGGCTGGCCGCGGGTGGCCAGAAGATTGCGGATTCCACTCACGGTCAGGCGGTTGTTGTAGATGGGCTCCTGCGCCTTGGTGACAAAGTCGAGGGTGATGGCCTTGCGGGACGGCGCACAGGTGTTGGCCGCCGCCGTAACGGCCGGCGCGCCGGCCATGCCGCCGACGGCAGCGAGAATAATTGCGAAAACGCCCCAACCCCGGTTCATCGGCCCATCTTGCTCCGGCGGGCGGGCAATGTCAGCATGCTGACCCGCCCTGCCCTGTTCATCTTTATGTGAGCGCCTCTTGCCCGATCTCTTCTCCGCCGCGCCCAATCCGACCAAGACGCCCGCGGCCACGGCGGCCGGCAAGACCATCAAGATCGTCACCTGGAACGTCAACTCGCTCAAGGCGCGTCTGCCCAATGTGCTGACGTGGCTCAAGGAGTTCGCGCCGGACGTGGTGCTGTTCCAGGAACTCAAGTGCACCGACGACACCTTCCCCCGCCTTGAGATCGAGGAGCTGGGCTACAACATCGAGAGCCACGGCCAGAAAACCTACAACGGCGTCGCGATCCTTTCCAAGTCGCCCATCGAAGACGTGGAACGCGGTCTTCCGGACCTGGCCGGCCTCCGCGGCCCCAAGAGTGCGGCGGCCTCCGACGAGCATGCCCGCTATATCGAGGGGACGGTGTTCGGCAAGGTGCGCGTGGCCGCGCTGTACCTGCCTAACGGCAATCCCATCGGCACCGAGAAGTTCAGCTACAAGCTGTCCTGGATGGAGCGCTTGAAGGCGCATATGGAGCGCACGGTGCTGGACGACGAGATCAGGGTCTACGGCGGCGACTACAACGTCATCCCCACCGACGACGACGTCTATAACCCGCGAGCGTTTGATTCCGACGCCCTCACCCAGCCCCAGACCCGCGCCCACTTCCGGGCCATGAACCACCTGGGCATGACCGACGCCTTCCGGGTGTTCAACACCAAGCCACACCAATACTCATACTGGGACTACCAGGCCGGCGCCTGGCAGAAGGACAACGGCCTGTTGATCGACTTCATCCTGCTCTCCCCCACCGCCGCCGACCTGCTGGTAGCCAGCGGCATCGACAAAAAGCCGCGCGGCCAGGAGAAGGCCTCCGACCACACCCCGGTGTGGTGCGAGCTGGCGATTTAGACTTACGGACGTAAGCCCAAACAAAAGCCCCGTGCGGTACACCACACGGGGCTTTTCATCTTCAGGAGTCTGCGCGCCTAAATATCCGCGTAGACGTGGGTTTCAGCGCTACCGCCGGGATGGGTGACGCAGCCGTCGCAGGCGTCGCCGACCAGTTGGGCGAATTTCCACAACGCGCCGGCCTGGTAATTGTGTTGGCGGGGCTTCCAGGCGGCTTTGCGTTTCGCCAGTTCGTCGGCGGAGACTTCCACCTCGATGGTGCCGTTCTCGGCGTCCAGGGCAATGATGTCGCCGTCGTTGACCAGGGCGATGGGGCCGCCCACGGCTGCTTCGGGGCCTACGTGGCCGACGCAGAAGCCACGCGTGGCGCCGGAGAAACGGCCGTCGGTGATCAGGGCCACCTTCTCCCCCATCCCCTGGCCGTACAGGGCCGCGGTGGTGGAGAGCATCTCGCGCATACCGGGCCCGCCGCGCGGTCCTTCGTAGCGGATGACGATCACTTCGCCTTCCTTGTACTTCTTATCCTGTACGGCGGCGAAGCACTCCTCCTCGCTGTCGAAACAGCGGGCGGGGCCGCGGAACTTCAAGGTCTTCATGCCGGCGATCTTGACGATACATCCTTGCGGCGCGAGCGAACCCTTCAGGCCGGTGACGCCGCCGTTGGGCGACAGCGGATTCGAGAGCGGGCGGATCACGTCCTGGTCGGTGGGGAACTTCACGTCCTTGAGGTTCTCGGCGATGGTTTTACCCGTGACAGTCATGCAGTCGCCGTGCAGATAGCCGCCGTCGAGCAGGATCTTCATGAGCACCGGCATACCGCCCACCCGGTACATGTCCAGCGCCACGTATTTTCCGCCCGGCTTGAGGTCGGCGAGGTAGGGCGTCTTGTTGAAGATGCGGATGACTTCATCGAGGTCGAACTTGATGCCGCATTCATGGGCGATGGCCGGCAGGTGCAGCCCGGCGTTGGTGGAACCACCCGAGGCCGCAACGATGACTGCGGCGTTCTCCAAAGCTTTGCGCGTGACGATGTCGCGCGGCCGGATGCCGAGGCGCAGTAGTTCCATGACCGCCTTGCCCGAGGCTTCGGCGTATTGATCGCGGCTCTCATAGGGCGCCGGCGCCGCGGCGGACAGCGGAATGGCGAGGCCCATGGCTTCGGACACGCAGGCCATAGTGTTGGCGGTGTACTGGCCGCCGCAGGAGCCCGCTGACGGACAGGCAACGCATTCCAGCTCGGTGAGTTCAGCGTCGGTCATCTTGCCGGCGGCGTGTTGGCCGACGCCTTCGAACACGTCCACCACGGTGACGTCCTTGCCCTTGAATTTTCCGGGCAGGATGGAGCCGCCGTACATGAACACGCTCGGCACGTTGAGGCGCACCATGGCCATCATCATGCCGGGCAGGCTCTTGTCGCAGCCCGCTAGCCCCACCAGCGCGTCGTAACAATGGCCGCGCATGGTGAGTTCCACCGAGTCCGCGATGAGGTCGCGGGACGCGAGCGAGCTTTTCATACCCTGGTGGCCCATGGCGATGCCGTCGGTGACGGTGATGGTGGTGAATTCGCGGGGAGAGCCGCCGGCAGCCTTCACGCCGGCTTTCGCCGCCTGAGCCTGGCGCGAGAGCGAAATATTGCAGGGGGCGGCTTCATTCCAGCAGGTGGCGACGCCGACCAGAGGCTGGTGGATCTCTTCCGCCGTCATGCCCATGGCGTAGTAGTAGCTGCGGTGCGGCGCGCGCTCCGGCCCTTCCGTCACATGGCGGCTGGGAAGCTTGGCTTTATCGAACTTCGCGGCCGTCTTACCGTCGTCGGGCATGGTGCCTCCCCCTATTCGTATCGATAAAAGTCTACGCGCTGATGCGGGCCAGCGCCTCGGTCATCTTCACGCGAGCGGCCTCGAATGTGGCCTGACGTTCGCGATTTTCCTCGACCACTTCCACCGGCGCTTTCGCCACGAATGCCTCGTTCGAGAGTTTCTTGATGATGCCGGCGATCTCGCCTTCAAGACGGGCGATCTCCTTCTTGAGGCGCTCCTTCTCCTTGCCCAGGTCGATGACGCCTTCCATGGGCAGGAACACGGTCGCCTCGCCGGCCACCACTTGGGCGGAGGCCGGAGGGATGGTGTCCGACACCGTGATGGATGACAGGCGCGCATTGGCGCAGATCAAGTCGTTGTGGCGTTCCAAAAGGGTCGTGGTCGCAGCGCTTGTGCTTTTCACCGTTGCGGCCAGTTGAAGGGCGGGTGAGATACCCATCTCCACCCGCACCGAGCGGATGGCGCTGATGATGTCCACGACCCAGTCGATCTCTGCCTGAGCTTCTTTGGCAGCCATGCCCTCGTAGGTGGGCCACGGCGCATGGATCAAGGCACTCGCGCGTTTGATGCCGGCGGCGGCCGCCAGTTCATCCCAAAGGGTCTCGGCGACAAACGGAATCATCGGCTGACCGATCAGCAGGATCTGGTCCAGCACCCAGGACGCGGCGGCGCGGGTTTCGGCTTTGGCCGCTTCGTCCGTGCCTAAGAACACCGGCTTGGCGAACTCCAGGAACCAGTCGCAGAAGCTGCCCCAGGTGAATTTATAGAGCCCATTGGCGGCGTCGTTGAAGCGGTACGCCTCGATGGCGCCGGCCACGGTGGCGGCGGCTTCGGCGGTTTTGGCGACGATCCACTTGTTGAGCGTGGTGGTGACCGCGGCCGGATCGAAGTCCGGTTTGATGACGCATTCGTTCATCTGGCAGAAGCGCGCAGCGTTCCAGATCTTGGTGATGAAGTTGCGGTAACCGGCGATTCGGGTTTCGGCCAGCTTGATGTCGCGGCCCTGGGCGGCCATGGCGGTCAGGGTAAAGCGCACGGCATCGGTGCCGTAGACATTGCACAGGTCCAGGGGGTCCATGACGTTGCCCTTGGACTTGGACATCTTCTGGCCCTTCTCGTCGCGCACCAGGGC